>DASYGM010000044.1:0-25660 GCA_035999715.1 Micrococcaceae bacterium | reverse complement strand
TGGGTCCGGGTGGCCTTGTGGGCCCCGGTTAGCCAGTTGTAATAGGCGCGCCGGTCGTGCGGCTGGTCCGCCGCCGGCGGGTTAGCCTGGGCCGGCCAGTCCGTAGCGACGTTGGCCCCGTACGGCCCGAGGCCGCGGAAGTAGTTGTCGGTCGTGTGGTTTTCCTGCACCATTACGACCACGCGTTTGACCCTGTTGGCTGCCATGGCGTCGTTCCTTTCGTCCACCCGGGCGATCCGGGGCTCGATCGGTTACCTGCCTTCCGATTATGCGCCTGGACCACTGCCGGGAAGGGCCCATCGCCGTCGGGCCGGACGACCGTGCCCTCCATAGCGATGCCATTCAGATCGCGGATGGCCGTGTTCTGGAAGTACGCGGAGACTGCCTGTACTGCGTGAATACTATGACCAAAAGGGAGTACTGGTGGGGCCGATCCCCGCCTGGTCGGGATCGAGTACTACAGTGGATGCATGGCTGCCAGCCGCAATCCGCTCGACGACCTGTTCGGCACCATCGGCCATCTGGCCGATCAACTCAGACTGCCCGGTTCGGAGCGCGTCGACGACCTGGTCGGCGAACTCATGGGTGGGAGGCCCGGGCCGGGCCGGCCGCTGTCGGAGGTGCAGGCCGAGCTCGACGCGCTGGTCGGACTGGGGACCGTGAAGGAACAAGTGCGGGCCTTGGTCGCACTGCTCCAGGTCCAGGCCCGCCGTAAGGCGCACGGCCTGCCGGAGGTGGCCACGTCACAGCATCTGGTGTTCCTCGGAAACCCGGGCACGGGCAAGACCACCGTGGCGCGGCTCCTGGCCGAGATGTACCGCGCGGTCGGTCTGCTGCAGAAAGGCCACCTGGTCGAGGTCGACCGTTCGGGCCTGGTGGGGCAGTACGTCGGCGCTACCGCCATCAAGACGGACCGGGTGATCCGGCGGGCGCTGGACGGCGTCCTGTTCATCGACGAGGCGTACGCGCTGGCCCCGGAGGACGGCCGGGCGGACTTCGGCCCCGAGGCGATCGAGGTCCTGCTCAAGCGGATGGAGGACCACCGACACCGCCTCGTCGTGATCGTGGCCGGGTACCCGCGGCTGATGGAGGCCTTCCTGCTCTCGAACCCTGGACTGCGCTCCCGGTTCGCCCGCGAGATCACGTTCCCCGACTACTCCGTCGACGCACTCCAGACGATCTTCCACCAGATGCTAGCCCAGCACGAGTACACGCTGGAGCCGGGGGCGGACCAGATGCTGCGGCGCATCTTCACGGGGCTCCACGCGGGCGAGGACTCGGGCAACGCACGGTTCGCCCGCACGCTGTTTGAGCAGGCGCTCAACCGCCAGGCGCTGCGGCTGTCGCTCGACGAGGAACAAAGTCTCGACGCGCTCGATCGTGAGGCCGTCATGACCCTCACCGCGGACGACCTCGTCGAGGCCGCGCTGGCCTTGGGCGAGGAACCGGAACCGGAACCGACACCCGAACCGGAGCAGTCACGCTGGAGGCGCTGGCTGGCCTGACCGGATCCGCGGAGGTTGTGAGGCGAATGCCCGTCCCGCCCCCGAGCGGGAAAAAGCACAAGTCGGTGGATGCCAGGAGGGCGGATTTAGTGGCCTCTGTATCCCGCTGCGACGTCCAGGTGCACGCTCCGGCGCGTTTGCGGGCGCGGCAAACGTTGCAAGCCAATGGACCGAGGTCATATTTCCACCATCGCTCACCCAGTCGATGCTTATCTTGTCGCCGGAACTGACAGTCTGGGCATTGGGAAGTAGGGAGAGGTGCGAAGCGATGGGCGGTATGTGTTGGGCGGCCAGGTCAGGCTTGAGGGTTTTAGAGGTTTCCCGGTTTAGAGGTTGTCCATCGCTTCGCAGGGGCTTGTCCCGGGCTGGGTGCGGTGGACATTTTTTGCCAGCCGACTGATCAGGATGCCAAGGACGTTGGCGTCGTCCTCTTCCAGCCCGGCCAGAAGGTCCGCTTCCGCAGCGGCGACGCGGTCCTCGTAGGCGGCGAGCATGTGCCGTCCGCTTTCGGTGGCGATGATTTTCCTGGCCCGGCGGTCGGCCGGGTCGGGGATTCGTTCGACGAGGCCGGCATCCACCAGCGTGTCCAGCAGGTAGGTCAGGACGGTCCTGTCGATGGCCAGATGCGCCCCAAGGGCCTGCTGGTTCGGCGGATCCTTGTGCACCACGGAGGAGAGCACCTGGAAGCCCCGGATGCCGGCCGGCATCTCGGCAACAGCGGCCTCGAAGCGGGTCTGGTAGCCGCGCAACACCATTCCCAGATGCCATCCCAGGTCGCCCGGAACGGCTGCCGTCGTGTTGCCGGGGCGGGTCTGTGTGCTTTCGGTCATAACCACATCATACCGGGATACATGAAGTTGCGCAGATATTCTGTTAGGAATATAGTCTGTGTAACAACATATATTGATTCAGGGAGGACCAGCAGTATGAGCGTTCCGCAGCACCGGGCGGCAGATGCCCGGACGATTGGAATTCTCGGGGCCGGCCGGGTCGGAACCGCCGTCGCCCGCCAGGCTCTCAAAGCCGGCTACGACGTGAAGATCGCAACCTCAAAGCCGGCAGACGAAATCGCGCTGCTGGTGGAGATCATCACCCCCGGCGCGGTGGCCGTCACGGCCGCCGAAGCGGCGGCGGCGGACATCGTCGTCGTGGCTGTACCGCTGCACAAGTACCGCACGCTCGACCCGGATCTTCTGGCCGGCAGGACGGTCATCGACGCGATGAACTACTGGGCGCCCATCGACGGGGAGATCGACGACTTCGAGAACGATGACAGGACGAGCAGCGAAATCGTTCAGGCCTACCTTTCCGGTTCGGACGTCGTGAAGACTCTCAATCACATCGGGTACCACGACCTTGAAGTGGACGGCAGGCTGCAGGGTTCTGAAGACCGGCGTGCTCTGGCCCTTGCTGGCGGCGATAACGATGCGAAGGCCCTCGTGGCGGGCTTCATTGATCGCCTTGGCTACGACACGGTGGACGCGGGTCCGCTCGAATCCGGACGGGCCTTCCAGCCCGGCACCGAGATCTTTAACGGCAGCCACTCGGCAACACAGCTGCGGGCAATCCTCGCCGCGGACCGCGAACCCGCCCGGGCCTGAACCCCTGCATTCAACAACCACACAGCACTGCACTGCCCTCAGGAGAACATCATGGAACTCGGCGCCTACAGTTTCGGCGACACCCAACGCAACCCCGACGGAAGCCTTCGGCCCACCGCGGAGGCCATCAGCAACCTCCACGAGGCCATCGTCCTGGCCGACCAGACCGGGCTGGATTACTTCGGCGTGGGAGAGCACCACACCCTCGATATGCCCGCGTCTTCCCCGGGTGCTGTGATCGCGGCAGCGGCGGTGGCAACGAAGCAGATCAAGCTCGGCAGCGGCGCGAGCATCATCAGCACCGACGACCCGGTCCGGGTGTTCCAGCAGTTCGCCACCGCCGACGCCGTCTCCGGCGGCGGGAGGGTGGAAATCACCGCCGGCCGCGGATCCTCGGTGGAGACGTTCCCGCTCTTCGGCTACGACCTGAACGACTACGACCGGCTCTACGCCGAAAAACTCGACCTGCTGATGACCATTAACAACAGCAAAACCGAAAACATCACCTGGTCCGGAACCGTCCGCCCTGCCCTTCACGACCTGGCCGTCGTGCCCCGCCCGGTCAACGGCAGCCTGCCCCTCTGGCTCGCAACCGGGGGCAGCGCCCCGTCCTCGGTCCGCGCCGGCAAGCTCGGACTGCCTATCTCGTATGGCATCCTCGGCGGAGCCCCCGCCAGGTTCGCCCCGCTCGCCGAGCTCTACCGGCAGACGGCCGCACAGGCAGGACACACCGGCGGGAACATCAAGGTCTCCGTGGCAACCCTCGGACTCATCGCCTCCACGAAGAAAGAAGCGCTGGAACGCTTCTACCCCGGCTGGTACAACCTCAACATCGAAATGGGCAAACTCCGAGGCTGGCCCGCACCGGACAAGCGCCAGTTCCTGGCACAGGCGGACTTCCCCGGCGCGTACTACGTCGGAGACCCGGACGAAGTCGCCTCACGCATCGCGGACCTGCACGGGCACATGGGACACATGCGGCACTTCCTGCAGATGGACATCGGCGGCCTGCCCCAGGAGCACTTCCTGGAATCAATCAGGCTGCTCGCCACCGAGGTCAAACCGCGCGTCGAGCGCCTCCTGGCCGGCAAATAGGCCAGCGTTCACTCACCCATCATTCCTCCACGTTCTAAACGGTAAGCCTCCACGTTCTAAACGGTAAGGAAGAAAACATGGCCACCTACGTACTGCCCGAACTTGACTACGACTACGCCGCGCTGGAGCCCCACGTCTCGGCGAGGATCATGGAGCTGCACCACAGCAAGCACCATGCCACCTACGTGGCCGGCGCCAACAACGCCCTCGCCCAGCTGGCCGAAGCCCGCGAGAAGGACGACTTCGCCAACATCAACCGGCTGTCCAAGGACCTCGTGTTCCACACCGGCGGACACGTCAACCACTCCGTCTTCTGGAACAACCTCTCCCCGGATTGCGGCGACAAGCCCGAAGGCGAACTGGCAGCGGCCATCGATGACGCCTTCGGTTACTTCGACGCTTTCCGTGCGCAGTTCTCCGCGGCGGCACTGGGCCTCCAGGGCTCCGGCTGGGGCTTCCTGGCCTACGAGCCAATCGGCGGAAACCTGGTCATCGAACAGCTCTACGACCAGCAGGGCAACACGGCGCTGGGCACCACCCGCCTGCTGATGCTGGACATGTGGGAGCACGCCTTCTACCTGGACTACGTCAACGTCAAGGCCGACTACGTCAAGGCGTTCTGGAACATCGTGAACTGGGCCGACGTCGCCAAACGCTTCGACGCTGCCTGCAAGAACGCCACCGGCCTCATTCTGCCGGCCGCCGCCGGATCACCGGCCTAAGGAAGCTCCATGGAACTCGGCGTCTACAGCTTCGGCGACACACAGCGCAACCCCGACGGGAGCCTCCGCCCCACCGCGGAGGCAATCAGCAACCTGCACGAGGCCATCGTCCTAGCCGACCGGACCGGCCTGGACTACTTCGGCGTCGGCGAACACCACACCGCTGACATGCCGGCCTCCTCCCCGGGGGCCATGGTCGCAGCCGCCGCAGGAGCGACCAAACAAATCATCCTCGGCAGCTCCGTGAGCGTGCTCAGCACCGACGACCCGGTCCGGGTATTCCAGCAGTTCGCCATAGCCGACGCGGTCTCCGGCGGAGGCCGGGTGGAAGTCACTGCCGGCCGAGGCTCCTCCGCCGAGTCTTACCCCCTTTTCGGGTATGAGCGTCAGGACTACGACCAGCCCTACGCGGAAAAGCTGGACCTCCTGATGAGCATCAACAACGCCAACAATGACACCGCCCGCGTCAGCTGGGCCGGGATGGTCCGGCCAGCGCTGACTGACCTTGCGGTGGTTCCCCGTCCCGTCCACGGCCGGCTGCCCATCTGGCTGGGAACTGGCGGCAGCGCACCCTCGTCAGCTCGAGCCGGAAAGCTGGGACTGCCCGTCTCCTACGGCATCATCGGCGGCACCCCGTCCAGGTTCGCTCCATTGGCGAAGCTGTACCGGTCATCCGCCGCCCACGCCGGGCACAGCGGAGAGCACATCAAGATCTCCGTCGGTGCCTTCGGCCTGATCGCCCCGACCAAAAAGGAAGCGATGGAACGCTTCTACCCCGGATGGCACAATCTCAACATCGAGATGGGCAAACTGCGCGGCTGGCCCGCCCCGGAGAAAAGCCACTTCGATGCTCTGGTGGAAGCGCCTCGGGCCTACTACGTCGGCGACCCCGACGAAATCGCCGAACGCATCGTGGACCTCTACAGGCACCTGGGACAAATGCGGCACTTCCTGCAAATGGACATCGGCGGCCTGCCCCACGAACACTTTCTGGAATCAATCACCCTGCTGGCCACCGAGGTCAAACCACGCGTCGAGCGCCTCATGAAGAACCTGTAGACGGGTCCGCGACAGGGGCTACCACCCGTAAACTACGGCCAAATAGCGCTGCCAAAACCATGTCATTTATCGCTGCGAGTCACACTATCCAGGCATCAGTCGACGTGACAACGGCTTGTCTCGGGAAGACCTTATCCATAAGGACATGGTGAACCTCAGTATCGGGGTCGGCACAGGGATCCTCGAGGACGGTGATGCGATAGTCCATATCGGCGGGCGGAATTCGCGGGCTCGTTGCGTCTCTGGCATGATAATCCCGCCGTGCGTGCCGCACTTCTCAGCAAGCTGAAGACGGGCTAAGCCGGGCCGGCGTCGAAGAGCCGGGCGCGGCTGGGTATCGCTTGATTTAGCCTCCCGGAGACGACGCTTCCAAGTGGAAAGTAGTTCGTCCGCTGCACACCCGGGCTGGGGTACGGCGGTTGGTTGGTGTCGCTGCGTGATGAGGGATTTATGGCGTGTTGACAGTGCCAACACATTTGGCTTCGGACTGAGCCGTACACCGCCCGAATTTGCTCGGATTGCCTATGTTTTCGGAAGTCGTCCTCATTCACAAGGCCTGGAATGCAGTTCGAGTCCCACCTCGGGCACAGTGTTTCCGCTGGCCGGAGCGTAGGTCGGGCTAGGAAGCGTGTACCAAATGTACAAGCGTTGACACAAGGCCCAGCTGGCGGCGCTGACCTGGACATATTTATGGACTCAGGGTTCTCCTGTGTCGAGTCTCTCGACGGTCAATTTGATCCCGTTCCTGGGCCGGGTTCTCCCGGTTTGGATGTACGCCCCTTAACCGTGGGAATGGCCGTCGGCAGCATGATTTGGAGATTTTTTGATCTCTGGTCTGCCGCTTCGTGAGGTTGCCGTGGTTCGCCCCGCATCCCTTATTGACGATTCATGCCTGTTCATCGGGGCGAACGCCGGCGAATGCATGACTGCGCCAAAGCAGGACGTCCACTGTGGCAGCCCCCGTCATTTGCTTCCCCTGACTGCCGATTTTGATTTGGCGTGGGTGAAGGCCGCTGCTGGAACGTGGTGGCATTCGTCGACGATGACGAAGCCGTACCGTGCGGTCAGTTCGGCCACGTTGGTGCGTCTGGCCAGTGTGGGCAGGAGGGCAACGTCTATCCGTCCTGTGGTTTTCGACCGGCCTCCACCGATTTGGCCGCATTCGATTTGCAGGTGATCTTTGATCCGGGCGCGCCATTGGTCGGCGAGGGCCTTGCGGTCCACGAGGATTAGCGTGGACACTTGCCGCCGCGCGATCATGGCGCATGCCATGGAGGTTGGGCCGCGGATTCATCCCTGGGTCTAAGGCCGGAGGGCAGGCCCGGGCCTATAGTCGAGGACATGAAACGGCTTATCCCCTGGATGGTGGGCCTCGTGGTCGTCACCCTGCTCTTTGGAAGCGTATACGCCTCCCTGCAGCAGCTGGGCCGGCAGGCCGACGACGACGTTCCGGCTGCCCTTGCGCTGTCCCGGCTCAACTCACCGGATCCGCAGGTCCTCGCCGGTGCCATACCGGTAGACCTGGCGCAGGGTCCCGGAACTTTCGTCAACGTGTACCACGGCGACGGCACGCCTATAGTCGGCACCGGGACACTGGCGGGCAGCGTCCCCCGGCTGCCAGATGGCGTGATAGATTCTGCCCTGCGCACGGGGCAGGACAGGGCGACCTGGCAACCGCAGCCGGGGGTCCGTTATGCGGTCGTCGCCAGAGCCGCCAGAGCCGCCGGGGACACCGGGGACACCGGGGACACCGTCGTGGTGGCGGGCCAGAACCTGCAGCCGTCGGAAAGCCGGGACCGGCTGGTGCAATTGTTCCTTGGACTGGGCTGGCTGGGCTCCGTGCTGGCCATCGGCGCCGGATACGCGCTCACCGTACGCCGCGCGGACTGGCTGAAACGGTGGACGGTTCAACGGCACGCCTGGCAATGAGGCATCCTGAGCTACCCCTCGTGATGGACAGCGTCGCAACCGGCCGACCACTTCGAAAACAAGGCTACTTGAGCGTCAGCGGGCACAAGGTTGCCGGGCGTTAGTGCCAGATGTCGGCGATTGGCTGGGTGTCGGCGGCGTGGCCGAGCGGCGGAAGCCCGAAGGCGGACTCGATCGTGCGCAGTACCCGGTAGTGGTTGACCGGTTCACTGTAGCGGCCCGGGGTCACGGACGCTCCGGTGAGGATGGTGGTGACCTGGTTGCCGGTGCTGTTGTCGGCCTCGTCCCAGGTGAGGACAAGCAGGCTGTTATGCGTCTTGGCCCATTGGGCGTAGCCGTCGAGGTTCTCGTGCAGCCAGGTGTCCGCGGCCGGGACCGTTCCGTCGTGCATGTCGTTGACCAGGTTCGGTATGACGATCGAGACGGTTGGCAGCGCGTTGTAGTCCTGCGGGAATGCGCTGAAGGGCAGACTGGCGGAGGCGGGTACGGTGGTGAAGTTTGTCCATGGGCTGTGCCTGCGGGCGTAATTGCCCGCGGTGCAGCCGAGGTATCCGGTGGATGGGAGTCCCTCGGAGTAGCCCCCGAATGACTTCCCGGCCGCGGCGAGCTGGGCTCCGAGGTTGTCGCCAGGGAAGCTGTGCGGGCAGGAGTCGTCGGTGACGCCCTGGGCGGATCCGGAGAAGAGCGCCAGATAGTTCGGCTCGCTGGGGTGCGTTACCGCGGTGGAGTCTGTCAGCAACGCACCCTGGGTTGCCAGCGAGTTCATGTACGGGGCATCCGGGTTGCCGATGATGGTGCGGAAGGAGTGGTTCTCCTCGACCACGATAACCACGTGACTCGGCTGCGGCACCGGCACCGGCCCCGAAGCGTGCGGCGTCGTGCGACCGGCGGAGGCCCGCGATCCGGGGCTGCTCGGGGCGGAGGCGTTGGGCGGGGTTTTTGTTAAAGTAGCCGGGTTCTGCGAGCGGGTGCTGCTCGGGGCGGACGCGGGTGGCGGGGTTGTTGGTGCAGGCGCGGTGGTTTCCTTGCTACCACTCCCGCACCCGGTCAGCATCCCGCCCGCCATCCCGGCCGCCAGGACCGCCGTCGCGATCCGCATCCACGTCATCCCACTACTGTCACCCGTACGCTGGGAAATTGCCACTATGCAGGCTGGGAAATCGCCGCGAATGGGCCCGCTCTGCCCTGTAGCCCGGGGGACGGTCGAAGCAAGTGGGTCCGAAGCGCTGGACGTCGCCATCCTCCTGGCCGTTCCTTTCCATTCTCGCAATTCCCTTGGTGGGGATTGTGTTCCGCTATGCTGTCCGTTGCTGTGCTCCCGGCTATGCGGGAGGTCGAGCACCACGGAGGGTTCGCGTCGAGCTCCCTCATAGCGACTTGCTGGCCGGGACGCGACGCGACCGGGCGTCCGGCATGCACAAGTACATGCGGGGGCACTCGTTCAAGCACCTGGCGGATGAAGCCGCGCCCCCCATGCCTAGGCCGTACGTGAGTGCGGTGTCGCACCGGCCCTCCAGCAGGGCGGCCCGGAGTTCGGCCGGGTCGGCCTCCATAAAGGAGAGCTCCACGCCGGGATGCTCAGCCTCGAAGGTTGCAGGATGGTGGGTAGCCTGAACGGCGCCAGCGGTGCGAAGACGCCGACATTCAAATCACCCACCACCGAGGTTCCCAAGCCCCGGGCGGATACGTAGAGAGGATCGGCATGGCAGTCATGTTTTTAAGCTCAGCGACGACGGCGAAGTAGCGCAGCTGGGTCAGCGTAAAGGGCTTGGACATGGGTCCAGGATGTCACCTACGGTGATTCCCCTCGCAGGCGGTGCAGCAGCAGGGCAACGTGCAGGGACGTGCGGGATTCGGCGTCGGCCAGGTCGACGGCCAGCAGCTCCTCCAGCTTCGCGAGCCTGGCGTACAGGGTGGGCCGGCTGAGGTATCCGGTGCGGGCCAGCTCAGCCTTGTTGCCGCCGGACTCGAGGTAAAGGCCGAGCAGGTCCAGCAGTCCGGCCCGGCCCTGGGCCTCGGCGTCGAGGATGCCGGCAAGTTCTGATTCGGCGAACTGCTGGACGCGCGGATCGTTGCGCAGCAAGGCCAGCAGTCCCCGGAGCCGTACGTCCGTAGCGCGGTAGAACGGCCGTCCAGGCCCACGGAGTGTGGCGGCCGTTTCCGCCACATGCGCTGCCTCGTCGATCCCCCCTGCAGCTTCCAGCAGGGTTCCCCGGAGGTGCCCCACGCCGAATCTCCAGGCGGCGGATCCCTCGCGGGCGTTCGCGGTCAGTGAGTCTGCCAACCGTTCCAAGGTGGCGTCCTCGAGCTGTTTGGCGGGAAGGGCCAGGACCATGCCGACGGCGCCGGATTGAATGCTCGCAGTCAGGGCGCTGCCGGACATGGATTTCAGTGTCCGGGCCAGCAGTTCGATCAGCTCGCGCTCTTCCTGTTGGCCCGCGAGCGGATCATCGGCCACGGGCAGAGTCGCTGGGGCGGCGTTGGCGCGAGGCAATGCGCGGAAGACCACGGGGAGGTAGAACGGGGCGCGCTTAAGTCCGAGCGATCCAGCACGGGCCAGGGCTTCTGCTTCACTGAGTCCGCGGGGGTTGCGAAGAATGTTGAGCAGGCCTGCCTGTGCCTGGTGGGAGAGTTCGCGTTGGTCACGTTCGGCCAGACGGTTGATGGCAAGGGTTTGGGCGGCACGCTCCAGGATCATGGCGGCCATGCCGTCATCTCCCGCAGCGGTAGGGACCACCAGACGGCCCCAAAGCTGGCTCCGCACGCCGACAGGGACCTGCAGCCACCGCTCGGGGCCGGTACGTCCAGTCCGGCTGGAGGAGGGGGTGGTGCGGGAGCGCCGTTCCCAGTCGTTGAGCAGTTCGACGGTGGCCACACGGTCGGCGGAGTAGGCGAGCACAAGATGCTGCAAGTCTTCGAGGACGACGGGGGCCCCTATCATCGCCGCCGCCTGCTCCACCACCTGCTGCGTCCCGGCGCTCTCCAGGCTCAGCATTGTGAAGGCTTCGTGGACGTCGCGGGCACGTTCTACCCGGTCCAGCTGTTCGGCGACGATCATGCGGTGCACGGTCTCCGTGATTGTCACGAAGCGCACCCGGCGCTCAAGTGTGATGACCGGCAGCAGCGACTGTTGGGCGGCCCTCCGCAGGGCCGTAAGGCTGCGGGGACGTGGACCGGCCAACTCGACGATGAGTCCTGCTGCACCTGCCTGTTCCAGCGAGCGGATGTAAGACGCAGTGTCTCCGGGTTCCTTTTCCAGCTCCAGTCCCGTGGTCAGCACCAGCTCGCCGCCTGAAAGCAGGCCAGTGACGTCGAGCAGTTCACTCACATGAACCCAGCGCACGTGGGTGTCCAGGGCGGCCTCGCCGCCCAGAACGGACGGTAAGGCGTCGCGCACTACCGAGAGGTCGAGGATGGAGCGGAGCGTCGGCAACATTTACAAAGTGTAAGACAAACACCAAACACTCTTACATCCTGCCAATTATGGAGTTGTTGGCTAGCCGAGAGACTTGGAGCAATCACTACAACACAGGAGAAACCTTGAAAATCATTGAGCACTGGATCAACGGCGGCTACTTCCCGGGCGGGGGACGCACCGCCCCGGTCACCAACCCAGCTACGGGCAAGGCCACAGCTGAGGTGGCCCTGGCGAGCACTGAGGACGGCAACGCCGCCGTCGCGGCGGCCAAGGCAGCGTTCCCGGCCTGGCGCGATATGTCCCTCACCCGGCGCACCCAGATCCTGTTCTCGTTCCGCGAGCTGCTGAACGCCCGCAAGGATGAACTCGCCGCCATCATCACCTCCGAACACGGCAAAGTTCTCGACGACGCCTTGGGTGAGGTCAGCCGCGGCCAGGAAGTCGTGGAGTTCGCCTGCGGCATGCCGCACCTGATCAAGGGCAGCTATACGGAGAACGCCTCGACGAAGGTGGACATCCACTCGGTACGCCAGTCCCTGGGCCCGGTGGCCATCATCAGCCCGTTCAACTTCCCGGCCATGGTGCCCATGTGGTTCTTCCCCCTGGCCATCGCAGCCGGCAACACCGTTATCCTCAAGCCGAGCGAGAAAGTGCCCACGGCCGCCAACTGGATGGCGGAACTGTGGAAGGAAGCCGGACTGCCGGACGGTGTCTTCAATGTCCTGCACGGAGACAAGGTGGCAGTGGATACTCTGCTGACCCACCCCGACATCAAGGCTGTCTCCTTCGTCGGCTCCACCCCCATCGCCAAGTACGTCTACGAAACAGCCACAGCCAACGGCAAGCGCGTCCAGGCCCTGGGCGGCGCGAAGAACCACATGATCGTCCTTCCCGATGCCGACCTTGATCTGGCCGCCGACGCCGCCATCAACGCCGGCTTCGGGTCAGCCGGCGAGCGGTGCATGGCTATTTCAGCGCTGTTGGCCGTGGGCGGCATCGCCGACGAGCTGGTTGCGAAGATCGCCGAGCGTGCCAACGTCCTGCGCACCGGCGACGGCCTGCGTGGCTGTGACATGGGCCCGCTGGTCACCGCCCAGCACCGCGACAAAGTGGCTGGATACGTTGATGCCGGCGAAGCGGCGGGCGCCACCCTCGTCGTGGACGGCCGCAACGTCGCTGCCGATGCCGAGGGCGATGGCTTCTTCGTCGGCCCCACCCTGTTCGACAATGTCACCACGGACATGTCCATCTACAGGGACGAAATCTTCGGTCCGGTTCTGTCCGTGCTGCGCGTGGACAGCTTTGACCGAGCCCTTGCCATCATCAACGCCAATCCCTACGGCAACGGCACAGCAGTCTTCACCAACGATGGCGGTGCGGCCCGCCGCTTCGAAAACGAGGTGGAGGTTGGCATGGTGGGCATCAATGTCCCCGTGCCCGTCCCGATGGCCTACTACTCCTTCGGAGGGTGGAAGAACTCGCTCTTCGGTGACACCCACGCCCACGGCTCCGAGGGCGTCAGCTTCTTCACCCGCGGCAAGGCCGTCACCACCCGCTGGGCGGACCCCAGCCACGGCGGCATCAACCTCGGCTTCCCGCAGAACGCCTGACTACCTCACTGTTGGACAATTTCAGAAGAAGGAATCGGACATGACTTCCATCATTGACAACGGACCGCGCGCCGAGGCGGACGCGTCCCCTGCCATCGACACTGCCGCCGCAAAGCGGGCGTACGGGCTCGATCGTAAACACGTTTTCCATTCCTGGTCCGCCCAGGACCTGCTGGACCCGATGGTCGTCTCGGCCGCCCAGGGATCCTGGGTGTGGGACGGGGAGGGGAACAAGTACCTCGATTTCTCCTCACAGTTGGTGAACACTAATATCGGCCACCAGCACCCAAGCGTGGTGGCGGCCATCGCAGCACAGGCCGCGAAGCTGTGCACCATCGCCCCGAGCTATGCCAACGAGGCCCGGTCCGAAGCCGCACGCCTCATCACCGAGCGCACCCCGGGCGAGCTGGACAAAATATTCTTCACCAATGGCGGCGCCGACGCCAACGAGCACGCAGTGCGCATGGCCCGGCTGCACACCGGCCGTACCAAGGTTCTTTCCGCCTACCGGTCCTACCACGGCGGCACGCAGTTGGCCGTCAACATCACCGGCGACCCCCGGCGCTGGGCCAACGACACCGCCAGTACGGGCACCGTCCATTTCTTCCCGCCCTACCTGTACCGAACCAGCTTCCACTCCGCCACCGAGGAGGAGGAGGGCCAGCGCGCCCTGGAACACCTCGAGCAGGTCATTGCTTTTGAAGGACCCGCCACGATCGCGGCCCTGGTCCTGGAGTCCATCCCCGGCTCGGCCGGGATCTATGTGCCGCCCCCCGGCTATATGCAGGGCGTGCGGGAGCTGTGCACGAAGTACGGGATCCTTTTTATTGCGGATGAGGTCATGACCGGCTTTGGGCGGACGGGGAAGTGGTTCGCGGTGGAGCACTTCGGCGTGGTCCCGGACCTGATGACGTTTGCCAAGGGCGTCAACTCTGGCTACGTGCCTCTGGGCGGGGTGGCCATTAGTCCGGAGATCGCCGCCACATTCGGCAAACGGGTCTACCCGGGAGGGCTGACCTATTCGGGCCACCCGCTCGCCTCGGCGGCCGCTGTTGCCACCATCAATGCCATGGAGTCCGAAGGCATGGTGGACCACGCAGCGGCCCTGGGTGACGATGTCATAGGCCCCGCACTGGCCGGCTTCGCCGAGCGGCACCGGTCCGTGGGCGAAGTGAGGGGCAGGGGAGTCTTCTGGGCGGTCGAACTGGTGAAGGACCGCGAAACCCGCGAACCGCTGGCCGCGTACGGTTCGTCCAGTCCGGAAATGAATGAGCTCATCGCAGCCTGTAAGTCCCGTGGGCTCCTGCCCTTTGCCAACTTCAACCGTATCCATGTGGTCCCGCCGTGCAACACCAGCGTCGCGGATGCCACGGCGGGCCTGGCTATCCTCGACGAGGTCCTCGACATTGCAGATGGATTTGCCGCATAGAGCAACGCCACGGAGGTGATGGGTGCGACGACGGCGTATTGTCGCGGTTCCTGAATGTAGGCTCCTACTGCGGGCCAGGCCTGATGTCCGACGGATCATGGCAGATGCGCAACACTTCGGTTATGGTGTCGGGATCGTTGGTCTTGAGCGCTTCCAGGATGCGCCGGTGGTCCAGGGCAACTTTGGCTTGATGCTCCGGTCCCTGCCGGTAGGTCATGGTGATCCGTCGCTGGATGGGGTGTTCCCACATGGCTGCCAATGTGGTGCGCCGGTATTCATTAGGGCTGGGCTCAATCAGTGCCGTATGAAACTGGCGCCCATCTTGAACAACTCAACCGCATCGGAGGGGTCAATGGCCTGCGAAACGGCAGTGCTGCGGGGCGAGATCGACCACCGGGACAGCCTGCTCTCGGAGGACGAGCAAGCCGCCATGAACACGATGATGATTTGCGTTTCCCGTTGCAGGGGGAGCGCCTGGTGCTGGATCAGTAGTGTCACGGATTGAGCTGGAGGCAGTCGGGGCACGTGTTCGGACGGGAGGATCCTGCGAACCCGGATTTCACGGTCCGTGGACCGCGCCACGTACTCGCCATCGATCCGGCGGGTGATCCGCCATTAGGACTTCCCATTCAGGCGGGTCAACGCGCCACAATGCGGTGGCCGGCGTCCAGGCGCCGGGTCCAGCCGCGTGAGTCGAGGTATTCCAGCAGCGGCACCGCGATCCTTCGTGTAGTGCCGAGCGCCTGACGTGCCTGGCTCGTCGTGAAGGGCTGCTCCAAGCGGGCCAGTTCACGCATCGCCAGGGCCGGCGCCGTCGGCAGTAGCACCACCCCGTCGCGCAACCGCAGCAAGCGCCCGGTGCGCTCGGCGGCAGCCAGCTCGCGCGCGCCCAAGCCCAGCGCGGCCAACTCGTCGGCTTCCGGGGCATGGAATGCGTCCGCGGTAAGCCTGCGCTCCAACTCGGCGACTGCCGACCCAACGGCACCAAGGTTGCCATGGCTGTCTGGCAGCCGGACGTGGCCGCCCTCCTCTTCCAGGCCGGCATCGCGGACGACGGGGGCAAGGAGCCTGTCATCGGGCAGTTTGAGCAGATCACGTGCCGCACCGCTGGAAAGGCCCGGGGCCAAGGGGTCGCGCTCTTGCAGCGCCTGGACTGCCGTGCGCAGCCGGTGCTGCCATGCCTCGAAGACGGGAGCGTGCACCCACCAATCACCCAGAACCCGAACGCCGGGAGGAGCTTCGGCCTTTTGCGCGGAGAGCAGCCCTAGCCGCCGCAGGTGTTGTTCCTGCACCGCCCCTCGACGTGCCACTTCACCCAGCACGTCTCCGGCGGCGTCCATGCCGGCCAGCCGCTCCGCCCAGTGGATGCCGTCGCCGCGCCGCCGCAAGGCCGGTGGATCGGCGTCGAGGATCTGTGCGCCGCCCAGCACCGAGCGGCTCCCGGGGTCACGCAGCACCAGACGGTCCCCGAGAACGAGTGGCAGCTGCCTGTCCAGGACGAGCCGGGCGTGGTCGGGACCAAAGGGACGCAGCCGGGCTGGTACGGCCGCAGTGCCCGCATGCACCATGAGCTGCTCCGGCACATCCGTATAGGCCACGCCGGTAGTGCGGTGGATGCCCAGGACGGCCGTGCTGGGCCACGCACCGGGGGTCAGCAGCGCGTCCCCGCGGTGGACATCTGCGGCCGAGACGTCACGCAGGTTCAACGCCACCCGGTTGATGGGGCCAAGCGAGGAGTATGACGTGTCGCGGCTTTGCAGTCCGCGGACCACGACGGGCCGTGAACCATCGTGACCGAGCAGCTGCAGCCGGTCACCCTGAACCAGGGTTCCTGCTGCCAGTGTTCCGGTCACCACCGTTCCGGAACCGGTGATGGTGAACGAGCGGTCCACCCACAACCGGAGCCGCCCCGTGGTGGTGGGTGAAGGCACTCCGGCCAGTACGCCGTCGAGCGTGGCACGCAATTCGCCCAGGCCGGTGCCCTCAATGGCGGACACAGCAACTGCGGGCGCGTTCTGCAGACCGGTCCCGGCCAGTTCTCTGCGGGTCCGGGCGAGCACGTCATCGATGCGCCGCCCGGACGCCCGGTCAATCCGGCTGAGGACCACCACGCCATACTCAATGCCCAGCGCGGCGACGGCGTCCCGGTGGTCGCTGGACTGCGCCTGCCAGCCCTCGTCGGCGGCAACCACGAAGCAGACCACGGGCGCCGGTCCGATCCCGGCAAGCATGTTGCCGAGGAAGCGTTCGTGGCCTGGTACGTCTACGAAGGCAACATCCTGCCCGGACGGCAATGTGGTCCAGGCATAGCCCAGGTCGATGGTCAGGCCGCGGCGCCGCTCCTCCTCCCAACGGTCCGGCTCCATGCCGGTAAGTGCGCGCACCAGCGTGCTCTTACCGCAATCGACATGTCCGGCGGTGGCAACGACGTGCACGGCTCAGCCCGCCCTGCCTGCACCCGCGCCGTCGAGGGTTGCCAGCGCCTGGCGTACGGCGTCGAGGATCCGGTCATCGTCCCCTTCGGGCACGCAGCGCAGATCGAGCAGGCAGGAGCCGTCGTGGAGGCGCGGGAGCACGGCCGGGTTGCCGGTACGCAAGGGGCCCGCGAGGGCTTCGGGGAGCCGGAGGGCCCATCCCGGCAGGGCAACACCGGGTGCTCCGCCGCCGCCGACCCGGCCTTCGTGCGCTACGACAGGCACCCGGAGGGCCCCGGCGAGCCGGTCGGTACGGGCCCGAAGCCGCCTCGGGTCCGCGTGCATTGCCTGGACAACCGGCGGTGGTTCGCCCGCGACCGTCGCCTCCAGCGCGGCGAGGGCAAGTTTGTCCGCCCGGACGGCACGGGCAAGCGGGTGGCGCGCCAACCGGGTGATGATCTCCGAGCGACCAAGCAGCAAACCGGCCTGGGGACCGCCCAGCAGTTTGTCGCCGCTGGCGATGACGACGTCGGCCCCGCTGGCCAATGCGCTGGCGGCATCCGGTTCCTGTGGAAGGTGCGGATCGGGGGCCAGCAGTCCACTGCCAAGGTCGGCCACGAGTGCAACCCCGTGCGCCGCGGTCAGCGGGCTCAGTTCGCCCAGTGAAACAGCGGAGGTGAATCCGTCGACCCGGAAGTTGCTCGGGTGGACCTTGAGTACGCAGCCGGTGACCGGTCCGAGGGCGCTGGCGTAGTCCCGCAGGTGGGTCCGGTTGGTGGTGCCCACCTCGTGCAGCGTTGCGCCCGTCGATTCGATCAGGTCCGGCAGCCGGAAGCCGGCGCCGATCTCAACCAGTTCCCCGCGGCTTACCACCACCTCCCGGCCGGCGGCGAGGGCTGTGGTGGCCAGCACCAGCGCGGCAGCCCCGTTGTTGACCACCAGTGCGTCCTCGGCGGCGGGACACGCGGCGAGCAGTGCAGCCCGGGCCCCGGCGCCGCGGCGGGAGCGCTGGCCGGTTTCCAGATCGAGCTCCACGTCGACGTAGCCGCTGGCTGCGACAAGTGCTTCAACCGCACCCTCAGAAAGCGGTGCGCGGCCGAGGTTGGTATGGATGATTATGCCGGTTGCGTTGAGTACCCGTCGCAGGGTTGTCGCCGTGCGTGCAGCGACGGCGGCCAGCAGGGCCGGTTCCACCTGGCCGGGAGCGAGCTCACCGCTCCGTGCCTGCTCCTGGGCTTGCCGGACGAGTTCGCGGATGACGAGCCCACTCAGGCGTTTCCTGGCCCCGCGGACCGCCGGCAGTGCCAGCAGATCATCGGTGCGCGGAATCAGGCTGCGCGGATCGACCTGGTCCACAGTCCCTCCTCGTTCCGCGGCATTGCGTGCGTGGTTGGCGGAGGCGGACGGGAATCGAACCCGCCAGGCCGAGATACTCGGCCTCACCGGTTTTGAAGACCGGGGGGCCCACCAGGACCCGGACGCCACCGCGTTCAATCTAACAGATTGCCCACCGAGGTACGCTAGGGCAGTGAACGAGACCCGAGCGTCCATTCCCCAGCTTCACGACGCTGCCGTCGGCGCGGTCCGGCTCACCGGCTTTGCCCACGGTGGTGGCTGCGCGTGCAAGATTCCGCCCGGCGAACTCGAAGAAGCGGTTCGCGGTCTAACCGGCCAATCCGGGGCGGACGTGCTGGTCGGTCTTGACAGCGGCGACGATGCCGCGGCCGTCCTGGTGCGCGATGATCTGGCGGTACTCTCCACTGCGGACTTCTTCACTCCCGTCGTCGACGACGCCTTCGACTGGGGTCGGATCGCGGCCGCCAACGCGCTTTCGGATATTTACGCGATGGGTGGCCGCCCGATCATGGCGATCAACCTCCTGGGCTGGCCCCGCGGCGTGCTGCCGCCGGAGTTGATGGCTGAAGTCCTCCGCGGCGGTCTGAGCATCGCGTCCGAGGCGGCGTGCCCGGTGATCGGCGGGCATTCCATTGATGACCCGGAGCCGAAATACGGCATGGCGGTAACCGGCGTCGCCCATCCTGACCGGTTGCTGCGCAACGACGCCGCCACGCCCGGGCTGCCGCTCACGCTCACCAAGCCGATCGGCGTCGGGCTGCTCAACAACCGGCACAAGCAGACCGGGGAAGTGTTCGCTGAATCCGTAGCGACAATGACGGGCCTTAATCGCGACGCGGCCGAGGCTGCGGTGGCGGCCGGCGTGCGCGCAGCCACGGACGTGACAGGCTTTGGGTTGCTAGGACATCTGCATAAGATGTGCCGCGCCTCCGGAGTGGGGGCGGTGATCGACCTGAAGGCCGTACCGCTCGTCGACGGTGCCCGGCAGGCGCTGCGGGATGGCTTTATCTCCGGCGGGACCCGCCGCAATCTGGACTGGGTGCGACCGCAGGTACGGTCCGCTGCCGGCGTCACCGAAGACGATCTGCTCCTACTTGCCGACGCTCAGACCTCCGGCGGCCTCCTCGTGGTAGGCGAGGTGCCCGGGTATCCAGTGATCGGGCATACCACCGTGGGTCAGGGCCTCGAGATCCGCTGAACCACGGCGTTCCAATCAGCTGGCAGTAGTGATGGAATCGCCGGTGATGCCAGCCGCGCGGCGGGCGGCGAGCCGGTTCTTCTGCGGTTCGATCGTGTAGCGTGGATCCTTGGCCGAGGACAGGCCGGCCTCGAACACGCCGAACCGGGTCAGTGCCGAGGCGGCCAGCAATGCCGATCCCGAAGCTGCGGCGACCACCCGGTTACGTCCGCCCAGCAGTGTCCCCAGGCCAGCGGCGGCCGCCAACCGTTCGCTCCATTTCAGCATGGCACCGGCCTTGCCCTGGTGCAGGGGTTCGGCTGCCACCGGATCCATCCGGTGCTCCATCACCCGCATGGCAACCAGGTCGCCCAGCACGCCGAGCACGGCAAGTTTTCGGGCGGGACCCGCCTCGTGCGCCGGAGTGGTGATCATGGCGAGCCCGGCAGAGGCGAGGGCTGCCGAACTCACGAAGACGAACGGCAATTCCTGGTGCGCGGCGTTCCACGTCGGGGTGGCTGTGTCGCCGAGCAGGACCGCCGTGTACGCTGCCAGCGGTCCGGCGAATATCGCGGCCTCAAAGCCGGCCGGCCCCTCGGCCGCCTGCAGCAGGATCCGCAACGGACCCAGCGGCAACCGTGTCCCGCTCATCCGATCGATTTCCGCCACCGCCGAGACGGACGCGCCGACGCTGAATGCGCTGAGAATCCATGAGCCGATACTCATCGGCGAGGTCAGCTTGATGGTCCGGAGCATATTCAGAAAGCGCTCCGGCCGGCCCAGGTCCTTCACCAAGGCAACAGCGCCGAGACTCACTGCACCCAAGGCGCTCAACCGGGCATTCCGGCGCAGCGTGGGCCGTCCGGTCAGCTGCCCGCCGAGGCCAAGCAGAGCGGACCCCGCTGCGACTCCGCCAAGGAACAGGTAGGCGGCAACGTCGTCGCCCCAGGGCGCTGGCTTGACCACGGGGCGGCCGTAGTAGGAGGTGAATTCCGGCTCCGGAACCATCGGCATTTCCCGGGCACCGTCACCGCTGTCCCGGCGGCCCGTGCTACGCTTGCCGCCAGGCCGACGACGGCGGGCCGGCTCGGGTGGCCGAAAGCTGTCGAATTCCGAGTGGGTCACGCCCGTCCTCCCAGGAAAGCCAATGCGGCTGCGGCGACCATGCCCGCTACGGCCATGCCGGCCCGCCGATACATCTGCGGCAGGTCGGCTGTGGGCACTCTCGGATCCGGCGGGAGTCCGTAAACCTCCGGTTCGTCGAGCAGGAGGAAGACCGATCCGGTTCCGCCAACGCCGTCGAGTTCGTTTGCACCATAGAGCCTCGCTTCTGTGAGTCCCTGCGCGTGCAGGTCGGCGACCCGTTCCCGGGCCGTCTCCACCATGTCGTCGTGGTCGCCAAACTTGATAGACGTCGTGGGGCAGGCCTTAGCGCAAGCCGGCGTCTCATCGGCGACCAAGCGGTCGTAGCACAGCGTGCACTTCTGGGCGATGCCGACATTAGGGACTGCGGGATGTTCGGCATGCTGCTCCTGGCGCTGGCTGGCCACCACGGCAGTGCCATCGCTGCGGCGCTCAATCACGCCGAACGGACACCCGGCCACGCAGGTTCCGCAGCCGTTGCATACGTCGTCCTGTACCACCACAGTGCCGAACTCGGTGCGGAAAAGCGCTCCGGTCGGGCAGACGTCCAGGCACCCGGCGTGCGTGCAATGCTTGCAGACATCGGAGGACATCAGCCAACGGAAGTCAGCCGTGTCCGGCGGGGTCGTATCCACGTCCGCCAGGTCCTGTTTAGTAGGCGCTGCCGGGGTGGGAGGGCCGATCCGCGGCATGCCCAGGTTGACGAGCGCTCGTCCGGACTCCCGCGCCTCAGTAATGCGTTCCTGGCCCTGTTCGATGAAGGCGACGTGCCGCCAGGTGCTGGCGCCGAGCGCTCCGGTGTTGTCGTAGGAGGATCCGAGCAGCTCCAGATTTCCGTCGCGGGGGATGTGGTTCCACTCCTTGCAGGCCACTTCGCAGGCCTTGCAGCCGATGCAGATGGAGGTGTCTGTGAAGAATCCCTTGCGCGGATGGCGGTGCTCCCAGTGGGCATCGGCGGCGGGGTCGGTCGGTCCGGACAGCTGTCCCATCTAGTCCTCCAACGTAATCCGGCGGTTCCCGGTCTCGATCGTCGTTCCGGCCCGGGCCTGGTAATCAGCAACCAAGGCAAGCAATTCCGCCCCGCGTGGCCGGCGGCCCGGACGGATGTCACAGGAGGCCACCTTGGATTCCTGGATCTGAACGTTGGGGTCCAGCGTCACCCCCAACAGATCGTTGGCCGCGTCACCGCTGACGACGGCGTCCGTCCCGACGCCCCAGTGGTAGGGCAGGCCAATCTGATGCACGGTGTGGCCAGCAACGGCTAGAGGCGTCATGCGTTCGGTGACAAGCACCTTCGCCTCGATGGCGGAGCGGGCCGAAATGATGGTGGCCCACCCGTAGGGCTCAAGTCCGCGCTCAGCGGCCAGCTCGGGGGAGACCTCGCAGAACATTTCCGGTTGCAGCTCCGAGAGGTACGGTAACCAGCGGCTCATTCCTCCAGCAGTATGGTGCTCGGTGAGCCGGTACGTGGTGAAGACGTACGGATAGACGTCCGCGCCACTCGTACCGGCGCTTGGTGCACTGAGGTTATCCGTGCGGGGGAACGTCAGCCGCGCCGGGTTCTGCTGTTGCGGGTAAAGCGCGTTGGCCACCGGCGATTCCTGCGGTTCGTAGTGGGTGGGAAGGGGTCCGTCGACGACGCCCTTCGGCGCGAACAACCAGCCCTTGCCATCGGACTGCATGATGAACGGATCATCTCCGGTGAGGGCGGCCGGACCACCGAGATCGGGGTCGGGCTGGCTGCCCGGGGCCCGATCAACCGGGAAGTCAGGCACATCCTCTCCAACCCACCGCCCCTGCTCCTGGTCCCACCAAATGTATTTCTTCCGCTCGCTCCACGGTTTGCCCGCCGGGTCGGCGGACGCGCGGTTGTAGAGGATCCGGCGGTTGGCCGGCCAGGCCCAGCCCCATTCCGAGGCTGCGGGTCCCTGCTCCTGGCCCGGTTTCCGGTTGGCGGCATGATTGATGCCGTCGGCGTACACGCCGGTGTAGATCCAGCAGCCCGCCGAGGTGGAACCGTCCGCGCGCAGCTCGGTATACGCGGAGAGCGGCTTGCCGGCCTCCGGGCCACCGAGGTGACGACCGTTGATCTCGGCAAGCACCGCCTCGGCATCCGGATCGCCGTGTTCGTCGGTGGGATAGTCCCAGGTCAGGTCGAGCAGCGGACGGTCGCGTTCGTCGTCCGAACCAGCCAGCTTCTGGCGGATCCGCTGGCCCAATTCATAGAAGAACTGCAACTCACTTTGGCACTCCCCAGGTGGCGCTACCGCCTGGTGCCGCCACTGCAGCAGCCGTTGGGTCTGCGTGAACGAGCCGGCCTTCTCCACGTGGGATGCTGCGGGCATGAAGAACACCTCGGTCTCGATGTCCTCGGTTCGCAGTTCCCCCGATTCGATCTCCGGGCCGTCCTTCCACCAGGTCGCCGACTCGATGAGATTCAAGTCGCGCACCACGAGCCACTTCAAGTGCGACATGCCCAACCGTTGCATCCGGCCGTTGGCTGAGCCCACTGCAGGGTTCTGGCCGAGCAGGAAGTAGCCCTCCACCTTGTCCTCAAGCATGCCCACCACCGACTCATAGGTACCGTGCGGTCCGGTCAGCCTCGGAAGGTAGTCGAAGGCCCAGCCGTTCTCCGCCCTCGCGGCGTCGCCCCACCAGGCCTTCAGCAGGCTGATGGTGTACGAATCGGCATCGGCCCAATAGCCCTTTTGCTTCTTCGATGCGATGGCGTCCAGATAGTCGCTGAGGGTGTCATGGCGGCCGGCACTGGGCATTGGCAGGTAACCGGGCAGCAGGTTAAACAGGGTCGGAATGTCCGTGGAGCCCTGGATGCTGGCATGGCCGCGCAGGGCCATGATTCCGCTGCCCGGGCGCCCCACGTTTCCGAGCAAAAGTTGCAGGATGGCGGCGGCCCGGATGAACTGCGTTCCCAGTGAGTGCTGGGTCCAGCCGACGGCGTAGGCAAAGCACGTGGTCCGTTCGCGCCCCGAATTTTCCGTAATTGCATGGGCCAGATACTCGAAGTCCGGAACGCCGATGCCACACATGTCCTGGACCATCTCCGGGGTGTAACGGGCGTAATGCCGCTTCAGGATCTGGAAGACGGTCCGCGGGTCCTGCAGGGTATCGTCACGCTGCACCTGGGCGTGTTCCAGGGACGGACCGCCGCTGCCAAACTGGTGGCCGGCGGCACGGGCCGAAGCGTCGGAGCCGTGTTCCGTGCCAACCCCGGGCTCATTAATGGTGCCTCCGCCCGGTTGCGCGTACGACCATGACGCGGTGTCGTATGCTCCCGTCTCCGGATCGAAGCCGGAGAACAGTCCAGCGAGGTCCTCGGCGTCGCGGTAATCGGCGTGTACCAGCGTGGCCGCGTTGGTGTAGGCGCCCACGTACTCTTTGAACCACAGGTCATTGCTGATGACGTAGTTGATCAGCGCGCCTAGGAGAACAACGTCAGAGCCGGCCCGGATCGCAATGTGCTTATCGGCGACCGCTGAGGTGCGGGTGAACCGGGGGTCGACGTGGATGACCTTCGCTCCGCGGGCCTTGGCCTCCGCGACCCACTGATACCCCACAGGATGGCATTCGGCCATATTGGAACCCTGAATGATGATGCAGTCGGCGTTGGCCATGTCCTGCAGTGATTGCGTCGCACCACCGCGTCCAAACGAGGCCCCCAAACTGGGAACCGTGGCGGAGTGTCAAATGCGGGCTTGGTTCTCGATCTGCACCGCTCCGGCAGCCGTGAAGAGTTTCTTGATCAGGTAGTTCTCTTCGTTGTCCAGGGTTGCCCCGCCCAACGAGGCGATGCCCATCGTGCGGCGCAGTAGCCGGCCTTTTTCGTCTTCCTGCTGCCACGTCCTGCGGCGGGTCTCGATGAACCGGTCCGCCACCATGTCGATCGCTGTGGGGAGATCCATATGCTGCCAATGGGTGGAGCGTGGCGCGCGGTAGAGCACTCCGGTCTGCCGGCCCGGGGAGTTCACCAACTGTTCGCTGGCGGAGCCCTTAGGGCACAGCCGGCCGCGGGAAATGGGGGAATCGGGATCGCCCTCGATCTGGACGACCTTCTCGTCCTTGACGTAGACCCGCTGTCCACAGCCCACGGCACAATACGGGCACACACTCTGTACGACGCGGTCCGCGGTGGCCGTCCGCGCAGTGATCGCCCTCGTCTGAGGGGAGGTTACTGCCGGCCCGCGGCCCAGCAGATCGCCTGAACTCAGCTGCCGGACGACCGGCCATTGAAGAAAGCTGCGCCGTGCCATGGCAGGAGCATATCCCAAACCAAGGCCTAGTGGCAGAGAGCGCGTTGACTCATCAAAGATGCCCGCGTAGCAGCATACGAAGAATCATTTGGTAATGCCCGCATAGCGGTGTGTCTGCCGGGTGGGTGGCTGCCGGCCCGGCACGCTGAGCCATGGAGCTGTCGATGAGCGAACGCAGGGCTGTCACGAAGACTATTGCCACCCGGTACGCCCGTTCGGACCGGGGCGCTAAAAAGATCATTCTGGACGAGGTCTGTGCCATGACCGGATGGCACCGCGATCACGCCAGGAAGGCGCTGCGTCTGGCGCTGGTCCTGCGGGTGGTCAAGCCCCGGCCGCCGCGTCCCCCGCTTTATGGGGATGCGGTGATGGATGCTCTGCGGAAGTGCTGGGCGGTCCAGGGCACCCCGTGCGGGCGGTTGCTGGCGGCGGCGCTGACGGATCTGGTGCCGCGTCTGCGACGGTTCAAGGAGCTCGATATCGACGACGCTACGGCGGCGGCGCTGCTGAAGATTGCTCCGGCCACCATCGACCGCAGGCTCAAGTCCGACCGGGTGAAACTGGACCCGCGGGGCCGGTCCCACACCAAGCCCGGGACGCTGCTGAAGGACTCCATCCCGATGCGGACCTGGGCGGAGTGGAACGACGCCCGGCCGGGATTTGTGGAGATCGATCTGGTCGGCCACGAGGGCGGAAACAGCAAGGGCGAGTTCTGTTTCACCCTGGATATCACCGACATTGCCACGGGCTGGACCGAGACGGTCTCGGTGAAGAACAAGGCGCAGAAGTGGGTGTTCGCCGCGATCAAGGAGGCCACGGCCGCGTTCCCGTTCCCCATCCTGGGGGTCGACTCGGACAATGGCAGCGAGTTCATCAATTGGGAGCTGTTCCGCTGGTGTGAGCAGGAGAAACTGACGTTCACCCGGTCCCGGTC
>DASYGM010000197.1:0-19602 GCA_035999715.1 Micrococcaceae bacterium | reverse complement strand
ACGGCGGAGACGCCGACGACGGCGTGCCCGGCAGCGCGCAGGGCGGCTCCGAGCACGGCACCGACCTTGCCTGCTCCGATGATGCCGACGCCCAGCCGGCCGGGTTTGCTGCTCATGTTGCTTCGGTACTCCTGATGGCTTCGGTGCGCGGATCTTCGGTTGGCATCTTACGGGCCGTCATCCAGCGCTCCGGCATCGCTATCCGGCGCGCGGTGGCCGCCCTGGCGGCCTGTTCGGTGAACAGCGCCATGGCCAGGCCCGCATCCAGGTGGTGCACCACCGGGCGCACCGGTCCCCGCGTCGAATGCAGTTCAAAATCCATCAGCCGCAGCCGGCGCATCAGCGGGCCCTGGAAAAGGCTCAGGGACTGCGTGCGCTCGTGCGGCACCACCTGCAGGTGCCGGAAGAAAACCCCGTGCCGGCACAGCAGCGCGGTCCCGGTGGCGCGGTAGGCGTTGCGCCGCCACGCCAGCGGGTCGATCAGCCGGGCCCGGGCCGGAGAGTGCAGGAACCCCTCTGCGCTTCCGGAGCCCTTCAGACCGGCGGTGAAGACCGCCACTGGATCCGCCACGCCGGGATCCGGGAAGACCAGGCCCAGCACCGTCATCACCTCCGCCAGTGTGCCGGCGGGAAGCAGCACGGTCCGGCCACCGTGGTCCCTGCGGTCCGCGCCATATCCGGCAACGTTGACATGGACCCGGTACCAGCCAAGGATCCGCCAGCAGGGATTCTGGCTGATTCCCACGGCCTGCAGCCGGCCCGGCGGGATGGTCTGCGAGCGGGTTTCCAGCATGCCGTAGTGCAGCCGGACCCCGTCCGGGGAGACCGCCACCCGGAAGTTGAAATCGTTGGTGAAGCTTTTCCAGTAGGCCGCGGCCACGGCCAGCACAAAGGGCGTGAAGGCCAGCAGCAGGGCCGCGGACCGGCCGGCGAGCGCCACGGCCGCCATCACCGCGGCCAGCAACAGCAGAGCAACGGAGATTCCGGAGAGGATGGTGGCCCCGGCAATGCGGGCCGCGGAGAGCTGCAGCACCTGGTGTTCGGGAGCCTCCGTCACCACGGCGGGTTGCTGGGGATCAACCGCGACCCCGGCCGCCCGGGCCAGGATGGCGGCCCGCAGCCGCCTGGCCTCGTCAAGGTGCAAAAAGGAGAGCTTCATCGCGGATTTGCCCGCGTCGGCGACCTCGAACTTCAGCTCCGCCAGGCCAAAGATGCGCGCCAGCAGCGGCTGCACCACGTCGATGGCCTGCACCCGGTCAATCCGCGCCTGGCGCTGCTGGCGGAAGATGACGCCGCTGTTCACCCGGACATGGTCGTCGCTGACCTGGTAGCGGGTGAAGTACCAGGACAGGAAGAAGGCAATGCCAAAAACCACGACGGCGCCCCCCACGATGCCGGCGATCAGCCAGACCGGAGGACCCTGCGGCCCGTAGCGGCCGCCGGATGAGGCCGAGCGGAGCAGGTCTTCGAACGAGTTCCGGCCAAAGATGACCATAACGCCCACCACCGCAACCCAGCCGCGCACCAGCGGGGAGACGGGATGGACCCGGTGCCACTGGTCAGCCGCGTCAGTGTGAAGGGCATCCACGCGCAGGAGGCCGTCCGGTTGGTTCACAGACCCGCCAGCTTCGCCTCGCCCAGCGCGGAAAGCTGTTCTCGCAGCCTTGCCGCCTCCTTCGTGGGCAACCCCTCCAGCACGGCATCCGTGCTGGCCGAGGCGGTATGCATCTTCACCGTGGCCAGGCCGAAGGCACGCTCCAGGGGCCCCACCGAGACGTCCACATACTGCATCCGGCCGTACGGCACCACCATCACCCGCTGGAAGAAGAGCCCGCGGCGGATCAGCAGGTCGTCGTCGCGCTCGGCAAAACCGATGGCCCGGACCTGCCGGGGAATGAGCACCAGCCGCCAGGCCATGGCCAGCAGCACCACCGCGGCCAGGGCCCAGACCAGCCAGCCGGGAAGTGGGGCCCACGGCCCCAGCAGCTTGAGCGCCAGCGGCACGGACGCCACCGCAACAGCCAGCAGCGCTCCGATGCCGCGCTCAATCAGCCGGACGCTGACCAGCCTCGGGGAGACACGGCGGAACCGGAGCCCGGCCGGGTCGATCGGGTCATGCATATTCTTCCTCGCCGCTGCTCTCACGCTTCTGGGAGGACGGCGGCGTATTGTCCTGCGGCGGGATGCGGCAGAACCGTTCCACCACCAGCCCGACGATCACCATCACCAGGCCACCGCCCACCATGGCAAGGCCCATCCAGACCACGCTCAGATTGCTGCGCAGCCCAATGGTGGGCAGCTGGTCAACCAGGATTCCCGCGTGCCAGCCCAGCAGCACCGCCCCGGCGTAGGCACAGGCCTGGGCCAGGACCACCGTGCGGGCGGCCATGATCGGGTTAAGGACTCTCTTGGCCTTGCCTGTGCGCCAACGCAACACCCGCAGCCCCAGCACAAAGGTGACCACGGTGATCAGGCCCATGGTCAGCATGGAACTCAGCGGCAGCACCGGCGTCGGCAGGCTGGCCCGGTTGGTCAGCTGCGTCGCCATCCAGCCCGCCGCGGCGGCAACCAGAGCGGTTGCCAGCAGCCAGGTAGGCCTCATGGTCCGCAGTGTGGTCTTCATTCCTCGCCTCACCCAACTAGCTTCAGCACGTACTTCCACCGTACAGTTATTGGCTGCTTTTTGCCCGGTTTCCCGGCATCCGCCGCAGTTTTCGCGGGCTCATCCCTCGACGCTGCGCAGCGTCCCGCCAGCATCCAGCGCGAAGCCCTCGAAATGTTCTATTTCATCCCTGTCCGCAGCCTTGGCCGCGAGCTCGCCAACGGATTCTCCGGCCAGCACGGCCTGCGGATCCATCACGGACCAGGGATAGAGCACAAAGGCCCGTGTCGCGGCGCGCGGATGCGGCAGTGTCAGCCTTTCGTCATCGCTGCGCAGCTCGCCATAGGTAATGATGTCCACATCCAGGGTGCGCGCCCCCCAGCGGACTTCCCGCGTCCGGTGGTGCGCGGCCTCCACCGCATGGCAGTGCGCCAGCAGTTCGTAGGGGTCCAGCGAGGTCTCGATTTCCATCACCATGTTCAGGAAATCCGGCTGGCCGGCGGGACCGCCCACCGGTTTGGTCTGCACCACCGGGGAGACGTCGCGCAGGCGCACCTCCGGCCGGTCCACCAGTTCGGCGACGGCACAGGAGAGGGTGTCGTGCCGCTCACCGAGGTTGCTGCCCAGCGCCAGCACCGCCCGGGTATAGGGCCGCGCTGCCGGCACGGAGTTCATCAGCGCTCCCGGTAAATGGTGATGGTGACGTCGCCGAACGGCACCGGAATCGGCGCCTTGGGCTTGTGCACAGTGATCTCCACAGCGGACGGGCTGAACCTGGCCAGGATGGCCTCGGCGATCTTCTGGGCCAGCGTCTCGATCAGGTCGAAGGGATCCCCGATGATGAGAGCGGTGATCTCCTGGGCCACCTCCCCGTAATGCAGGGTCCGCGTCAGGTCATCGTTGGCTGCCGCGGGCCGGACATCCGTGTACAGCACAGCGTCGACGATGAACGGTTGGCCATCTCGCTTTTCATGCTCGAAAACGCCGTGCCGGCCAATCGCCTCGACGCCGGTGAGGGTGATCCGGTCCGGCCGGGCCAGCGCCGCCGTCGTCATACAGCCACCTGCTGCGCGGCCACCTGGCGCGCCGCGACCTTGGCGGCGTCGAGGTTGGCAGCCACGTCGTGGACCCGCACCCCCCAGGCACCCTTGGCGGCGGCCAGCGCGGTGGTGGCGACGGTCGCGTTGTCCCGCTCCTTGGGCGCCGCGGCCTTGCCGGCGCTGGTGAGCAGCGAGCCGAGGAAGCGCTTGCGCGAGGTGCCCACCAGGACTTTGTGGCCCAGCACGGAAAAGCGTTCCAGGTTGCCCAGCAGCGACCAGTTCTGCTGCGCGTTCTTGGAAAAGCCCAGCCCGGGATCAACAATGATCTGCTCCGGCGCCACCCCGGCGGCATAGAACTTGTCCCGGACCTCCCTGAGCTCGGAGATCACGTCCTCCACCACATCGCCATAGGAAGACAGGGCGTCCATGGTCTGGGAGTTGCCTCGGCTGTGCATCAGCACATAGGGAACCCCACGCTCCGCAATGAGGGCCACCATGTCCGGCTGCACGCTCATGCCGGACACATCGTTGATCAGTCCGGCGCCCGCGTCGAGGGACAGCGCCGCGGTGGCGGCATGCCGGGTGTCCACGCTGATCAGCGCGCCGGCCTTGGCAAGGGCGCTGACCACGGGCAGGATCCGCCGCTGCTCCTCCTCTTCGTCCACCGGCAACGCCCCGGGACGGGTCGATTCGCCGCCGACGTCGATGATGTCAGCACCGGCATAGATCATCCGCAGGCCGAAGGCAATGGCACTGTCCAGCGAGTTGTATTCGCCGCCGTCGCTGAAGGAATCCGGGGTGCAGTTCAGGATGCCCATGACCACGGCGCGGTCGGTGGGCAGGTCCGCAAACTTAGTCGCCGGGCGCGGTTCCCGCAGGACCGGCAGGGGCGAGGTTGCGGGGCCGGTTCCGGGTGCTGCTGCGAGGGAATCCATAGATTGCTGGTGTTACCTTCCGAGAATCAGGCTCATGGCTTCGGCGCGGGTGGCCGGCTCGTGCAGCAGGCCGCGGACGGCGCTGGTGACGGTCTTGGCGCCCGGCTTCCGCACGCCGCGCATGGACATGCACATATGTTCACATTCGACGACGACGATGGCGCCGCGGGGTTTGAGGTACTTGACCAGGGCATCCACGATCTGGGTGGTCAGCCGCTCCTGCACCTGGGGACGCTTGGCATAGACATCCACCAGCCGTGCCAGTTTGCTCAATCCGGTCACCCGGCCGTCCAGGGACGGGATGTAGCCCACATGCGCTGAGCCGTGGAACGGCACCAGGTGGTGCTCGCAGGTGGAGTAGAACGGGATGTCCTTGACCAGCACCATCTCCTCATGGGCAATGTCGAAGGTGGTGGACAGCACGTCCGCGGGGTCCTGGTGCAGACCGGAAAACACCTCGGCGTAGGCTTTTGCCACCCGCTGCGGGGTCTCCGCCAGGCCGCTGCGGTCCGGGTCCTCACCGATGGCCAGCAGTATTTCGCGCACGGCGCGTTCGATCCGCGGCTGGTCCACACCGGGGCCGGCCTGGGTCAGGGTCCCTGCCCCGGCGGCAGGTGCCGTGCCCGTACGGGGGGCGCCGTCGTCGTCGTAATTCATCACCCGAGGATCCTACCGTTATCCGTCATGGGTGTGCGGGGGCTCCTCCCCGGATCCGCCGGGGTTGACGCCGTTGGGCGAAGACGGCGCATCCGGGGATCCGGGCAGGTTCGCGTGCGCCAGCTGGTCCTGCGGCGGAACGGTCTCCGGCGCCGGCTCATTGGCGGCGCGGGCGTCGCGGCGCTCCTTGTCCGTGATCACCGGCGGCACCGTGGAAACCGGGCGCGAGTCCTTGGACAGCCAGACCGCCCGGACATCGCGCTTGCGGATGTCGGCAAAGACCTGGGCAATCTCGGCCTGGTTCAGCGTCTCGCGCTCCAGCAGTTCCAGGGCCAGCCGGTCCAGCACCTCCCGGTTCTCATTCAGGATGGCGTAGGCCTCATCGTGCGCCTGGTCAATGAGCCGGCGCACCTCCTCATCCACCACAAACGCCACCTGGTCCGAGTAGTCCCGGTCGTGCCCGGCGTCGCGGCCCAGGAAGGGCTCGCCGCCGCCGGAGCCCAGCTTCACGGCGCCGATGCGCTCGCTCATGCCGTATTGGGTGACCATTTTGCGGGCCGTGGCGGTGGCCTTCTCAATGTCGTTGGAGGCACCGGTGGAGGGGTCGTGGAAGACAATTTCCTCCGCCACGCGCCCACCCATGGCGTACGCCATCTGGTCCAGCAGCTCGTTGCGGGTGACCGAGTATTTGTCATCCTCGGGCACCACCATGGTGTAGCCCAGGGCGCGGCCGCGGGGCAGGATGGTGATTTTGGTGACCGGGGCGGTGTTGCGCAGGGCTGCCGCCACCAGGGCGTGGCCGCCCTCGTGGTACGCGGTGATCTTGCGCTCCAGCTCCTTCATTACCCGGGTGCGCTTCTGCGGGCCGGCCATGACGCGGTCGATCGCCTCATCCAGCGCCCGGTCATCGATCAGTTGGGCATTGGAGCGGGCGGTCAGCAGGGCAGCCTCGTTGAGCACGTTGGCCAGGTCCGCACCCGTGTAGCCGGGGGTCTTCTTGGCCACGCCGTTCAAGTCCACCATCGGCGCCATCGGCTTGCCCTTGGCGTGCACGCGCAGGATCTGCTCGCGGCCCACCCGGTCAGGTGCCTCCACCGGGATCTGGCGGTCGAAGCGTCCCGGGCGCAGCAGCGCCGGGTCCAGCACGTCGGGGCGGTTGGTGGCCGCGATCAGGATCACGTTGGTCTTGACGTCGAAGCCGTCCATCTCCACCAGCAGCTGGTTAAGCGTCTGCTCGCGCTCATCGTTGCCGCCGCCGATGCCGGCGCCGCGGTGGCGGCCGACGGCGTCGATCTCGTCGACGAAGATAATGGCCGGGGCATTGGCCTTGGCCTGCTCAAACAGGTCGCGGACGCGGGAGGCACCGACACCGACGAACATCTCGACGAAGTCGGAACCGGAGATTGAATAGAACGGCACTCCGGCCTCGCCGGCAACGGCCCTGGCCAGCAGCGTCTTACCGGTGCCGGGCGGGCCGTAGAGCAGCACGCCCTTGGGGATCTTGGCGCCCACGGCCTGGAACTTGCCCGGCTCCTGCAGGAATTCCTTGATCTCGTGCAGTTCCTCCACGGCCTCGTCCGCGCCGGCTACGTCCACGAAGGTGACCTGCGGGTGGTCCTTGGTGATCAGCTTGGCCTTGGACTTGCCGAATTGCATGACCTTGGAGCCACCGCCCTGCATCCGGGAGAGCAGGAACCAGAAGATGCCTCCCAGCACCACCACCGGGACAATCAGGCTCAGGATGCTGGACCAGAAGCTGTTCTGGACCGGCTGGTCATCGAACGACTGCAAGCTGGCGTTGTCAATCGCCTGCACCACGGCCGGGCCGCGGGCGTCGACGAAGTAGAACTGGACGTTCTTGCCGGCCTTGGTGCCGTCCGGAGTGGTGTAGTCGTTCTTCAGCACCATATCCACCCGGTCTTCGCCGTTGAAGATCTTGGCGGAGACCACCTGGTTCTTGTTCAGCAGGTCCAGGCCGTCTTTGGTGTTGATCCGCGACGAGCCGCCGCCTGTCAGGGTACTGAAGGCGATCAGGAGCAGCGCCACCACCACAATGATCCAAATGATTGGACCCTTGAAGATATTCTTGAAGTTCATGTGCTCGAGGCCCGGCCTCGTCCCTCCCGATCAAACAGCAAATAAATCACAGATTTTGGACACAACTGCACGTCCACCGTACTAGCTATACACCGTCCGCAAACTTTCACGCATAACGGCCGGCAATAGTTCCCTCACAGCGGAAACCCTATTATTTTGCTGTAGCTGCCCGCCGCCGGGACTATTCGTAAACGTGCGGCGCCAGCGTGCCGATGAAGTCCAGGTTGCGGTACTTCTCGGCAAAGTCCAGGCCGAAGCCCACCACAAACTCATTCGGAATCTCATAGCCGACGTACTTCACATCGATCTGCACCTTCGCCGCATCCGGCTTGCGCAGCAGAGTGCAGATCTCCACCGAGGCCGGGCCGCGCGAAATCAGGTTCGCCTTCAGCCAGGACAGCGTCAGCCCGGAGTCGATGATGTCCTCCACGATGAGCACGTGCTTGCCCATCAGGTCCGTCTCCAGGTCCTTGAGGATGCGCACCACGCCGGAGGACTGCGTCCCCGAGCCGTAGGAGGAGACGGCCATCCAGTCCATGGTCACGTGGCTGTGCAGCGCCCGCGACAGGTCCGCCATCACCATCACGGCGCCCTTGAGTACCCCCACCACCAGCAGGTCCCGGCCCTCGTAGTCGGCGTCGATCTGCGCGGCCAGTTCCGTGATCCGGGACTGGATCTGTTCCTTGCTGTACAGAACGTGTTTGAGATCCGCCTGGACGTCTTGTGTATCCACCAATTGCTCCCGGTGTCGAAGGGCTTGCTAAACCGCAGCTGACGGCACTGCCTCCGCCGCGGCTCCGGAGTCGGGTCCCGGAATGAACATAGTGCCTAGAGACTGCGCTTAAACACAAGCTTCCCATAGCCGGAGCGCTCCTGCTGACCGGGCTGGCCGCCCGGCGTCCGGCTGCGCGGCTGCCGGTGGGCCTCCACCTTGCCGGCCAACTGCACCGGGCCGGCCGAGCCGCGGCGGGCCAGCAACGCTTCGGCCGCCAGCAGGCGTTCGAAGCTGGGCTGCGCCCCGCCAAGTCCGACGACGGCGAGCGCCAGCACGCGCTGGCGCAGCGACGGCGGGAGGGCCCGGAGTTCCTGCTCCGGGAGGCGGATTTCCGACGGCGAGGTCCCGCCGGGCACGGACTCCGCCAGCCGCGCGTACTGCTCCGCCGCCAGTTGGTCCAGGTAGTCCGCGTCCTGGCCCAGGATCCTGGCCGACCGGTACAGGGACGCGGCGATGCCCGGGCCCAGCTCGTCCTCCAGGAAGGGCAGCACCTTGGTCCGCACCCGCGAACGGGTGAACACCGGGTCCGCGTTGGTTGGATCGTGCCAGGGTTCAAGGCCCTCGGCGGCGCAGATGGCCATGGTCTCGGAACGCCGCAGGCCAAGGAACGGGCGGACGTAGATGCCGCGTCGCTCCGGCATGCCCGCCAACGAGCGCGTGCCGGAACCGCGCGCCAGGCCCAGCAGCACGGACTCCGCCTGGTCATCGAGGGTGTGCCCCAGCAGGACGGTTCCGGCCCCAAGCCTGGCGGCAACCTCATCCAGGGCGGCGTAGCGGGCGTACCGCGCCGCCGCTTCCGGGCCGACGCCCTCGTGGAAGACGTTGGCGGTGGCGATTTCCACCGGGTCCAGGCCCAGGCCGCGCAGCAGCCCGGCGGTAGTCTGCGCCACCTGGGTACTCTCCGGCTGCAGCTGGTGGTCCACCACCACGGCACCGACCCGCAGCTGGCCGCGCCGGGCAAAGAAGGCGGCCACCGCGGCCAAGGCGAGCGAGTCCGGCCCGCCGCTGCAGGCCACCAGCACCGGCGGCATGTCCTGCGCGGAGGCGCCGGGAGCCGTAGTGGCCAAAGCGGCCGGGCCAGTCGGGCCAGCGGGGCCGGACGGGCCAGCCGGGCCAGCCGGGCCAGCCGACCAGGAGATGGGTATCCCCAGGGCGGCGGCGAGCATGTTCCGGGCCTTGCCCACCACAGGGCTGAGCCGGGGACGCGGGCGGGACTGCACGGGCGCTACAGCCCCATCCGCTCGACCCACAGGTCAGGATTGTGGATCTCCTGCTCGGTGGGCAGATGGTCCTGCGCGGTCCAGACGTTGTTCAGCCCGGACATGCCGGCCCGGGCGACGACGGCACGGACAAAGCGGGCGCCGTCGCTGTACTGGCGCATCTTGGCGTCCAGGCCCATCAGGTTGCGGATGAACTTCTCCACCGCGCCACGGTCCTTGCCTCGGGCGTTGAAACGCTGCCGGATGGTCTTGACCGTGGGTACAATGCTCGCGTCCACGGCGTCCATGACCACGTTTGCGTGGCCCTCCAGCAGGCTCATGACCGCGGTCAGGTGCGAGAGCGCGGCCTTCTCCTGGGGGTCCTGCAGCAGATCCAGCACCCCGCCGCGGCGCGGCGACGGGTCCGCGTCCGCCGCACCCTCGGCGCGCGCACCCTCGGCGAGCGCACCGCCGTCGGACGTCCCGGCCCTGCCCAGCCGGGCGCCGCCCTTGCCCGCCAGCGAGCGCAGCGCCGCCGCCACCCTGTCGCTGAGGTTTTCCGCATCGCCCACCAGCAGGCCGCTGAGCTTTTCGATCTCGCTGAGCATGTGGTGCCGCAGCCAGGGCGCGGCCGCGAACTGGACCCGGTGCGTCTGCTCGTGCAGGCACACCCATAGGCGGAAGTCGGAGGGTTCGAGGTTGAGCTCACGCTCCACGGAAAGGATGTTCGGGGCCACCAGCAGCAGCCGCCCGGCGGCCGGGCCGTCCGGCTGTGCCATTGCGGCGAACGGATCGTACTGTCCCAGCACCTTGCTGGACAGGAACGCCAGCACCGCGCCCAGCTGGGTCCCGGTAACCGTTCCGCCCACCGCCAGGGACGAGGATTTCAGCTGTGCCGCCTGCTTGCGCGCCAGCTGTTCCAGGGTGGATTCCATCAGCACGGCGAAACTCTGGGTGTTCGCCCTGGCCCAGGAGGCGCGGTCGACGATAAGGACCTGCGAATCGCGCAGGTCGCGGGCGGCCTCCAGACCGGTGATTTCGTGCACGTACGGCACCGACCGGTCCGCCATCGTGCGCAGGTCAGCTACCGCGGTGCTGATCTGCGTACCGCTGAGCACCGGTCCTGCCGGGGCCAGCCGGGCGGCCGTGGAGGCGGCCAGCTCCCAATTGATCAGGCTGGGCCGCTCGCTGCCGGAGCCTGGCTGGGCGGTGCTGTGTGAATCCATACTGTCCATGACACCACACAACGCACGGCAGCGGTCAGGAGTTCACCTTGATGCTTATCCGCTGCAGCCGCAGCCGGCCAGAATGGTGGCGGCCTTATCGATGGCAGGCTTAGCCTGTTCACTGCCAGCGCTGAAATCGTTGCCGATGAAGGAAAACACCAGCAGCCTGCCGTCGGTGTCCACCACATAGCCGCTCAGCGAGAGTACGGCATTGAGCGTGCCGGTTTTGGCCCGCACCAGTCCGGCTCCGCCCACCGTGGTCCGGTCGATGTACCTGTCCCCCAGGGTGCCGCTGAGTCCGGCGATGGGCAGGCCCAGCACGGCCTGCCGGATGTCCTGGCTGGGGTTGGTGAGCATCACGTTAACCACCCGGGTCAGCTGTTCCGCGCTGACCCGGTCATTGACGGCCAGGCCGCAGCTGTCCCCCATCACCAGTCCGTCCGTGTCAACCCCCAGTGAGCCGATGGTTTCCTTCACCGCCGCGGTCGCGCCGGTGAAGGACCCGTCCTTCTTCATGGCCAGCGCGGTCAGCCGGCCCATCGTCTCCGCCACGTAGTTGTCGGAGGCCTGGAGCATGTATTCCACCTGCTCGGCCACGGTGGCGGAGTCGACGGCGGCAAGGGTCCTGGCCCCGTCGCCCGCCTTGGCCCGCTGCACCGAGGAGCCGACCTGGACGCCGTCGGACTTGAGCTGCGCTGCGAACACCGCCGCCACGCTCATCGGCGAGTCCTGCGGGCGCGGCCCCACCGAAACGTCCGGGTCCAGCCGCGCTCCGTACAGGGCCATCGGGAAGACCGGGGCAATCTCCCCGGCATCCACGTCCGCCGGCAGCCAGTTCTGATCCAGTGCCGGACCTGTGAAGAGCGTGTCGTCCACGGAAATGCTGACCGGTCCGCTCACTCCGGCCGCTTTGAGGGCGGCCGCCGTCTGGGCGGCAAGGGTTGCCACCCCGGCATGCCCCACGGTTTTGCCCGGCTGGCTGGCATCCTTGCCCAGCAGTACATCGCCACCGGCCTGGAGCACGATGCTGTTCGCGTCCGCACCGGAAAGGACCTTGGTGCTGAGCCGTTTTTCCGCCCCCAGGTTCTTCAGGGCGGCGACGGCGGTCAGCAGCTTGAGGTTGGAGGCCGGAATCCTGGGCGCGGAGGCGTTGCGGCTGTAAAGCACCTGACCGCTGGCAGCGTCCTGGACCAGCGCGGTGAAATCGCCGCCGCCCTGGGCCACCAGCGTGGACTCGAGCTGCTGCGAGAGCAGCGCCGGATCCGGGATCGGGGCATTGCCGGAGAGCGGATCGATGCCCTTGAGCGTGCTAAGCGCGGTGGGCAGCTGCTGGGATGCCGGCAACGACGCCGCAGCGGCGGACTGGCCGGCGCCGGCAGGGCTGAAAACAGGTGCCAGATAGATCCCCACCGGCACCGCGAGGGCGGCCAAAACCAGAGTCAGCAGCACCGTCGTCAGGATTTTTGACGTGCGGCTCATGCGGTGGCGGTCCTTCTGATGCTGGGGGAGGGCGGCCGGCAAAGTTTCGGCTCGGCAGTTGCGCCTATATCCTCATATTAGCCCGGGGCCGGTCCTGCCGGCCGACCTACACCTGAGGAGCATCAGATGAAGCACGACGTCACCATCGAGATTCCGCGCGGATCCCGCGTCAAATATGAGGTTGACCACGAAACCGGCCGCATCCGGCTGGACCGCGTGCTCTTCACCTCCATGCAGTACCCCACGCACTACGGCTACTTCGATGACACCCTGGGCGAGGACGGCGACCCGCTGGACGCGCTCGTGCTGCTGCAGGAGTTCGACCTGCACCCGGGCGTGGTAGTGGAGGCCCGTCCGATCGGCGTGTTCAACATGACCGACGAGAGCGGCGGCGACGCCAAGATTCTCTGCGTCGTGGACGACAAGCGCTTTGAGCACATCCAGGACGTTTCCGACGTCGATGACTTCCTGATCAAGGAAATCGAGCACTTCTTCAGCCGCTACAAGGATCTGGAGCCCGGCAAATGGGTCAAGGCCGAGGGCTGGGGCGACCGCGCCGCCGCCGAGGCCGAGCTGGAAGCATCCATCAAGCGCTTCGCGGCCGAAGGGCACTAGTCAGAGCAGGCTGCGCAGGACGTCCACCACGCCGTCGTCGTACACCGAGGCCGTCACCTCGTTGGCCGCGGCCCGGACCTCCTGGGCAGCCTGCCCCATGGCCACGCCGCGGGCTGCCCAGGCGAGCATTTCGATGTCATTGCTGCCATCGCCCACCGCGACGGTACGCGAACGGTCCCAGCCGAGCCGGACGCGCAGCTTCTCCAGGGCGGAGGCCTTGGTGACGCCGGCGGCGGCGATGTCCAGCCACGCTGTCCAGCCCACCGAGTAGGTCACCCCCTGCAGCCCGCAGGTGGAAATCGCCGCGGCGAAGTCCTCGGTGCTGCTGTCCGAGCTGTTGACCACCACGCGCACCGCCTCGGTGTCGAGCAGGTGGTGGAAATCCACGCCCCGGGCCTCGATGCCGAAGCTGCGGTCCTGGAAACGCTCGGTGGAGAGGAAGTTCCCCTGCGCATCCTCCAGCGCATAGCGGGCTCCGGGGAGCCGGTCGCGCAGCGCGGTCAGCGCCGGACGGGGGTTGAAGGTCTCCCGGCGGAGGACCTCGTAGCCCCATTCCAGGGCCGGGTCCAGCCGCAGGATCACCCCGCCGTTGGAACAAACGCCGTAGCCGCGTTCCAGGCCGATCTGCTCGATCACCGGCAGCAGCGCCCGCAGCGAGCGCCCGGTGGCGATGATGACCTGATGGCCGGCGTCGACCACGTCGCGGGCTGTCTCGCGGACCGCTTCGGTCATGTGCCCGTCGTGGTCCACCAGCGTGCCGTCCACGTCCAGGGCGATGAGATGCTTAGTTCCGTTATTCCTCTGGTCATCGGTGCCAGAGACTGGGGATTCAGTCAAGGTTGTCATCTACATAGTGAAACAGATGCTTATGACAACTGCCTAGGATTCCGGTCAAACTGGCGGTGAATTTATGGCAGTAGTTTGGCACCGCTTTTTGCGCTGCCGCGCGCACCTTAGAGCACCGGGAAGACCTCCAGGCCACCCAGATAGGGCCGCAGCGCGGCCGGAACATTCACCGAACCGTCCGGGTTCTGGTGGTGTTCCAGGATCGCCACGATCCACCGGGTCGTGGCAAGCGTTCCGTTCAGGGTGGCCACAGCGCGCGTGGCGCCCTTGCCGCCGTCGTCGGATGCCATCCGTTCACGGATGTTCAGCCGTCGGGCCTGGAAGGTGGTGCAGTTGGAGGTGGAGGTCAGCTCCCGGTATGCGCCCTGGGTGGGAACCCACGCCTCACAGTCGAACTTGCGCGCCGCAGACATGCCCAGATCCCCCGCGGCCGTGTCGATCACCCGGTACGGCAGCTCCACCTTGGCCAGCATCTCCTCTTCCCAGGCCAGCAGCCGCTGGTGTTCCGCGGCGGCCTCCTCGACCGTGGTGTAGGTGAACATTTCCACCTTGTTGAATTGGTGGACGCGGATGATGCCACGGGTGTCCTTGCCATGCGAGCCGGCCTCACGGCGGTAGCAGGAGGACCAGCCGGCGTAGCGCAGCGGACCGTCCGAGAGATCCAGGATCTCATCCCCGTGGTAGCCGGCCAGCGCCACCTCGGAGGTGCCCACCAGGTACAGGTCATCTTCGGCCAACCGGTAGATTTCCGCATCGTGCTTGACGTCGAAGCCGGTCCCGGCCATGGTCTCGGGCCGCACCAGCGTCGGCGTGATCATCGGGGTGAACCCGGCGGCGATCGCCTGGTCCATGGCCAGCTGCAGCAGCGCTATTTCCAGCCGTGCCCCGACGCCCTTGAGGAAGTAGAAACGCGAGCCGGACACCTTGGCGCCGCGTTCCACGTCGATGGCGCCAAGCAGCTCGCCGATCTCCAGATGGTCCTTCGGTTCGAACCCTTCAGCGGCAAAATCCCGGGGCGTGCCCACGGTCTTGAGCACAATGAAATCGTCCTCGCCACCCTCCGGCACACCCTCGCTGATCAGGTTGGGCAGGTTGCGCACCAGCGTATCCTGCGCGGCCAGGGCGGCGTCCGCTTCCGCGGAGGCAGCCTTGACCCGTCCGGCCAGTTCCTTGACCTCGGCCAGCAGGGCCTGCTTCTGTTCCCCCTTGGCCTGCGCCACCTTCTTGCCGAACAGGTTCTGCTCCGCCCGCAGCGCCTCGTAGGAGGTGATCGCGCTCTTCCGGGCCGCGTCGGCGGAGATGATCTCATCCACCACGGAGGTATCGGCGCCGCGCGCCTTCTGGCTGGCGCGGTACTTTTCGGGGTTTTCGCTGAGGTCTCGTACATCGATCACGGTCTAAGGGTATCCAATCGGCGGACTCCCCCGCGCTGTGGTCCGGTGCAGTGTCTGCAAACCCGGCCGCTATTGTTAGACCATCATGCCAATCTGGGTCCTCGTACTGATCATTGTCTGCGCGTCGATCATTTTCCTGACCGCCAGCTGGTGGGGTGCGGGCCGGCTGCGCCAACTCCATACCCGCAGCGCGGTGGGCGACTTGCCGCACCCGGCCCCGGAAAAAGCCCAGAAGATCGCCGTCGTGCTCAACCCCATCAAGTCCGGCGCCGAGGAAGCCCGCCTGCACATTCTCCGCTCCGCCGCGCTGGCCGGCCTGCCGGAGCCGCTGTTCCTGCCGACCACTGCGCGGGAGCCGGGCTATGCCCAGACGCGGCAGGCCCTGGACTACGGGGCCGACGTCGTCCTGGTGGGCGGTGGGGACGGTACCGTGCGCGCCGTGGCCGAGGTCCTGCGGCACACCTCGGTGCCGATGGGCGTCATTCCGCTGGGCACCGGGAATCTGCTGGCCCGGAACCTGCACATGGATGTCAATGACATCCACGGCAACGTCCAGACCGCGCTCTTCGGCCAGCAGCGCCGGATCGATACGGCGACCATGGCGATTGAAAACTCGGTTACCGGCGCCAGTTCGGTGCGTACCTTCCTGGTCATTGCCGGCATCGGCATGGACGCAGAGGTGGTGGGCGACACCAATGCAAGCCTGAAGAAGTCGCTGGGCTGGCTGGCCTACAGCGAGGCCGGCGTCCGGCATCTGCCGGGCCGGCGGAAGAAAATGAGCATCGCGCTGGACAGCGAGGCGCCGCAGCAGCGCAAGGTGCGCACCGTACTTTTTGCCAACTGCGGCCTGCTGCCGGGGGGCATTGACTTCATCCCGGGCGCCCTCATCGACGACGGGCTGCTGGATGTGGTGGTCGTCAGCCCGCGCAGCGCCCTGGGCTGGCTCATCGTGGGCGCAAAAATCCTGCTGCGCCACAACGGCAGGGTGCCGATGATCGACTTTTACCGCACGGAGAGCCTGACCATCCGCACGGCCATGCCGGAGGAAACCCAGGTCGACGGCGACCCCTCGGGCAAGGCGACCAAGGTCACCGTCACCGTCGAACCTAAGGCGCTCCTGGTACGGGTCAAGGCTTAGCCTTCGTTCCGTCGCCAACGGCGGCGTCATGATGGACCTGCTGCTCGATCAGCTGCTGCTCCTCATTGAAGCGACGGTCGTTCGCCTCATCCGCGTCATCGCCCACCGAGTTGTCATCCGGTTCGTAATGGCTGCTGGGGTTGACGATGGTTCCGTCTCCTGAGCCATCGACCGGCATCCGCGCATTGGTGCTCATTGGAGTCCCCTTTCATAGTGGTGCCCCGACATTCGGTATGCACAGCATACTTACCAAAGCTGATTATCAACAGTTGGAATCCTTGAACCGGGTTTTGGAATCCTACGACCCGTCCTGGCCTGTCAGCACCCCGTCCACCCAGCTGTGCGCGGCGCGGAATGCTTCATCGCTGGTGTAGGGCTCGACGACGGGCACGTGGCCGTCGGCGCGGGGATAGGAGCCCAAAAAGCGCAGGTTGGGACTGATCCGGTGCAGGCCGCTGAGCGCGTCTGCCACCCGCGCCTCCGCTATATGCCCGTCGGCGTCCACGCTGAAAAAGTAGTGCCCCAGGAACTGGCCGGTCGGCCGGGATTCGATCCGGCTCAGGTTCACACCCCGGGAGGCGAACTGGTCCAGGATCTGCATCAGCGCCCCGGGCCGGTCCTCGGGCAAGGGGATGGAGACCGTCGTCTTGTCCGCGCCGGTCGGTTCGGGCAGCGCACCGGGCCGGCCCACCAGGACAAACCGGGTCACCGCCCCGACGTTGTCCTCAATCTCCCTGGCCAGGACGGACAGTCCCGTGCGCTCGGCGACGATGGGGGCGCAGATGGCTGCCTGGTAGGGGGAGTTCTCGTTCAACAGCTCGTAGGCCGCGGCCGCGGTGGAATTCGCAGGAACGTGCTCCACCCCCGGCATGTTCGCATCCATCCACTCGCGGGTTTGTGCCCACGCATGCGGGTGCGTACCAACGCGCCGGATATCTTCCCTCCGCACTCCGGAACGGGCCACCAGCACGAAGGTCACCGGCACTATGGCCTCGCGCAGGATACGCAATTCCTGGCCGCTGGCAATCGCGTCCAGGGTGGCGGAAACCCCGCCCTCGATCGAGTTTTCGATGGGCAACATGGCGCCGTCCACCTCACCGGACCGGACCTTGGCCAGCGCCACTGCGGCACTGGCCGAAGGAATCCGATTCGCCTGCGCGGCTCCGGGAACCTGCAGCAGCGCGGCCTCCGTAAAGGTGCCTTCCGGCCCCAGAAAGGTGTACGTGGGGGTGGCCGTGCCGCATGCGGACGTCATGGGTTTGCCTTTCAGCTCGGGGAAGACTGCTGGTTCCGCCAACACCGGTTCAGTGGACCCGGGGGGTTTCGCCGGTCTCGGAGACCATCGGCAGCTCGGCATCCTGCCATGCGCCCATCCCGCCGGCTACGTTGACGGCGGAATAGCCATTGGCCACCAGCCACTCGGTCACGCGTGAGGAGCGGCCACCACCGCGGCAGATCACATTCAGGTCCTGGTCCGGGTCCAACTCATTCAGCCGGTCCGGGATCTCATCGACCGGGATATGTAGGGCACCTTCAATGTGGCCGGCTTGCCATTCGTAGTCCTCCCGGACGTCCAGGATCTTCGCAGCCGGAGTCCGTTTCCCCAAAATTTCCACATCAACATTGCTGATCTCAGCCATATTTACGCTCTCCTGCCTCTCTGCAGACTGCTTTATCAAGTGATTTCCGCCCCCAGCCTATAGCCGGGCACGCGCTGGCAACGGATCGGAGCCTGTAATATGGCGCGCCCAACGGGGTGACCTTGGTGCTACAAAGTGCAAAAATGGGGTAGGTGAGTACAACAAACAGCTCCACGACACAAGCCCGTACACCGTCCGGAAAGCAATTCTTCGGCCAACCCCGGATGCTGCTGAACCTGTTCAGCGTCGAACTGTGGGAGCGGTTCTCCTTCTACGGGATGCAGGGCATCCTGGCCTACTACATGTATTACTCCGCCACCAAGGGCGGATTGGGCATAGCCGAGGGTGTGGCCCTCGGGATCGTCGGCGCGTACGGCGGCGGGGTATACCTTTCCACCATTCTCGGTGCCTGGATAGCCGACCGGCTGCTGGGTCCGGAACGCGTCCTCTTTTACAGCGCCATCCTCATCATGCTCGGCCACATCTCACTGGCGGTGCTGCCCAACGCCGCGGGTCTGGGCACCGGTCTGATTATGGTGGCCATCGGGTCAGGCGGGCTGAAGGCCAATGCCACATCCCTGGTCGGCTCGCTGTACTCCGAGGAGGATGACCGCCGCGACGCCGGGTTCTCCATCTTCTATATGGGCATCAATATCGGCGCGCTGATCGGGCCGCTGATCACCGGCGCACTGCAGACCAGTCTCGGGTTCCACTTCGGCTTCGGCGCCGCCGCTGTCGGCATGGCCATCGGGCTGACCCAATACGCCTTGACCCGCAAGAACCTCCCGGAGGAGGCACACCACGTAGCCAATCCGCTCCCCCGGAACCGCGTCGGCCTGGTCATCACCATCGCCGTGGCCGCCGTCGTCGTGATTGTCCTGGCGGTGCTGACCGGCCTGGTCACCGCCACCAACCTCAAGTGGATCATTGTCGCCCTGGTGGTGGCGGCCACCATTGCCTACTTTGTGGTCATCCTGTCCAGCGCCAAGGTCCACGATGTGGAGCGCAGCCGCGTGTTCTCCTTTATCCCGCTGTTCATTGCCAGCGCGGCGTTCTGGTCCCTGTTCCAGCAGCAGTTCACCGTTTTGGCCGTTTATGCCGATGTCCGGCTGGACCGGAATTTCTTCGGCTGGGAAATGCCGCCGACCTGGGTGCAGTCCATCAATCCCATCTTCATCATCATCTTCGCCGGTGTTTTCGCGGCAATGTGGACCAAACTGGGCCACCGGCAGCCCAGGACGCCCACCAAATTCTCCATCGCGCTGATGGTGATGGGGTTGGCCTACCTGAGCTTCATCCCGCTTTCCGGCCTGAAGTCCGTGCCGCTGCTGGCCATCGTCTGGATCCTCTTCCTGTTCACCATCGCCGAGTTGATGCTCTCCCCGGTGGGACTGTCACTGGCCACCAAGCTGGCGCCGAAGGCCTTCCACACGCAGATGGTGGCGCTGTTCTTCCTTTCGGTTTCCCTGGGGACGGCCCTTTCGGGTATTTTCGCCGGCTATTACAACCAGAAGAACGACGCTCCCTACTTCACCGTGATCGGCGTGATCGCCATCATCCTGGGCGTGGCGCTGCTTCTGGCATCGAAGCCGATCAAGCGGCTCATGGCCGGCGTGCACTGAGCCGCGTTTGAGGACGAAGGTGGTCCGAAAATAAGTCGCTTGCATTGCAACCATTGCATGCATTGCACGCATTGCCATCGAGTTCCTGGCAGACATCCTCCGGCCTCTCCACACAGCACCCCGCACGCCGTCCCCTACCAGGCCGTCATCTACCAAGCTGTCCTCTACCAAAAGGAGGTTCCGTCCGATGACCGATGTCCGCCACCGCTTGTACCTCGATTCCGCGGACGAAGACGAGGTCGCGCTCCCGTCCGGCGACGTCACCGAGGGAGTGGTGCGTGTGGGCGGCACCGTACGGAGGCCAGCACAACCGCAGTCCTTCGCGGTGGCAGCCTTT
>DASYGM010000109.1:0-7240 GCA_035999715.1 Micrococcaceae bacterium | reverse complement strand
ACGGCGGCATCATCCACGACGTCGACGGCAACTCCTTCATCGACCTCGGCTCCGGCATCGCCGTGACCACCGTGGGCGCCTCCGACGCCAACGTGGTCGACGCCGTACGCGAGCAGGTGGGCCACTTCACGCACACCTGTTTCATGGTCACCCCGTACGAAAGCTACGTGGCCGTCGCCGAGGAGCTCAACGCCCTGACCCCCGGTACCCACGAGAAGCGCACCGTGCTGTTCAACTCCGGCGCCGAAGCTGTGGAAAACGCCGTCAAGGTGGCCCGGCTGGCCACGGGCCGCGACGCGATTGTGGCCTTCGACCATGCCTACCACGGCCGCACCAACCTGACCATGGCGCTGACCGCCAAGGCCATGCCGTACAAGACCAACTTCGGCCCGTTTGCGCCGGAAATCTACCGTGTGCCCATGAGCTACCCGTACCGCGAAGAGGCGGACATCAAGGGTGAGGAGGCAGCCCAGCGCGCCATCACCATGATCGAAAAGCAGATCGGCTCGGACTCGGTGGCCGCGATCCTGATCGAGCCGATCCAGGGCGAGGGCGGCTTCATTGTCCCGGCCGAGGGCTTCCTGCCGGCGCTGGCCGCTTGGGCCAAGGAAAAGGGCATCGTCTTCATCGCAGACGAGGTCCAGTCCGGGTTCTGCCGCACCGGCACCTGGTTCGCGTCCCAGCACGAGGGCGTCGTCCCGGACATCATCACCATGGCCAAGGGCATTGCCGGCGGCCTGCCGCTGAGCGCCATCACCGGCCGGGCGGACCTGATGGATGCCGTGCACCCGGGCGGCCTGGGCGGCACCTACGGTGGGAACCCGGTGGCCTGCGCCGCCGCGCTCGCCGCGATCAAGACCATGCACGACTACGACCTCAACTCCCGCGCCCAGCACATCGAGCAGATCGTGATGGGCCGGCTCGGCGCGCTGGTGGAGGAAATGGGCGACGGCGGCATCGTCGGGGACCTGCGCGGCCGGGGCGCCATGCTGGCCATCGAACTGGTCAAGCCCGGCACGGCCCACACCACTAAAGAGCCGAACCCGGAGGCCACCAAGGCTATCGCCGCGGCGTGCCTGCAGGCGGGCGTGGTCATCCTGACCTGCGGCACCTACGGCAATGTGGTCCGGCTGCTGCCGCCGCTGGTGATCAGCGATGAGCTGCTCGAAGACGGGCTGAACGTGCTGGTGGAGGCCATCCGCGCCGCAGCGTAACCCCGGCGGTCCGCCGGCAGGACGGCTCCGCCCCGCGTGGCTGCTGCCCGCCTGCACGAGCGCTCCTGGCCCTGCACGAACGCTCCTGGCCCTCATAAGCGCTGTTGCCCAACAGCGCTTATGAGGGCCAGCCGCGTCCTATGCGGGGCAGGAGCGTTCCTGCATCGCCCAGAAGCGGGCACCTGGGCATCCCCGGTGGTCAACCAAGGCCAGCGACGCTCACGCGGAGACCGGCGCGGCCGGTCCCAGCCGCCGTCGGCCATTCTGCTGTCCACTATTGCCCAGTCGGCAGGTAAAGTCTGAGCTACCAATGATGGAGCGCAGCATCTCGGCCCGCAAATCGGGGTAGAAGTGCGGCAACGGACCCAATGAAGGGCTGTTTGTATGCGATATGTAGTCGGTTTCACCCCCAATGACCGCGGCGCGGACGCCGTTGCCCTTGCCGCCGTTATTGCCAGGACACAGGGGGCCAAGCTGGACCTGGTCTATGTTGTCCGCGAGGGGACGCCGTACGTGGCCCTCAACCCGGACGGAAACAGGGTGGATGCCGCCGAGCAGAGAGTGCTGACCGCGCAGCGGGAGGCGCAGAAGCTCATTCCCGCGGACGTCGAGTCCGAGTTCCATATCCGGGAGGCCGACTCGTTTGCCAGCGGACTGATCGAGGCCGCCGTCGAATTCGAGGCCCGGCTGATCGTGATCGGCGCGGCCAGCAACGGGCTGTTCAAGCGGTTCACCGTCGGCAGCGTCGCGAACGCGCTGCTGCACGCCTCACGTGTTCCGGTGGCTCTGGCCCCGCGCGGCTACCAGCGCACCCAGCCACTGACCCGCCTGACCGCAATGGTCGGCACGCGTGAGGGCTGGGAGGGCGTGGTGAACGTTGGCGTCAGCGCGGCCGCCCGCCGCCACTTGCCGCTGCGGCTGGTTTCGGTGGTGGAGCTGGATGAGCTCAAGCAGACCGAGTACGAGCTGGACAACGCGCTAAGTCCGGCGCGCCAGCACGTTAACTCGGTGCTGGCCGGGGCAGCTTCACGGCTGCCGGAAGGCACGACGACGACGACGCTGGCCCACGGGCGCTCGATTGAGGAAGCGATCGACGGGCTGGGCTGGGAGGACGGCGAGCTGGTGATCATGGGTTCCAGCCGGTTGGCCCAGCACCGCCAGCTGTTCCTGGGCACGACGGCGAACAAGGTGCTGCGGGCGCTGCCGGTGCCGATGGTCGTGGTCCCGCGCGATTACGACAGCCTCGACGACTAAAACTAAACCTGAACCAGGAGTCCTTAATGGGGTCAGGCGTTCCGAAGGTCAGCCCTGGTGGTCAACTGCTGGAACGAGCGCCCTTGCGGACGCGGCGGCCTTGCGCAGGTTGGCACCCTTGCGGTAGCTGCGCAGCATGTCCACCGTCAGCACCACCAGCGCGAGCCAGACGATGCCGAAGCCGACCCAGCGCTCCGGGCCCATCTGCTCGTGCAGCACGGTGATGGCGATGACGAACTGCAGCAGCGGCGCGAAGTACTGCAGCAGGCCAATGGTGGTCATCGGCAGCCGGCGCGCCGAGGCGCCGAAGAGCAGCAGCGGCACGGCCGTGATCACACCGGAGGCTGCCATCCACCAGAAGTGCGATGGCCCCTGGCTGAACAGCGTCATCTGGCCGCTGCCCGCCAAGACCACCATGGTCACGATGGCGAAGGGGGTCAGCACGGCCGTTTCAATACTCAGGCTGGAGGCGGCGTCCACCCGCGGCCCCACCCGCTTCTTGACGAAGCCGTACAGGCCGAAGCTGAAGGCCAGGACCAGGGCGATCCAGGGCAGCTGGCCGTAGGCGATGGTCAGGACGACGACGGCGATGAAGCCGATTCCCACGGCCGCCCACTGCAGCCTGCGCAGCTTCTCCTTCAGTACGATCACGCCCAGCAGCACCGACACCAGCGGGTTGATGAAGTAGCCAAGGGAAGCCTCGATGGCACGCCCTGTGGTGACGCCGTAGGTATAGGTGAGCCAGTTGACCACGATCAGCGCCGCCGCTACGGCCAGCGTTCCCACTACCCGGACATCGCGGAACGCCGTAATCAGGCGAGGCCAGGCACGCGTCACGGTGAGCAGCAGCACGCAGAACAGCAACGACCACACCACCCGGTTGGCCACGATTTCGATGGCACCGGCCGGGGAGAGCAAGACAAAGTAAAGCGGGAGCAGGCCCCAGAGGCTGTAGGCAGTGATGCCGAAGAGAATGCCCAGGCTCGATTCGTTGCGTTTGGGTTTGGCGGGCTTGGTTGGGGCAAGGATGGACTCGCGGGATGCGTTGCGGAGTGGCACAAGGTCAATAACAGCACCATCGCCGGACCTATTCCATGTCCACCCGCGACAAGGTGGCCGCCCGCGATGTCCATCGGGCCCAAGGTGGCCGACTGCAGATCCCAACTATTGCACTCGTCACCACTTTGGCCCCCATCCGCGCCAGCCAATTAGACTGAGAGGTGGTGCGCGTCGGTAACCGGCAGGACAACTGCTGCCGGCGCAGTATCAGAGGGTGCAGTATCTGCCCCGGCATTCATCCTTCGGAAGGACTCCGCAGTGCCCCACTCGACACCCCAGCCGCCATCGGCATCGGCCCGGCCCTTGAGGGTGGCCATTATCGGGGCTGGCCCGGCGGGGGTTTATGCCGCTGACATCCTGACCAAGGCGGAGCGTGACTTTGAGGTCAGCATTGATTTGTTTGAGGCGTATCCGGCGCCGTACGGGCTGATCCGGTACGGGGTGGCGCCGGATCATCCGCGGATCAAAGGCATTGTGAACGCGTTGCATAAGGTGCTGGACCGGGGGGATATCCGGTTCCTGGGCAATGTGACCTACGGCCGGGACCTGACGCTCTCGGACTTCCGGGCTTTCTACGATGCGGTGATTTTCTCCACCGGGGCCATCAGGGATGCTGATCTGGACCTGCCGGGGATCGGGCTGCAGGGCTCCTTCGGCGCGGCTGATTTTGTTTCCTGGTATGACGGGCATCCCGACGTGCCGCGGCAGTGGCCGCTGGAGGCCAGGGAGGTGGCGGTGATCGGCAACGGCAACGTGGCCCTGGATGTGGCGCGGATGCTCTCCAAGCATGCCGATGACCTGCTGGTGACGGAGATCCCGGACAATGTTTACGCCGGGCTGAAGGCGTCGCCGGTGACGGACGTGCATATCTTTGGCCGGCGCGGTCCGGCGCAGGTGAAGTTCACCCCACTGGAGTTGCGCGAGCTGTCGCACTCGAAGGATGTGGACATCGTCCTCTATCCGGAGGACTTCGAGTTCGACGAAGCCTCGGATGAAGCGATCCGGACCAACAACCAGACCAAGACCATGGTCAACACCCTCACCAACTGGCTGGTCGAGGAGGCCTCCCACTCGGAGCATCCCGCCTCCCGGCGCCTGCACCTGCATTTCCTGCACAGCCCAGTGGAGATCACCGGTACGGACGGGCATGTCAGCGGGATCCGGTTTGAGCGGATGAAGCTGGACGGGACGGGCAGGGCCGTTGGTACGGGTGGGATCGTGGAGTATCCGGTGCAGGCGGTGTACCGGGCCATCGGGTACTTCGGTTCGGAACTGCCGGAGGTGGGCTTTGATGAGGATCGCGGGGTGATTCCGAACGAGGGCGGCCGGGTGCTGGATGTGGACGGGAACCCGGTGCCGGGGATCTACACCACGGGCTGGATCAAGCGGGGTCCGGTGGGCCTGATCGGCAGCACCAAGGGGGACGCGTTGGAGACCATCGGGTGCCTGCTGGAGGACCGGCTTTCCCTGCCGCACGCGCAGCACCCGGGCGAGCACGAAATCATTGAGCTTTTGGAGTCCCGCGGGGTGGAATACACCACCTGGGCAGGCTGGCTGAAACTGGATGCGCACGAGCGCGCGCTGGGCGCGGCACATGCGAAGGCTGATGCTGCGGCGGACGACGTGCCCGACGAGGCCGGAACGAACGACGACGGTGCCGCTTCGGCGGCCGCGGGTGTGAGCCCCCGCGAGCGGATCAAGGTGGTCCCACGCGAGGAAATGGTCAACATCTCCCGCAAGTAGCCGTCGTCGTGAATAGACCCCCTGGTTTGCCCACTATGTGAGACGAAACAGGGGGTCTATTCGTCCAAACAGCGGTCACGGGCGTAAAGTCAATTGGTTTACTTTTACTCCCGACTCTAAGCGATCCCATGAATCTGATGCGTACCAAGTCCATTGAACAGTCCATAGCGGACGCCCAGGAACCCGGCCGGACCCTGAAACGATCGCTTAGCACCTGGGACCTGATGATCATGGGAATCGCCGTCGCCGTAGGGGCGGGCATCTTCTCCGTAGGCGCCAAGGCCGCGGCGCACAACGCCGGCCCGGCCGTGACGGTTTCGTTCATCCTGGCCGCCATCACCTGTGCCCTGGCCATCATGTGCTACGCGGAATTTGCCACCGCCATCCCCGTCACCGGGAGCGCCTACGCCTTCACCTATGCCACCATGGGCGAGCTGCTGGCCTGGATTATCGGCTGGAACCTGATCCTGGAACTGCTGATGGCAGGGTCTGTGATCGCGAAATACTGGGGCGTCTACCTCAGCGACTTCCTGCACGCCGTCAACATCAATGCCCCGGCGGAACTGAACGTCTTCGGCCTCACCGTCTACTGGGGTCCGCTGGTGGTGGTGGCGGTCTTCACCACCGTGCTGGTGCTGGGCACCAAGCTGTCCGCGCGGGTCAACAGCGTGTTCACCGTCATCAAGATCGCCATCGTGCTCTTCGTGATCGTCGTCGGCTTCTTCTACATCAAGGCACAGAACTATGCACCGTTCGTGCCGGACGCCCAACCTGCGCCCGCCACCGGCGCCGAGTGGACCCAGCAGCCGTTCCTGTCCTTCCTCAGCGGCGCCAACCCCGCCATCTACGGCTTCACCGGTGTCATCTCCGGCGCGGCCCTGGTGTTCTTCGCCTTCATCGGCTTCGACGTTGTGGCCACCAGCGCAGAGGAAGTCAAGAACCCCAAAAAGACCCTGCCGCGCGGCATCTTCGCGGGGCTGGGCGTGGTGACCGTGCTGTATATCCTGGTCACGCTGGCCGTTACGGGCATGGTCTCCTACAAGGACCTGACCAAGGCTGCCGACCCGTCCCTGGCCACCGCGTTCCAACTGGTCGGGGCCGACTGGGCTGTCGTCATTATCTCCCTGGGATCGGTAATCGGCCTGACCACCGTCATCATGGTGCTGCTGATGGGGCTGGCCCGGGTCACGATGGCGATGAGCCGGGACGGGCTGCTGCCGCGAGGGCTGAGCAAGACCTCGGCCAGGCGCAGCACACCGGCCCGCACCCAGATTCTCTGCGGGACAGTGGTGGCAGTGCTGGCTGGCTTCACACCCGTAGAAGTACTGGGCGAGATGATCAACATCGGCACGCTGTCCGCCTTTGTCATGGTCAGCATCGGCATCCTGGTCCTGCGGCGGAAGCGGCCGGACCTCAAGCCCGCTTTCCGGGTGCCGCTGGGCCCGGTCATCCCTATCGCCTCAGCCGTGCTGTGCATCTACTTGATGTTCAACCTGGCCACCCTGACCTGGGTGCTCTTCGGCATCTGGCTGCTGGCCGGGCTCGCCGTCTACTTTGGCTACGGTATGTGGCATTCGAGGCTTCGCCGGGCGGGGATATCCGCCGTGGAAACCCCGAATCTGGATCGGGACGAGGATCTGGACGAGGATAAGGTTCCGGCCCACATCTGACGCCGGTTTCCCCGGCGTCCCGGCGGGCACACGAAGGGTCACTATGTGTCCGGTTCATGCCGTCCGGCCAGCAGTTAGCGACCTTTCGCGCGGCAAACGGCAGATACTGACCGTTCGGGACGTTTGGCATGAGTGAGGGCGGGTTCCGGATGGAACCCGCCCTCACTCATATGCCCGGCGGCTGCTGCCGCCCCGTGCCTACCTAGAACTTGATGGCAGCCTCGGACGCGGAGTCACCGCCGGACCCGGTGCCCAGGTTGGCGCGCAGCTTGGCGCCCAGGTCCTGGTCCACATTGGTCC
>DASYGM010000093.1:0-8170 GCA_035999715.1 Micrococcaceae bacterium | reverse complement strand
GCCGCAGGCAGCGGTGGTGAGCGCCAGTGTGGCGATAGCCGCCGTTGCGGCAAGGGTGCGAATTTTCACTGCGTGACTTCCTTGTCTATCCAAGTGCGCCTGAAAAAGCCAGGGATTCGGCCTTGTCACCAAACTAGGACAACTTATGCCGATGGTCAATCAAAAGTTGCTTATTTGTTGGGATATTCGTGCCCCGGACACACCGGACTTGGGATTTTGGACCGCGGTTAATTGCTCTGGGAGAGCCCGCCGCAGCGTTTGTCACTGCACATTTGCCACGCCGGAAGGATCTTCGGCGCTTGTGACGAGTGTAACTTAACCGGTTCAGTGAGCCAATGGCCGATGCCGATTCGTTGTAATCAAAATTGTGATCCCTGACCGCGCGCCGGTTACCCGGTGGGGCCGCGCCCGGTACTGGCCCTTACCACTAGCCGGCCCGGCGGGGAGGAGATGCTCTGCCGGTCCCGGCCCGCTATCACATCCAGCAGCAGCCGGGCAGAGCTGCGTCCCTGTTCCTCGGGGTCGCGCTGCAGCGCAGTAACGGCCGGGGAGCCAACCTGGCACAGTATGGAATCGTCCCAGCTGACTACAGAAACGGCAGCGGGGATGTCGATGCCCAGTTCCTTCAGCGCAGCTGCGCCGCCCATGGCCATCAGGTCGTTGCCGAAGATCAACGCCGTCGGCAGCTCCGCCGCAGAGCCGGAGGAGCCAGAGGAGTCCGAGGAGCCCGAGGAGCCCGGACCCATCAGGGCCCGGATCGCAGCCGCAGCGCCGGCCATTGTGTAGTCGCACTCGATTTCCTGCACCGCCATGCTAAGGGCCGCGGCGTCTGCCAGCACCGCAGCCTTGCGCACCCGCTCGTGGACCAGGGCCAGCGGCCCGCTGATGTGCGCGATGCGGCGATGGCCCAGACCATGCAGGTGCCCCACCAGGGTGGCCGCATCCGCGGCCTGGTCGACGACGGTGCCGGCCAGATCCGCGCTGGCCCGCGATGCTCCGTGCAGGACAAAGGGCAACTGCAGCCGGTCCAGCAGGGCCGGGCGGGGATCGCGGTCCAAATGGTCGAAAAGAATCACGCCGTCCACGCGCCGCTCGCCGGCCCAGCGCTCATAGACCGCCAGGTCCCTGGTCCCGGCCGAGCCCACCATCCGCAGCAGCAGGCTCACGTCAGCGGCGCTGAGGACGGACTCGATGCCCGCCAGCAGACTCATATAGTACGGTTCGGAGCCGATCATCTCCGGCTCCCGGGAGAGCACGATCCCGATCACATCGGCACGGGCGTGGGAGAGGGCACGAGCACTGGAACTGGGATACCAGCCCAGCTCCCGGGCCAGCATCAGCACCTTCTGCCGAGTTAATTCGCTGACCCCGGGCTGGCCGTTGAGGGCATAGGAGACGGAGGCCTTGGAGATGCCCAGCTGGTCTGCCAGGCCGGCGATGGTGACTCGGTTCACGGCGGGCCTTCCGGTGGCGGGCGTTGAGTGGAATTATGCGGGGTTTGCTGCGACCGGCGGGCCGGGTAGGGCGCCGGTAACGGCTAGGACGCAGCCAGCAGGGATTCCACCGAGGCCGGTGCCAGGACATGGTCTATCAGCATCCGGCTGGCGCCGAGGACACCGGCCTGATCCCCCGCCATCGACTGGACAATGCGCAACCGGGCCGTGGCCAGCGGCAACGAGCGCCGGTAGACCACCTCCCGCACCCCTGCCATCAGGTACTCCCCTGCGGAGGAGAGTCCGCCGCCTATGACGATAACGGACGGGTTGAGCAGGTTCACGCAGGTGGCCAGCACATCCCCGATGTCCCGGCCGGCCTGCCGCATCGCCTGGATGGCTTGGACATTGCCCTTGCGCGCCAGCGCCAGCACGTCGTCGCCGGTTTCCGCCGGGATGCCGGCAGCAGACAGTGCGGCGGCCACCGCCGGGCCGGAAGCCAGGGCCTCCAGGCAGCCGTAGTTTCCGCAGCGGCACAGCACCTCGTCCCCGCGCGGGACCCTGACGTGACCGATGTCCCCGGCCGTGCCATCCGCTCCGCGCTGCAGCAGCCCCCCGCTGACAATCCCGGCACCGATGCCGGTGGCGACCTTGATGAACAGCAGGTTCTCATCCTCCGGCCAGTACGATGCCCGCTCCCCCAGCGCCATGATGTTCACGTCATTGTCCACCAGCACGTCCACGTCGAAGACCCGCTGTACATAACCTGGCACGTTAAAACCGTCCCAGCCGGGCATGATGGGCGGGTTGGCCGGCTGGCCCGTGGAGTGTTCCACCGGCCCCGGCAATCCGATGCCGATTCCCGCCAGTTCCCGGGTGTGCCGACCGGCCTGCCGCAACAGCGTGCCGCAGTGCTCCAGCATCAGATCCAGCACGGCGGTGGGCCCGGCGGCAATGTCTATGGCGGCGCGGTATTCATTGAGCACCCGTCCGCCCAGGTCCGTCAGCGCCACCAGGACGTGCGTGGCACCCACGTCCACGGCCAGGACCACCTTTGAGGTCGGCTGGAAGGCAAACCTCGACGGCGGCCTGCCGCCTGAGGAGACCGCCTCACCGGCCGGGCCTATCAGCCCCGAGGAGGTAAGGGCGTCGATGCGCGCCGCTACCGTGGACCGGGCGAGACCGCTGATTTCCGCCAGTTCGGCACGGGTTCGCGCCTGCCCGTCACGCAACAGCTGGAACAGCTCGCCCGCGCGTGCAAAGCCTCCCGCAGGCACCGAAGAGGTGCCTGCGGCAAGGACAGCGGAGGGTGAGGACATGCCCTAATAAATAGCACGCCGGACTTCTTCCTGTCACAATTCCTTCGGGGGAGGCTCTTAGCTAACTTTTGCTTGACCGCCGTCAAAAGTTCCCCTAGGTTGAGAGCGAAGCACTCCGAAACCCACCGTCAGGAGAAACCGTGACGTACTCACTTCAGCTCTACACGCTCCGCCGCCCGTTGGAGTCGGACCTAGCCGGAACCATCGAGCGGGTGGCCGGCATCGGCTACACAGCCGTGGAACCGTACAACTTCGTGGCCACCGCGGACCAGCTGGCCGCCGCCCTCAGTGCCAACGGACTCTCCGCCCCCTCCGGCCACGCCCCGCTGCTGCGCGAAGACCAGGACCGGATCTTCGCAGCCGCCCAAAAGCTGGGCATCGGCACGGTCATCGATCCCCACGTAGATCGCAGCCACTGGACCACGGAAGCAGACATTGCGGAAACAGCCGCCGCCCTCAACACGGCCGCCCGGAAGGGCGCGGAATACGGGATCCGGGTGGGCTACCACAACCATGAATTCGAGCTGGAGTCGCAGCTCGGCGGACACTCCGGGCTGGAGGTGCTGGCCGAGCACCTGGATCCCGAGGTGGTGCTGGAAGTGGACACCTACTGGGCAGCGGTCGGCGGCGAAGATCCGGCGGCGCTGTTGAGCCGGCTGGGCGAGCGGGTCCGCTTTATCCACATCAAGGACGGCCCCCTGACCAAGGAAGACAAGGACCAGGTGGCCGTCGGCTCCGGCAAGATGCCCATCTGGGATGTCCTTGCAGCCGCCCCCGCACTGGAGGTCGCCGTCGTCGAACTTGACGACTTCAGCGGCGACATCTTCGACGCCGTCGCGGACAGCTTCACGTACCTGTCGGCAGGAGCGGCGAAATGAGCCAGCAGCACGCACCCAAGTCCGGACCGGTCGGCGTCGCCGTCATCGGTGCCGGAGTGATCAGCAAGGAATACCTGGCCAACCTGACCAGCTTCCCCGACGTCAAGGTGCACGTCGTGGCGGACATCTTCGAGCAGGTGGCGGACGAGCGCGCGGCCGAATTCGGCATCCCCGCCTCGGGCGGCGTCGCCGCCGCACTGGGCCATCCCGACGTCGAAATTGTGGTCAACCTGACCATCCCCGCCGCCCACGTGGAGGTGGCGACAGCGGCACTCAGTGCAGGCAAGCACGTCTGGAGCGAAAAACCGTTCTCGCTCGACCGGGAAAGCGGACTGGCGCTGCTCAAGGCCGCGGACGCGGCCGGGCTGCGGCTGGGATGCGCCCCGGACACCTTCCTGGGCGCGGGCCTGCAGACCGGGCTGCGCCACATTGCCCGCGGTGACATCGGCGTTCCCTTAACAGCACTGACCCTGATGCAGTCCCCCGGCCCGGAGTCCTGGCACCCCAACCCGGCGTTCCTGTTCCAGGAAGGCGCCGGACCCCTGTTCGACATCGGTCCCTACTACCTGACCACGCTGGTGCAGACCTTCGGCTCCATCGCCAAGGTGGCGGCCTTCAGCTCCAGGTCCCGCGCCACACGGGTGATCGGCTCCGGGCCCCGGGCGGGCGAGGAATTCGACGTCACCGTCCCCACCCACGTCAGCGCGATCGCACAGTTTGCCGGCGGAGAATCCTCGCAGAGCATCTTCAGCTTCGACTCACCGCTCAAGCGTGCCGGTTTCGTGGAGATCACCGGAACGGAAGCCACCATCGCGCTGCCGGATCCGAACATGTTCGACGGCGACATCCTGCTCACCCGCCTCGGCTCGGACGAGCCGGAACGCATCCCCGCCGTCGGCGCCACCAGCACGCGCGGATCCGGGGTGTTGGAGATGGCCCGCGCCATCCGCGCCGGACGGCCGCACCGCGCGCAGGGATCGATGGCCTACCACGTGCTCGATGCCATGGTCTCGATTGCCGATTCCATCGACAGCGGTGAATTCGTCTCGCTGCAGAGCCGGGCGCAGGCCGCGCAGCCTCTTCCGGAGGACTGGGACCCCACCGCCCGGACGCTCTGAGCGGCACTGCCATGAGTGAAACCACCGCCATGACCGAGCAGAAGACCACCCGGCCGCTGGGCGTTGCCGCCATCGGCTACGCGTTCATGGGCAAGGCGCACTCCAACGCCTGGCGCAACGTCGGCGCGTACTTTGACGTGCCCGCCGTCGAGCAGAAGGTGCTGGTGGGCCGCGACGCCGACGCCGTCGGGGAAGCCGCCAGCCGGTACGGCTGGGCGGAATCGGCCACCGACTGGCGGCAGGTCATTGCCCGCGATGACATCGACATCGTGGACATCTGCGCGCCCGGCTGGCTGCACGCGCAGATCGCCGTCGCGGCTCTGCAGGCGGGCAAGCACGTGCTGGTGGAAAAGCCTTTGGCCAACTCGCTGGCCGAGTCGCAGTCCATGGTCGCCGCGGCGCAGGCTGCCAGGGCCCGGGGTGTGCAGTCCATGGTTGGCTTCACCTACCGCCGGGTGCCGGCCCTGGCGCTGGCCCGGGAGCTGATCGCGGAGGGCAGGCTGGGCACCATCCGGCAGGTCCGGGCCGCCTACCTGCAGGACTGGCTGGCGGACGCGCAGGCACCGATGACCTGGCGGCTGCGCAAGGAGACGGCCGGCTCGGGGGCACTGGGAGACATTGCCAGCCACGCCATAGACCAGGTCCAGTACCTGCTGAACGCCACGGTCAGCGAGGTCTCCGGCAGGCTGCACACCTACGTGACGCAGCGTCCCGGCCCGGACGGTCCGGAGGCGGTGACGGTCGACGACGCCGCCTGGGCCACGCTGTCCCTCTCCGATGGGGCGGTGGCCAGTATCGAGGTTTCCCGGGTGGCCCTGGGCCGGAAGAACTCGCTGCAGATCGAGATCTATGGCAGCAAGGGAAGCCTGGCCTTCGACCTGGAAAAGCTCAACGAACTGCAGTTCCTGGACGGCTCGGTGCCCGCCGCCCGGCAGGGCTTCAGCCGGATCATCGTCACCGAACCGGAGCACCCCTACCTGGACGCCTGGTGGCCGCAGGGCCATATCCTGGGCTGGGAACACGCCTTCACGCACCAAGCACGCGACTTCCTGCATGCCATCGCCACCGGAGTGCCGCCGTCGCCCTCCTTCGAAGACGGGCTGCAGGTCCAGAGCGTGCTGGCCGCCGTCGGGGAATCCGCCGCCGCCAAGAGCATTACAGTCCACGTTACGTAGCAACCCAGAAGGAGCGCACCGCATGCCCCGCCCCTATACCCTCTTCACCGGCCAGTGGGCCGACCTGCCCTTCGAGGAAGTGGCCCGGCTGGCCTCCGGCTGGGGCTACGACGGCCTGGAAATCGCCGTCTCCGGCGACCACCTGGACGCGTGGCGCTGGGACGAGCCCGGTTATGTGGACTCCAAACTCGCGGTGCTGGAGAAATACGGCCTCAAGGTCTGGGCCATCTCCAACCACCTCAAGGGCCAGGCCGTCTGCGACGACCCGATCGACTTCCGGCACAAGGATATCGTCGGATCCAGGGTTTGGGGCGACGGCGATCCGGAGGGCGTGCGCGGCCGGGCGTCGGAGGAAATGAAGCAGACGGCCAGGCTGGCCCGCGCCCTGGGGGTGGACACCGTCGTCGGCTTCACCGGTTCCTCCATCTGGCAGTACGTCGCCATGTTCCCGCCCGTCCCGGCCTCCGTCATCGACGCCGGCTACCAGGACTTCGCGGACCGCTGGAACCCGATCCTGGACGTTTTCGACGAATGCGGCGTCCGCTTCGCCCACGAGGTCCACCCCTCCGAAATCGCCTACGACTACTGGACCACCATGCGCTCACTGGAAGCCATCGGCCACCGCCAGGCGTTCGGGCTGAACTGGGACCCGTCGCACTTCATGTGGCAGGGCATCGACCCAGTCTCCTTCATCTGGGACTTCAAGGACCGGATCTACCACGTGGACTGCAAGGACACCAAGCTGCGGATGACCGGACGCAACACCGTGCTGGGATCGCATCTGCCCTGGGGCGACCCACGCCGCGGCTGGGACTTCGTCTCTGCCGGACGCGGCGACGTGCCCTGGGAATCAGCCTTCCGCGCGCTGACCGCCATCGGCTACGACGGACCCATCTCCATCGAATGGGAGGACGCAGGCATGGACCGGCTGCAGGGCGCCCCCGAGGCCCTGGCCGCGCTGCAGAAGTTCAACTTCTCCCCCTCCACCGCGTCCTTCGACTCCGCCTTCAGCAACCAGGCCTAACCGCCGCCCACGTGGCTCGGACCGGGGGATTCCGGCGCATACTGGGGATTGGAGGCAACGCAGGCGCTGGCTGCCCCCGACCTAACTGCCGGAACGGCAAGGAGATGGCACCGATGAAGACCAAGGACCTGCGGGCCGTGCAGGAACCTCTTAAACAGCAATACCGCCGGGATCCGGAGTCTGCCGTAGTCACCCTGGCGGCTGAGGGCGAACTGGGCATGGACGTGAGCTGCTCGGTTCAGACAGGACAGGCGATGGTCAGGGCAGGGCTGCACCCGGCCACCGGCGGCGACGGCCTCTCCCTCTGTTCCGGCGATATGCTGCTCCAGGCGCTGGTGGCCTGTGCCGGCGTGACCCTCGGCGCCGTCGCCACCTCCCTGGGGATCGAGGTTTCCGGCTCGGTCCGCGCCGAGGGCGACCTGGATTTCCGCGGCACCCTCGCCGTGGACAGGGAAGCGCCGGTAGGATTCCGCGCGATCCGGCTGGCCTTCCAGCTGCGCACAGAGGCCGACGACGACAAGGTCGCCACCCTGCTGCGCCTGACCGAGCGCTATTGCGTGGTGTATCAGACCCTCGCCTCCGCCCCCGAGCTTTCCGTCTCCCGGACGGTTCCGGTGTAACTCCTCTCTACAGGCGACGGTCAGCCGCCGACGACGTTGATAGGCTCGGGCGGTGCCTACTCGCGAATTCCGTCCGCTGCAGGTGCGCTCTGGGCATCCTGGCCGGCACCATCGTCCGCTCCTCCGGGGCTCGGAACTGGCCATCTTCTGAACAGTCATCGGCCGCGCCTTCGGGTCGCCGGTAGCAGGGCCGCGTTGGCCCTGACCCTTGGATTCGCCGGACAGGGCTTTGCCTACTACGCCGTCACCGCCTGGCTGCCCAGTCTGCTCGCCGATGTCCAGCGCCAGTCTTCGGCAGCAGCCGGCGCTAGTTCATCACTCTTCCAGATCACCGCCGTCGCTGGAGCTCCGGGCGTCCCGGCGCTCGCCACCCGGCTCTCCCTGCGCACCATCGTGGCCACGGTCAGCTGTCTCTGGCTCGCCCTGCCGTTTGGCCTGATCCTGGGTTCCGGGCTCTGGCCCTTGTGGCTGACCCTGGGCGGAATCGCCCAGGGTGGCGGGGTAACCGTGATCTTTATCGCCGTGGTCCGCTTGGCCCGCAATGAGCCGGTCTCCGGGGCGGCAGAAGACGCGTTTGCTGACAGTTCGCGGTAAAGTGTCTGT
>DASYGM010000064.1:0-4018 GCA_035999715.1 Micrococcaceae bacterium | reverse complement strand
CACCACCTGGCCGGCGTACATCACGGTGATCCGGTGCGCCAGCGAGGCGACCAGCGCCAGGTCGTGGCTGACGAAGACCATCGCGAAGCCCAGCTGCTCGCGCAGCTCGTTGAGCAGATCCACCACCTGCTTCTGCACGGTGACATCCAGCGCCGTCGTCGGCTCATCCGCCACCACAATCTTCGGCGAGCGGGAGAGCGCCATCGCGATCAGCACGCGCTGGCGCTGTCCCCCGGAGAGCTCATGCGGGTAGCTCTTGAGGGTACGGTCCGGATCCAGCTTCACCAGCTCCAGCAGCTCGCGCGGGGTTTTCCGCCCGTTCCGCTTGGTCAGCTGGCGTAACTGGTCTTTGATGAGCATGGACGGGTTGAGCGAGCTCAACGCGTCCTGGTAGACCATGGCGATCTGTTCGCCGCGCAGTCCGTGGTAGGCCTTCTCGGCGCTGCGGTCCGTCTTGGCATCCAGCAGTTCCTTGCCGTCGAACTTGATGGAGCCTGTGACCCGGGCGCTCTTGGGCAGTAGACCCATGACGGCCAGCGAGGTGATGGACTTGCCGCAGCCGGATTCGCCGACCAGGCCCATGGTTTCACCTTCCCGGACGGTGAAACTGACGTTGTCCACGATGGCCGTCTCGCCGAAGCGCTCCGGGAAACGGATGGACAGGTTCTTCACTTCCAGCACCGTGCGGGCTCCGGCGCCGACCTGCGGCAGCCTATCGGTGCGCTGCGACTCGATCTGCGCCAGCAGGGTGAGCTCATGGTCCAGCAGGGCGAACGGGTTCGTACGCGCCAAGGTGGGATCGTGGATCAGTTCGGCGGCGTCTGCGGCTTCCGCCGGTGTTCCGGCAGAAAGATCGACGGCGACCCCGTCGCCAGCGGCGAGGGCACCCAACCCGTCCAGCTCATGGGCCTCTACCACGGAGGACTGCTGCACCGAGGTGGCAACGTCACGGTCCAAGGAGATGAGGGCCGCAGCGGCAGCCGTGCCGCCGTCGTCGTCCTTCACCGCCGGAACCTTTCGCAACCGCGGATTGACCATCGCATCAGTGAGGCCCTCGGCCAGGATGTTCAGCGCCAGGACGGTGAGCAGGATGGTCAGGCCGGCGAAGGTGGTGGCCCACCAGCCGCCGGAGAGGACCAGGTTGCGGCCGTAGGAGATGACGTTTCCCCAGGACGGGGCCGGGTCCTGGACGCCGGCGCCCAGGAAGGACAGTGACGCCTCCAGCACAATCGCGTCGGCCACCATTACGGTGGCGAAGACCAGCACGGGCGCGGCGGTGTTGCGGACAATGTGCTTGAGCAGGATGTGCGTGCGGCCAGCCCCGATGACGCGTTCGGCGCGGACATAGTCTTCACCGTACTGCGCCAGAACGTTGGCGCGGACAATCCGGGCCAGCTGGGGGACGTAGATCACGCCGATGGCGAGGATGATAACGGGGACGGAATTGCCGAATGCGGCCAGCAGAACTGCAGCCAGCGCGATCCCGGGGAAGGCCATCAGGATATCCATGATGCGCATGATGATCTCGTTGATGGCTTTGGTGGAGGTGGCAGCGAAGGAACCGAGCGCGGCGCCCACCACAATCGCCAGGGCCACGGAGCCAAGACCGATTTCCAGCGAGGACTGGGCCCCGTAGAGCAGGCGGGAGAAGACGTCCCGACCCAGCCTGTCGGTGCCGAACCAATGGTCGCCCGACGGCGGCTGGGCCGGAATGTCGGTGGCCAGCGGATCATGCGGGGCAATCAATGGGGCCAGGATGGCAGCCAGGACGATCAGGATAAGGAAGATGAGGGCTATTTTGGAGCCCAGGGCGAGGGCTTTGAAACGCAATCCGGGGGCGCTTAACCGTTCGGCGAGTTTGCTGCGCATGGTTTTAGACCGTCCTGATTCGGGGGTTGATGACCAGATAGAGCAGGTCAACCAGGATGTTGATGACTACGAAGGTGATGGCGATGACCAGGACCACGCCCTGGACGAGGTTCGTGTCCTTGCCGGTGATGCCGTTAAGGATCAGCTGCCCCATGCCCGGCAGGGAGAAGATCATTTCGATCACGATCGCCCCGCCCAGCAGGTAGCCGACGCGCAATCCGAGCACCGTCACGGGGGTCACCAGGGCGTTGCGCAGGACGTTGCGGGAGACGACTTCGCGGTAGGGGACGCCGTTGCCGATGGCGGTCCGGACGTAATCCCGGTCCAGCTCCTCCACCATCGACGTGCGGACCACCCTGATCAGCGAGGCGGAGACGGGGATACCCAGGGCCAGCGCCGGCAGCGCCATGGAACGCAGCCAGCCGGAGAAACCCTCGGACGGGTCCGCCAGGCCACCGGAGGGAAAAATCGAGTTCTCGCCGAGTGCGAACCACTGGATGAGCAGGATGCCAAGCCAGAACGATGGAGTCGCAACTGCGGCGATGGAAAATACCCGGATCGCCTGGTCCACCCAGGTGTCGCGGTAGAGGGCACCGAGCACGCCGAACACGACGGAGAGCACTACCGCGATCAGCACGCCCAGGAAGGTCAGCTGGAGGGTCAGCGGAAAGGCGGCGCCGATGACGCCGGTGATGGACTGCTGCGGGGGGAGCGTGTTGCCGAAGTTCAGCGTGACGAGGTTCCCGAGGTAGCGGAAGTATTGAATGAACAGCGGATCGTTGAGGCCGTTTTCGGCCCGGTACTGGTTCAGCGCTGCCGGGGTGGCCCCTTCACCCAGGGCAGCCACTGCGCGGTCCCCCGGCGCGAACTGCAGCACAATGAAGACCAGCAGGGTAACCCCCACGATCATCAGCGGAAGTGCTGCGAGCCGGCGCCCCAGCAGTCGCAATAACGTTACCAATTTACTTCTCCGGTTGTATCGGTTTGCGCCCCACGGCGGACTGCGCCATGGTGCCGGTGGTTGTGTCCTGGCGGGGCTGAAGGCAGCCGCCCCGCCAGGACGTGCAGGGAGGGGCTAGGAGGTGCGGCCCACTCCGATGAAGCCCAGGCCCGTGGTGGGTAGCGGCTGGAACCCGGAGAGCTTCTTGGCGTCCCAGGCGGTGGGCAGCTTGCGGTGGAAGATCGGGTACAGCGGGACTTCATCGGCGATGGTGTCGATGATCTCCTTGTAGGTCTTCTTGGACGCATCACCGGTGGTCTGGGTAGCTTTGTCAAGGTCCGTCTGGACCTTTGCGTAAGCCGGCGTGGTGTCCCAGGCGAAACGGTTCTTCGCCCAGACCGGACCGCGGTAGAACCAGCTGAGCAGGATGTCGGCATCGTTGCCGAAGACGGAGGGATCCCCGGGGGCAGCGACGACGTCGTACTTCAGGCCGCCGACCTTGTCCGGGCCGTAGACGGCCGAGGACGCCATGGTCTCCAGCGTGGTCTTGACACCGATGGCGTCCCAGTCCTTCTTGATCAGCGGGGCCACGTCCTTGACCCAGGCGGTGTCCGTGGTGGTCAGCGTCAGGGACAGGTTGCTCACGCCGGCATCGGAGAGCATCTTCTTGGCCTTGTCGGCGTCGAAGCCATAGACGGTGGCCGCCTTCTGGTAGTCCGGATGTGTCGGCTGGAAGTAGGACGATGCAGCCGTGGCGTTTCCCAGCAGCGCCGTCTTGATGATGGAGTCCTTGTCCAGGGCGTAATGCAGGGCCTGGCGGACTTCCTTCTTGCTGAACGGGGCCTTGGAACAGTTGAACATCAGGAACAGCAGGCCGAAGGACTGCACGGATTCAACCTGGACCTTGGATTTCAAGCTGTCCACGTCCAGGTATGGGACGTCCTCGATGGCCTGCACGCGGCCGGACTGGACGGCGGTCACCCGGGCTGCGGCGTCGGAGAGCAGGAACCAGGTCATGCCCTTGGCCAGGGCCGGCTTGGGACCGTTGTAGGCGTCGAAGCGCTCAAAGACGATCTTGTCATTGGCGGCGGCGGAGACAAACTTGTACGGTCCGGTGCCCACCGGGTTGGCATCGAACGCCTTCTGGTCCGCCGAAGCCACTGCCTTCGGGACAATCTTGACCACGGAGATGCGCGGGCCGAAGCCGGC
>DASYGM010000051.1:0-7081 GCA_035999715.1 Micrococcaceae bacterium | reverse complement strand
CGGGACCTGGCCGGTGTCCGGAAGGAAAACAGCCATCTCCTCGCAGAAGCGAAGGTGGAGGCGGAGGATCATTCCGCCGCACACGCCAAGCGGCTGAACGCCGTCGTGCAGGAACGCCGGGCAGCGCTGGAGGCTCTCGTCGCGGCCGGGCCGCCGTCGGGCATCCAGTACGAGGCGCTGGACCGCCCCGTGGAAATCTGGACCACCGATTATCTGGAGCTGGCGTCCTCAAGCATCCAGCCCTGGAATAGTTGGGCGAAGGTGGACTATAAGGGCCAGCTCTACGGAGGCTTCCCTTCCGCATTATTGGAGGCCCACGGAACCGAGACCCTGCATTTTTATTTCCTCTGGCAAAACACGCGGACGGGATACGCCATCGTCACCGTCGATGCCTTTCTGGTCCTCAACGGCTACTGCAGCGTGCATTCCCGCGGTGGAGTGATCGACGGCGGAGAGGCGCTGCTGTCCCTCGATGCCCACGCAGACCTGCTCCAGACCTGGACCACGCCGATCTCCTCCCCGGTCGCCCAAGGCGGCCAAACGCAACGCGCGCTGGACCTGGACGCCGATTCCACCGGCTGGTTCACCGACGATCAGACAAAAACCGCCATTGTCTACCGCGGATATGACCTGCGCTACGAGCAGGCCATTGTCCCGCCGGGACAGTACCTCATCATCGACGCCTCGGTGGCCTTCAGCTACGGCTATCTCAATGGCGAGGTGGACGCGGACTTCGCCAGCGCGGCCTTCCAGATCTCCTGTCCCTTTGTCCAGGTGGCGGTGCTGCCGTAGCGTCCCTTACCCGGGGTCCGGCTTCCTCGACAAACACGGCTCGGAGGAGGAGTCTGGAAATTGCGTCTGCACTCTCGCGTGCTCAGCACTGCGCCCCAGTGGATACGCCTTGGATCAAGATCGAAACCTGTCCCGCACCGCTGCGGTGGTGCAGTTCCGGCTTGAGGGCCATGCTGGTCCTTGCGGCACCAATGCGACGACGCATCGGGCACCGGGGAGCCCTCGGCCGAGGAACACAGACCAGGTTGGGAGGAATTACCCTGCGGGGTGGACTGGTCACAGAGACACACCGGCCGACGTTGGCCGAATGTCCAAGAAAGGGAGCGTCCAATGAGACATGCTCCGGGAATCCATCCCAAGTTCCACAAACAGTTCCATAAACTGCCATTCATAGTTGCCACCCTTGTTGCCCTTGCAACGCCGGTGGCCCTGGCCGGCCCCGCCGGCGCCTCGAGTTGGAGTCCGCGTACCTGGACCGTCCAGGTCGGCTCGGAATCCGGTGATCAGGAAATCCAGGGCATGGCCTTCCTGCCCTCCGAAATTGATATCAACGCCGGAGACACCATCAAATGGGAGGCAAACTCGGCGGAAATCCACACCGTGACCTTCCTGTCCGAGGGCCAGTCGCTGGAGTCGACGCAGCCCTTCGATCCGGGCGTCGCCAATGAATTACTCCCGCGCGGTACCAATTGGTACGACGGGCATTCCTATTACAACTCCGGCCTGCTGGCCAACGTCACGGTTCCGGGGTTCCCCTCCGCTAAGAGTTACAGCCTGAAATTCCCGGACCAGGGCGACTTCACGTATTACTGCCTGGTCCACGGCATGGCAATGAAGGGCATGGTCCATGTCCGGGCTGCCGGATCCGACTACCCGCACAGCCAGTCGGACTACAACGAAGCGGCAGAGTCGAAGGCGCACTCCATCCTGGAGGACGGATACAAACTCGATGACGCCCTGCTGGAGCAGTCCAGCAACCACAAGGTCCTGGTGGGCGGCGACGACGGCACGGCGATGATCATGCGCTTCGTCCGGCAGACCGTCACCGTGCACGTGGGTGACAAGGTCTGGTTTGTCAACAACGGAATGGGAGAGCCGCACACGGTAACGTTCGGAACGGAACCGGCAAACCTGTTTGCCCCGTGGGGTGATCCGACGACCTTCAGCGGCGGACAACTCAACTCCGGCATCATGCCCCCTGGGTCATCCTTCCCTGTCACCTTCACCAAGGCCGGGACGTTCGACTACATCTGCGGGCTGCATGACTACATGGGGATGGTTGGAAAGGTGATCGTCGAAGACTGAGCAATAGATACCAGGAGTCAGCGGGACGGCAGGCCGAGACTCCGGCCGGGCCGTCCCGCTTCCTGCCGCCTTACTCCCCTAGACTCGTCACAAAGGCCCTACCAAATTTCGGGCTTGGCGACCCCGAGGGGATATGCATCTTGACGAGTGAGGCGAGCGAGCCTGTAACCCCGGTGGTATTGGACGTCAGCGACCTGTACGTCGCCTATGCCGACCGGGTGGTGGTCAAGGGCGTCAGGTTCCAGATCCATCCCGGCGAGATCTTCGGATTGCTCGGCCCAAACGGCGCCGGGAAAACCAGCACGCTGAGCGCCATCGAGGGGTTAATCAGGCCGAAGTCTGGTCGCCTGTTGGTGGATGGCATCGACGTTCGCGAGCGCCCGTTGGAAACCAAGGCCCGGCTCGGGGTGCAATTGCAGTCATCCAGTTTCCAGGCCGAACTGACCATCGAACAGATCGCAAAGCTTTATGGCGGCCTGTACGGGGTGCGGCTCTCCCGGGAGCAGATCGCCAGCAGCATGCGTGCCATCGGGCTGGACGAAGAGTTGGGGAAGCGGTTCAAGCAACTCTCCGGCGGTCAGCAGCAACGGCTGGCCCTTTTCATTGCCGCGATCCACGACCCGCTCCTGCTCCTGCTGGACGAGCCGACGGCCGGGTTGGACCCGCAGGCACGCCGTGGACTGTGGCGGCGCATTGAGCAGCAGCGCGGCGGGGGCCGCAGCGTTCTCCTGACCACCCATTCGATGGAGGAGGCGCAGGCGGTGTGTGACCGGGTGGGGATCATTGACCATGGGACGTTGGTGACCATCGGGACGCCTACCGGTTTAATTGAGCAGCATAAGGACGATCCGCGGGTGTTGGAGGTGGCCCACGGCGCGGTCACCTTGGAAGACGTCTTCATCGCGCTGACGGGAAGTGAGATCCGTGACTGACCGGAGTGTTGATACCAGCCATCCGCCGCTGGGCATGGCCCTGGCTTCGCTGCTGCGCGCCGATTCCACTGTTCTGCTCCGAAGCAGAGTCTCGGCGGTGGTGGGCATTCTTGTTCCGATGGTGATCCTGGTGGCTACCACCCTTGGGAAGTCGCAATCCCGGCTCGGCGGTTCCGGCCTGGTCATCGGTCTGGCGCTCACACTGGGCCTGATCACCTCCAGCCTCCTGGGCTACAGCCTGGCGGTGGCCCACGACCGCGACACGGGCGTGCTGCAAAGGCTGCGCGTTACTCCCGCGCCGACGTGGACCATCATGACCAGCAGGCTCTGCGTCCACCTGGCAGCCAACCTGGTCGCTTCCGCCATCCTCGTCGTCGTCGGCTCCCTCCTGCACAACCTTGCGCTGGGCGCCGGACAGTACGCATCGGTCCTGGCCCTCGCCGTCCTGGGCGGTGCCGTGTTCCTGGCCATCGGGCAGACCCTGGTAGCACTGGTGAAATCGGCGAACGCCGTCGCCGCCGTGGCCCGGATCCTCTTCATCATCCTGGTGCTCCTGGGTCTCCTGGGCGGTACCGGCATCCTGGGCGACACGATGAAGTCGATCGCCGGGTGGACGCCGGTCGGCGCGCTGATGACGCTGTTCTCCGATGTGCTGAACAGGTCCGCCTGGAGCATCCAGGACACCTACTCGATCCTGGCCTGCTTCGGATACATCGTGGTGTTCACGTTCGTCGGAATCCGCTGGTTCCGGTGGGACAGCCGGTAAATGCCGTACCCGGGCGCAGGCGCTCGGCCTTGAGCACGGCACGGCCGGCTGGGAAAATGGCAACATGAAAGCACTTTTCATGGCAACGGTCTCGGTTGTCTCGTCGGACCCCGCCGCGGATCGACGGTTGTTCGGGGACGCCCTTGGTCTCGCCCTGAACGGTGACGATGACTACGTCTTTACCGAAGAGTTACCCGGTGTCAAGCACTTTGGGGTGTGGCCGCTGGCGCAGGCGGCACAGGCCTGCTTCGGTACAGATGTTTGGCCCGGGGACAGGCCAGTCCCCCAGGCCAGTGTGGAGTTCGACGTCGACGACGTCGCCACAGCGGTCAAGGACTTCCGGGAACAGGGCTACGAGTTGCTCCATTCCACCCGGACCGAGCCGTGGGGCCAGACGATTGCCCGGCTGCAGAGCCCCGGTGGGCTCATCGTCGGAGTCAGCTTCACCCCACCGTTTCGCGGCGTACCGGAGACAAATCCGGGCGCGTAGGGCGCCGGTGCTTCCGCTGCGGCCGGGGCGGCGGGCTGGTCGTGGCCCCGCGGCGGTGGCACACTCGGCTCATGCGCGAACTCGTCGTCCTCGGCACCGCCTCGCAGGTCCCAACCCGGACCCGCAACCACAACGGCTACCTGCTGCACTGGGACGGCGAAGGCCTACTCTTCGATCCCGGCGAAGGCACGCAGCGGCAGATGATCCATGCCGGCGTAGCGGCCTCCCAGATCACCCGCATCTGCCTCACCCATGTCCACGGCGACCACTGCTTCGGGCTGCCGGGTGTGCTGTCACGGATGGCCCTGGACTCGGTGGCGCACCCGGTCCACCTGCACTATCCCGCCTCCGGTGAGGACGTAGTCCGGGCCCTGGTGTCGCTGGCCTCCCCCGGACTTGACCTGCGGCTGCGCCCGCACGGAGCCGGCGGCGGGATTGGGCCCGGCATGGAGGTGCGGCCGCTGCGCCACCGTATTGAGACCTACGGTTACCGGCTCAGCGAGCCCGACGGCCGCACCATGCTGCCGGACCGGCTGGAGGCGGCGGGCATCACGGGCTCCGACGTTGGCCGGCTTCAGCGGGAGGGCAGCCTGCGCGGGGTGCGGCTGGAGCAGGTGAGCGTCCCGCGCCCCGGCCAGCGCTTCGCCTTCGTGATGGACACCGCGCCCTGTCCCGGGGCAGAGGAGCTTGCCGACGGCGCCGACCTGCTTGTGGCGGAGTCCACCTTCAGCGACGACGACGGCGACCTGGCCGAGCAGTACTGCCACCTCACCGCCGGGCAGGCGGGCGCCCTTGCGGGAGCCGGAGCGGTCGGCACGCTTGTCCTTACCCACTTTTCGTCACGCTACGTCGACGTCGGACCGCTAGCCGAGCAGGCCCGGACCGGCGCCGCCCGGGCCGGCCAAACCGCCGTCGTCATCGCCGCCAACGATCTTGACCGCATCCCGTTCCCCAAACGCCGGCAAACCCTGCGGCTATAAGGCGCACATCGTCCGGGCCGCGTCGATACACTCGCTTCATGAGCGAACACGTCGACGTGCTGATTGTTGGCGCCGGTCTAAGCGGGATCGGTGCGGCCAGCCACCTGCAGCGCGAATGCCCGGGAAAGTCGTTTGCCATCCTCGAATCGCGCGGGACCGTGGGCGGGACCTGGGACCTTTTCCGCTACCCCGGGATCCGCTCGGACTCGGACATGTACACCATGGGCTATTCCTTCCGGCCGTGGACCAACGCCAAGGCCATCGCCGACGGCGAGTCCATCCGCACCTACATCACCGATACGCTCGCCCAGGAAGGGCTGCAGCCCCACCTGCGGCTGAACCACCGCGTGGTCTCAGCGGAATGGTCCAGCGCAAGTGCATTATGGACCGTCACGGCGGTCCGGACCTCGGAAGCCGAGTACCCCGGCGAACACGCCGCCCAGGATCCCGGCGTTGATGCCGCCGCCAACGCCGTCGCCAATGCCGCCGCCGACTCCGCCGAAGCCATCATCTTCACCTGCTCATTCCTCTCCGTCTGCTCCGGGTATTACCGGTATGACCAGGGCTTCACCCCTGCCATCCCCGGAGCAGACAGCTTTGCCGGCCGGATTGTGCATCCGCAGCACTGGCCGGCCGATCTGGACTACGAAGGCAAACGCGTCGTCGTCGTCGGCAGCGGTGCCACCGCCGTGACGCTGGTGCCCGCGATGGCCAGAACCGCAGCCCATGTCACCATGCTGCAGCGCTCGCCCACCTACATTGCCCCGGTCCCCTCCCGGGACCACCTGGCGGACCGGCTGCGCGGCCGGTTGCCGGAGGGGCTTGCCTACAACCTGGTACGGCTGAAAAACATCGGTTACTCGATGTTCACCTACCAGCTCAGCAGGCGCCGCCCGGAGACAATGAAGGCGATCCTGCGCAGGTCCGCAGTGGCGAAGCTGCCGGCCGGATTCGACGTGGACAGCCACCTCGCGCCCAGCTACAACCCGTGGGACCAGCGGCTGTGCGCGATTCCTGACGGCGACCTGTACCGGGCCATCAGCCGCGGCGCCGCGGAGATCATGGCCGACCGCATCGACCGGATCACGCCCGCCGGCATCGATCTGGCCTCCGGAGCAAAGGTTGACGCCGACATCATTGTCATGGCAACGGGGCTGAACCTGCTGGCGCTGGGCGGGATCACCCTGGCGGTCGACGGGAGGCCGGTGGACGTCCCCCGGACCTTGGCGTACAAGGGCATGATGCTCTCCGGCGTGCCGAACTTCGCACTGACCATCGGGTACACGAATGCGTCCTGGACCCTCAAGGCGGACCTGGTGGCGCGCTACGTCTGCCGCCTCTTGAAGTACCTGGACCGCCACCATTACCAGAGCGTCACCCCGCAGGTACCCGCAGAGGTTGCCTCCGGTGAACTGGTGCCGCTGATCGGCCTCCAGTCCGGCTACGTCCTCAGAAGCATCGGCGATCTGCCCAAGCAGGGGGCACGGGCGCCGTGGCGGCTGCACCAGAATTATGTTCGCGACTTTTTGCTGCTGCGGCTGGGACGGCTCACCGACGGCGTCCGGTTCGGGCGAAGGACGACGACGACGGCGCCCGGGATCCCGGAGCTGCCGGGCACGGCGATGATCATCATCGAGGGCATTCATCTGCGGTACCGCGTGAGCGGCCAGGGCGCGCCGGTGCTCCTTCTGCACGGCATCGGCCAAAGCCTGGAGGACTGGGACGAGCAGCACGACCGGCTTTCCGCGCAGCACACCGTGTACAGCCTGGACCTTCCCGGCTTCGGCTACTCGGAGCGGCTGCCCGGAACAGCCAC
>DASYGM010000022.1:0-19195 GCA_035999715.1 Micrococcaceae bacterium | reverse complement strand
ACCCAGATCGTCAGCGAGCCGAACATCATCGGCGTCGTCGGGCTCCCGTTCTCCGGCGAATCCAAGGCCACCGGCAACATCTTCGAACAGAAGGGCCTGGTCCACATCACCCCCTCGGCCACCAACCCGACGCTGACCCAGAACGGCTGGACCACGTTCTTCCGCGGCCTGGGCAACGACGCGGTGCAGGGGCCGGCAGCTGCCAAGTTCCTCACCGGCAAGCTGGCCGCCAAGAAGGTCTACCTGGTCCAGGATGACTCGGACTACGGCATCGGCCTGGGCACCTCCACCTCCGCCGCCCTGGGCAGCGCGCTGGCCGGCACGGACAAGGTGACCACCGGTCAGAAGGACTTCTCCGCGGTAATCTCGAAGATCATCAACGCCAAGGCGGACGCCGTCTTCTACGCCGGCTACTACGCTGAAGGTGCTCCGTTCGACCAGCAGCTGGTGGCCAAGGGCTTCACCGGAACCTTCGTTGGCCCGGATGGGGTCAAGGATGACCAGTTCATCAAGCAGGCAGGTGACGCGTCCAACAACGCGTACTTCACCTGCCCCTGCATCCCCGGCGAGCTGATCCCGTCCTTTGAAACCGCCTACAAGGCCCTGGCCAACGGTTCCGAACCGGGAACCTACTCGATTGAAGGCTACGACGCCGCCACGGTGCTGCTCTCCGGCATCGATGCCGGCAAGCAGAGCCGCGCGGACCTGGTCTCCTGGGTCAAGTCCTATGACAAGGATGGCCTGAGCAAGCACTACAAGTGGGACAGCAAGGGCGAGCTGCAGGCCCCGACGGTCTACGGCTACAAGGTGGAGAACGGCAAGATCGTCCCGATCGGCCCGATCGGCGAGTAGTCAGCCACAGAAGCAGAATGCTGTGGGGTCAGCATCCGCGGACCCCACAGCATTTTCTTGCCGCTCCACCCTTCTGACTAGACCAGGAATTGCACATGCTCACCTCAGTTCTAACGGCTCTGCCGATGGACAGCGACTGGATCAACTTCGATGTCCCGTCGCTGGCCCAAAATTTCTGGAGCGCAACCTTTGACGGGTTGACCTTCGGATCCATCTACGCGCTTGTCGCGCTCGGTTACACGCTGGTCTACGGCGTGCTGAACCTCATTAACTTTGCCCACTCGGAAGTCTTCATCATGGGCTGCTTCGGGGTGTGGTTCACCCTCAGTGCCCTGAACTTCGGCCCATCGGCCCCGCATCTGGGGTTCTGGGCCATTGTGGGCAACCTGATCCTTGCCCTGATAGTGGGCATGCTGGCCTCGGCCCTGACGGCGGTGATCGTCGAGCGTGTCGCCTACCGCCCCTTGCGCAAGCGCAACGCCCCGAGGCTGGCCTTCCTGATCACCGCCATCGGTGTCTCCTTCTCCATCCAGTACCTGCTGTACCTCTGGCGCGGACCCAGCCCCGAACAGGCGCTGACGATGTTCAAACCCACGCCGATCTTTGACGTTTTCGGTACCATCGTCGACTCGCAGCAGATAGTCATCATCATCGCGGCGCTGATCATGATGATCGTCATCGACCTGTTCATCAGCCGCTCCCGGACCGGTCGCGGCATCCGCGCCGTTGCCCAGGACCCGGACACGGCCACCCTGATGGGCGTCAACAAGGAACGCATCATCATCACCACGTTCGTGATCGGCGGCATCCTGGCCGGCGCGGCGGCCCTGTTCTACACGATGAAGATCCCCTCCGGCGTCCAGTACAACGGTGGCTTTATCCTGGGCATCAAAGCCTTCGCGGCCGCGGTTCTGGGCGGCATCGGCAACGTCCGCGGCGCCCTGGTCGGCGGTCTCCTGCTGGGCCTGATCGGCAACTACGGACAGATCCTGCTGGGCGACTCGCAGTGGACCGACGTCGTGGCGTTCCTGGTCCTGGTCGGGGTGCTGATCCTGCGTCCACAGGGCGTGCTGGGAAGCTCACTCGGAAGGAGCAAGGCATGAGCACCACCGAAGGCCCGCCGCTGTTGCCGGGGGCAGAATCGAAAAAGGAATTGCTGGACCAGGAGTCCGCCCGCGCGCACCGCGGGGGCGGCTGGTTCAGCGGGCTGGGACAGCGCTGGAATGCGCTGCCGAGGCAAAAGCAATGGCTGTACCTGATCATCATCGTGGTGCTGGCCTACCTGCTGCCGGTGGTCAACCCGCCCTTCATCACCACGGAACCGGGCAACAACTGGCAGATCGCTTGTGCGCAGATGTCCATCTACGCGCTGGTGGCGGTCGGCCTGAACGTCGTGGTCGGGTATGCCGGCCTGCTGGATCTGGGGTATGTGGCCTTCTTCGCCGTGGGCTCCTATACCGCTGCCATGCTGACCAGCCCGGATTCCCCTTACGTGCACATCCCGTACCTGTGGACCCTGCCGGCCGCCATGGCCGTGGCCATGTTCTTCGGTGTGGTGCTGGGTATCCCGACGCTGCGCCTGCGCGGTGACTACCTGGCCATCGTGACACTTGGCTTCGGTGAGATTGTCCGCATCCTGGCCACCATCATCCCCGCCATGAAGGGCCAGGTCGGCTTCCAGAACGTCGGACATCCACCGGGTACCGATTCAACCGGGGCGCCGATCTTCCTGAACTCCAGCGGTACGCCATGGTACTGGCTGACCATTACGGTGATCATCATCGTCCTGCTGCTGGCCGGGAATCTGGAGCGCAGCCGCGTGGGCCGGGCCTGGATTGCCATCCGCGAGGACGAGGATGCCGCGGAGATCATGGGCGTGCCCACCTTCAAGTACAAGGTCTGGGCGTTCGTCATTGGCGCCTCGGTCGGAGGGCTCTCCGGGGCGCTGTTCGCCGGCCAGGTCGGCTTTGTGAACAACCAGAAGTTCGACGTCGTCACCTCGGTGCTGTTCCTGTGTGCGGTGGTGCTCGGGGGTACCGGCAACAAGGTCGGGGCGATCCTGGGTGGCGCCCTGGTGGCGTACATTCCGCTGCGCTTCACCGCGATTGCCGAATACAAGTTCCTGATCTTCGGCATAGCCCTGGTGCTGATCATGATCTTCCGGCCAGCCGGATTGCTTCCCGCACGCCAGCGGCTGCTTGCCTACGGACGCAGCGCCTACAACAAGATGCTGGGACGTAGCGGCGGCACCGGATCGCCGACAGATGAGGCGGGTGGCCCGCGGGTCAACGCCCCCGGTCTGGGCGGTCCTGAAGAGGATGGGGTGAAGGCATGAGCGAAGCGCAGGAACCTGATATCGACGTCGAGGCCTTGGCCCAACAGGGTGTGGATCTTGAGGTCGCGGAAAGGGTTGCCCCGGACCGGGACATCTCCGTCAAGGTGGGGGATGCCCTGGTGCAGGTGCAGAACCTGACCATGAAGTTCGGCGGCCTGACCGCGCTGGACAACGTCACCTTCGACATCCTCCGCGGCGAGATCCTGGGCCTGATTGGACCTAACGGCGCGGGCAAGACGACGTGCTTCAACGCCATGACAGGTGTCTACAAGCCCACCAGCGGCAAGGTGCTGCTGGAAGGGCAGTCCCTCGGTGGATTGGCGCAGCACAAGATCACCCGGCGCGGCCTGGCCCGGACCTTCCAGAACATCCGTCTTTTTGGCGAGATGACCGCCCTGGAGAACGTCGTCGTCGGCCTTGACGCACGCCACCGCACCAGCGTGGGCGGGGCGCTGCTGCGCCTGCCCACCCACGTCCGCGAGGAGAAGTCGGCCATCGAGCGCGGCATGGCCCTGCTGGAGTTCGTCGGCATCGCCGACCATGCCCAGTTCCTGTCCCGGCACCTGCCGTACGGGTACCAGCGCCGACTGGAGATTGCCCGCGCGCTGGCCACCGATCCGAAGGTGCTCTGCCTGGATGAGCCGGCCGCCGGCTTCAACCCGGCCGAAAAAGAGGACCTCATGGGCCTCATCCGCACCATCCGGGACGACGGCTATACGGTGCTGCTTATTGAGCATGACATGAAGCTGGTCATGGGCGTCACGGACCGGATCGTGGTGCTGGAGTTCGGCAAGAAGATCGCGGACGCAGTGCCCCGGGAGATCCGCGAGGATCCGAAGGTCATTTCCGCTTACCTAGGGGAGCCCGAAGATGACGTTGCTTGAGCTGAAGAATGTCTCCGTCCACTACGGGCGCATCCAGGCCATTAAGGACATGTCCTTCACCGTCAACGAGGGGGAGATCGTTTCCCTCATTGGGGCTAACGGCGCCGGCAAGACGACCACCATGAAGACCATCTCCGGACTGCTGAACCCCAGCGCGGGCTCGATCACCTTCCAGGGCCAGGACATCACACGGATGAAGGCACACATCCGCGTGGTGCAGGGGATTTCGCAGGCTCCGGAAGGCCGCGGGATCTTCCCGGGCATGACCGTAATGGAAAACCTGGACATGGGAGCCTTCGGCCGGAAGGACCGCAGCGGGATGGCCGCGGACATTGAACGCGTGTTCGACCTGTTTCCGCGGCTGAAGGAACGCCAGAAGCAATACGGCGGGACAATGTCCGGCGGCGAGCAGCAGATGCTCGCCATTGGCCGGGCGCTGATGTCCAACCCAAAGGTGCTGCTGCTGGACGAGCCGTCCATGGGCCTGGCGCCGCAGTTCATCCGGCAGATCTTCAAGATCGTCACGGAGATCAACCAGCAGGGCACCACGGTGCTGCTGGTGGAACAGAACGCCAACCAGGCACTGGCACGGGCGCACCGTGCTTTTGTGCTGGAGACCGGCCAGATCACGCACAGCGGAACCGGCAAGGAACTGCTGGCCAATCCGGCGATCAAGGAAGCCTACCTGGGCGTCGGGTAAACGTCCTGCGGGCTGTCCCGGCTGGATTATGCCGGTAATACGGACAGATGCCGTGGATTCGTTCACGGCATCTGTCCGTATCTGCCGCATCTGTCCGTATCTGCGGCGACCACGACGGCGGTCGTCGCCCCTCGTGTGGTTTGCCTACGCGTCGTTGGGGTAGACCACGCCGAGTTCGGCGCGGACCCCATCAAAGAGGTGCATGATGGCCAGTGAATCCGCCAGCGGCATGGTCGGGCTCTCGGTCAGGCCCTGCTGGATGCAACGGGTCACCTCGCGTAACTGGTAGGTGTAGCCGCGGCCGATGGGTTCGAAGGTCTCCACGCGAGACTCGTTCCAGCCGGTCTGCACTGTCAGCGAAGTGGGGTTGTTGACCGATCCCATGGTCTGCAGATAACCCTTGGATCCGGCGACGACGGCGGACCGCGGGCCCATGGCGGTCAGCGAAGACATCAGCTGGGCCTGCGCGCCGGAGGAGTAGCCCAGCGTGATGGCGTTCTGGCTGTCCACTCCCAGCTCGGTGAGTACGCCGCTGGCGCTGACGGACTGCGGGGCGCCCAGCGCCGCCCAGGCCCAGAGCAGGGGATACACGGTCAGGTCCAGCAGCGCGCCGCCGCCGTCCGCCAGGGCCCAGATCCGGGTTGCAGGATCATCCGGTGCCGGGAAGCCCAAATCAGCCCGGACCCACTGAACCTTGCCGATCTCGCCCGAGGCGATGATGCTGAAGGCGCGCTGCATGCCCGGAACAAAGCGGGACCAGACGCCCTCCATCAGGAACAGTCCCCGTTGCGCCGCCAGCCTGATCAGCTCTGCCGCCTCGCGGGCGTTGATGGTGAAGGCCTTCTCACACAACACGTGCTTCCCGGCCTCCAGCGCCGCCTTGGCCACGGTGAAATGCTGGGCATGCGGGGTGGCAACATAGACCACGTCCACCTCGGGGTCCTGGACCAGGCGCTGGTAGCCGGGGATCCCGCCGTCGTCATAATAATGATCCGCGAAGCCGAAGCGGGAAGCGAACTGCGCCGCCTTCTCGGCGCTGCGCGAACTGACCGCCTGCAGCACCGCATCCTCCAGCAGCACCAGATCCCCCGTCACTGTGCCGGCGATGTTCCCCGTGGCCACGACGCCCCAGCGCAACGGCCGGCCGGTGGCCATGAGCGGCTGCGGCGCATCCGTGGTGTACCAGTCGGGCCGGGCGACGAAGCGGGGTTCGGTCATGGCCTCATTCTGCCATCCGGCCTCAGGCATGAAAGGGCCCGGTCCGCCTGTTGGCGGCCCGGGCCCTATTCTATGAGGAGCTTACTTGGTCAGCGGTGCCAGCGACGGGTCGTTGGCGTATTCCTGGGCGGCGTTGGCCTTGGTCACGATGTGTGGCGGCAGCAGGAAGGCCGGAACCACCTTGACGCCGTTGTTGTAGGACTTGTCATCGTTGACTTCGGGCTTCTTGCCGGACTGCAGGTCCTTGACCATCTGGATGGCGTGCGCCACCAGGGCACGGGTGTCTTTATTGATGGTGGAGTACTGCTCGCCAGCCATGATGGACTTGACCGACTCAACCTCGGAATCCTGGCCGGTCACGGTCGGGATCGGCTTGCCGGCGGCCTTCACCGAGGTGAGGATCGCGCGGGCCAGGGTGTCATTGGGGGACAGCACACCGTCAAGTTCGGCGGAGTTGTAGCTGCCGGCCAGCAGGGTGTCCATGCGCTTCTGGGCGTTCTCAGCCTTCCAGCCCTGGGTGACTGCCTGCTCGAAGGACTTCTGGCCGGAGACCACCTTGAGCGTGCCGTCGTCGATCTTCGGCTGCAGGATGTTCATCGCGCCGTCGAAGAAGACCTTCGCATTGGCATCGTCGGGCGATCCGGCGAAGAGTTCGATGTTGTACGGGCCGCTGGGCTTCTTGGCCTTCATGCCGTCCAGCAGGGCCTGGCCCTGGAGCTGGCCGACCTTGTAGTTGTCGTAGGCGACGTAGTAGTCCACGTTGTCCGTGTTCAGCAGCAGACGGTCGTAGGCGATGACCGTAGCGCCAGCGGCCTTGGCCTGCTGGAGCTGCGTTCCCAGCTGGGCGCCGTCGATGGCGCCGACGATGATGACCTTGGCGCCCTTGGTGATCATGGAGCTGATCTGGTTCTGCTGGTCGGAGACGCCGCCGTTGGCGAACTGGACATCTGCCTTAAAGCCCGCGTTCTTCAGGCCGTCATTGAACAGGCCCTCGGCCAGAACCCAGTTCTCCGAGGTCTTCTGCGGCAGCGCCACACCGATCGAGGAATCCGCCGGGAATCCGCCGGCTCCACTCGAGGATCCGGAGCTGGCGTTATCGGCACGGCCGCAGCCGGTCAGGGCCAGGGCTGAAACCGCAGCGATGACCGCCAGCGACTTCATCGATTTGTTGAGCTTCAACATGTTGTTCGCTTTCTTTAGTGGGAGTGAGTTGCCTTGGTGGAGTGATGTGCCATCCAGGATTCTGCTAAGCGTTGGACGGCGTGGAAATGACTTCCTTGGTTTCGGTGGTTTCGGCTTGAGCCCGGTTGCCGAAGTTCTTCATCATCATGCCGATGAGTGATCTCCTGCCCTGGCTCTTGTTGTAGACGTCGAAGGCGACGGCCGCCAGCAGCACCAGGCCTTTGATGATCTGGGTCAGGTCCGCCCCGACCCCCAGCAGCTGCAGACCGTTGTTCAGCACGGCCATGACCAAGCCGCCGATGACGGATCCGACGACGGTTCCCACGCCGCCGGTGACGGCAGCGCCACCGATGAAGACGGCGGCGATGGCGTCCAGTTCCCAGCCGACGCCGTCGAACGGGCCCGAGGCGTTGGAGCGGCCGACGAAGATCATGCCGGCCAGGCCGGCCAGGACGGCCATGTTCATCATGACCAGGAAGTCGACCCGCTTGCTCTTGACCCCGGAAAGGGCTGCTGCGTGGCGGTTACCACCAACGGCGTAGACGTGCCGCCCAATGATGGTCCGGGAGGAGATAAAGCCGTAGAAGAGGACAAGGACGGCCAGGATCAGGCCCGGAATCGGGAAGGAGGTGCCCGGGCGGCCGGTGGCAAAGAGGTAGGTGGCGTAGAGGACGGCAGCGCACAGGAAAACCAGCTTGGTCGCCGAGACCCACATCGGAGAGACGTCCGCGCCCAGGGACAGGGCGTTCCTGCGGGTGCGGATTTCACCCCAGATAATGGCAGCCACCACAATCAGGCCCAACAGCACGGTGAGGTTGTTGTAGCCGGTATCCGGGCCGATTTCAGGCAAGTAGCCGGCACCGATGTACTGGAAGTCCTTAGGGACCGGAACGGTGTTGGACTTGCCCACAAACTGGTTGAAGCCACGGAAGAGCAGCATGCCCGCCAGCGTCACGATAAAGGCTGGAATGCCGATATAGGCCACCCAGAATCCCTGCCAAGCGCCGATGATCGCGCCCAGGATGAGTCCCACCAGGATGCCGACGTACCAGGGAAGGTGCCAGTCCCGCATGGTCATGGCGACGACGATCCCCACGAAGGCGGCAATCGAGCCGACGGAGAGGTCGATATGACCGGCGATGATCACCAGCACCATGCCGATGGCCAGGATCAGGATATAGGCGTTGCCGTTGAAGAGGTTGATGACGTTGTCCGGGGTCAGGTTGAGCCCGCCTGTCATGAACCAGAAGAAGATGATCAGCACGATCAGGGCGAAGATCATCCCGAACTGGCGGGTGTTCCCGCCAAAGAGCTGTTTGAGCGCGTTCATTGTTTTGGTCCTATATCTTCCGGCGGTCAGGCGGTCTTCTTGGCCGCGGTCATGAGTTTCATCAGGCTCTCCTGGCTGGCCTGCTCCTTGGTCAGCACGCCGGTGATCGCACCTTCAAAGATGGTGTAGATCCGGTCGGAGATGCCCAGCAGTTCGGGCAGTTCGGAGGAAATCACGATCACGCCTTTACCCTGGTTGGCGAGTTGCTGGATGATGCCATAGATCTCGTATTTTGCGCCGACGTCGATGCCGCGCGTCGGTTCGTCCAGGATCAGCAGATCGGGATCGGTGAACATCCATTTGGCCAGCACCACCTTTTGTTGGTTTCCGCCGGAGAGTTTGGAAACGCCCTCATCCACGCTGGGCGTCTTGGTCCTCAGTCTCTTGCGGTAGTCCTCCGCGACAGCGTATTCCTTGTTGATGTCCACCACCATGTTGCGGGAGACTTTTTCCAGGTCCGCGGAAACGGTGGTGGTCTTGATGTCATCCAGCAGGTTCAGGCCCAGGCTCTTGCGGTCCTCGGTGAGGTAGCCGATGCCGTGGTGGATGGCCTGCGGGACGGTCTTCAAGGTGATTTCCTTGCCGTCCTTGAAGATCTGGCCGTGGACGAAGTTTCCGTAGGAGCGGCCGAAAATGGAGCGGGCCAACTCGGTGCGGCCGGCACCCATCAGCCCGGCGAAGCCAACGATCTCGCCGCGCCGGACATTGAAGTTGGAGCCTTTGCAGACCAGCCGGTCCGCGATCTGGGGATGGGCCACGGTCCAGTCCTTGACCTCGAAGAAGACCTCACCGATCCGGGGCTCGTGGTCCGGGAACCGCGACTCAAGGGTCCGGCCTACCATGCCCTTAATGATCCGGTCCTCGTCGACGCCGTCGTCCTTGACGTCCAGGGTTTCGATCGTCTTGCCGTCGCGGATGATGGTGATGGAATCGGCCACCTGCTCGATTTCGTTGAGCTTGTGGGAAATCATGATGGAGCTGATGCCCTTGCCCTTGAGGCCGCGGATCAGATCCAGCAGGTGCTGGGAATCGGATTCATTCAGGGCCGCCGTGGGTTCGTCGAGGATGAGCAGCTTGACCGACTTGTTCAGCGCCTTGGCGATCTCCACCAGCTGCTGCTTGCCGACGCCGATTTCCTTGACCTGGGTGTCCGGATCATCCCGCAGCCCCACGCGGGCCAGCAGTTCGATGGATGAACGGCGGGCCTGGTTCCAATCGATAACGCCAAGCCTGGTCGGCTCGTTGCCCAGGAAGATGTTCTCCATGATGGACAGTTCGGGGATCAGGGCCAGTTCCTGGTGGATGATCACGATGCCGGCATGCTCACTGGCACGGATGTCCTTGAACTGGCACACCTCCCCCTGGTAGACGATTTCGCCCTCGTAGCTACCATGCGGGTAAACCCCGGAGAGGACCTTCATCAGGGTCGACTTGCCGGCCCCGTTCTCGCCACAAATGGCGTGGATCTCATCTGCGTGGACGGTGATGGAAACGTTGGAGAGCGCTTTGACTCCCGGGAACTCCTTGGTAATGGAGCGCATCTCCAGAATTACTGGGCTGCTGGACGCCATGACGTATTCGCCTCCAAAAACGACTTCTTTGTCCTGAAACTGCTGTTGTTTATCAAACTGCGGTGTCTACCAAACAGCGGTGTCTACCAAACTGCTGTGTCACACCTGTGGTTCTGCTTGGAAAAAGTAAACTAGCTCACGCCCTTGTCGTCAAGTCTTTAACTCAACGCTTAGGTAACGGCGACTGCATTGCGGGCCGGCTCCCTGCTGCTGGAAGGGTTGAGGCCCTGCTGTTGGAAGACCAGCGCCGCGGCACCCAGAGCCTCTGCCCGATCGCCAAGGGAGGACATTGCCAGCAGCGTGCTTTCGCCCACAACGGGGACGGCATGGCGTAAGAGACCGCGGCGGATGGGGGTGAGCAGCACGTCGCCCAGTTCGGCCAGCGGGCCGCCGACGACGATCACCTCCGGGTTGATCAGGTTGGCCACGTTGGCCACCGCCCTACCCACTGCCACCCCGGCGTCGTCGATCACCCGCAGCGTGGCCGCATCGCGGGCCAGGGCGCGCCGCACTATGTCATCGACCGAGATCGGAGCAGGCGCTCCGCGGCTGAGGAGTTCGATCATGATGGCGGTTGAGGCCACCGTTTCCAGGCATCCGCGGTTCCCGCAGCGGCAGATCAGGCCGTGCTCGGTGATGGTGGCATGGCCGATTTCCCCCGTGATGCCGATGTTGCCGTAGTACGGGGCCCCGTTGAGGATCAGGCCCGCTCCGATGCCGCTGCCGATCTTGAGGAACATCAGGTTGCTGACCGCTCCGTGGGGTCCCCAAGTGACTTGGGCGAGGGCGCCGAGGTTTGCGTCGTTGTCCGCGTACACGGGGAATTTCAGGGCGTCCTCCAGCCTTTTCAGGATGTGGATGCCCACCCATTCGGGCAGGATCGCGCCCTGGACGACTGTGCCGCTGCGCCGGTCGATCGGGCCGGGAATCCCCACCCCCGCTCCGATGACAGAGCTTCGCTGGATGCCTGCCTCGGTCAGGAGTTTGGCCAGCAGATCCGACGCGGCCTGGATGCCTTCGCTGGCCTTGTGGCCCAGGGGCAGCGGGATGGCTCGCTCCGCCACCACCCGGTACCCCAGACTGGCCAGCACAACGCGCACGTGGCTTCGGCCGAAGTCAATGCCGACGGCGACGGCTCCGTTTCCGTTCAGCCTGACGGAGAGTGCCCGGCGCCCTGAGCTGGTGATGGGGGAGGTGGAGATGAGCCCGCTTTCGGCCATGCTTTTGACGATGTTGGATACCGTGGCGGTGGATAGGCCGGTGTAGCGGGAGATCTCCGCCTGGGTTGAGGGGCCGCTTCCGAGGAGGGTCTCGATGATGCGCTGCTGGTTCAACTGGCGCAGCGCCGATTGCGATCCTGGATTACGGGTTCGCCTCGTCATCGAGCGGTCTTCTGTGGCCATATACAGAAGACTGCATCAATCCTTTCTTGTAGTCAAGAAGTGAACGCAAGCTGGCACTTCATGCTGAATGCATTACCTGTGGAGCTGCTTGTGTGCCTGAGCCAGCTCCACGTAGCGGGCAGCGTTTTGCCGGACTCCGTCGTACTCCTCGTCGCTGAGTTCCCGCCGGACTTTTGCCGGGACTCCTGCCACCAGGGACCGAGGCGGGATGCTGGCACCTTCCAGTACCACCGCCCCGCCCGCTATCAGTGAACCTTCACCAATAACGGCGCCGTTCATCACCGTGGCGCCCATGCCGATCAGGCAGTTGTCCTCCACCGTGCAGCCATGCACCACCGCGCCATGCCCGACGCTCACCCCGTTCCCCACGGTGGTGGGAAAACCGGGATCTGCGTGCAGCACCACGTTGTCCTGCAGGTTCGTTCCGGATCCCACGCGGATTGCCGCGGTGTCGCCGCGGACCACTACTCCGTAGAAGGCGCTGGAGTCCGGGCCAAGCTCCACGTCTCCGATGAGAGTCGCGGACGGGGCAACGAAGGCGGACTCGTCAACAGTAGGGGTATTTCCGCCAAAGGCAATCAACTGGGTCATGGCACCGATGCTACCCGGAATCGCCTGCCGCCGACGGGACTTGGGCCAGTCGCGGATCCGGGAATCGAATTGGTAGTCGGCTGGCAACTTAGGGATAGTTCATCCCGTACCGCTGCTGTTTAGGACGTTTCGCACCGCAGTGGGATAAGCGGCGTTGGCTAGTCTGGAAGCAGCGGTGATCGGGAACAACAACTGGCAGGAAGAGGTGGACGCATGCTACTGGCGGTATTCCAGGGTCGGGCCAGAACGCTGGACGTTGATTCCAACCTGGCCGCCATCGACGAGGCCGCCGCCCGCGCAGCGGCTGCAGGGGCTGGCGTGCTGCTCACTCCCGAGCTCTTTCCCGTGGGCTATTCGCCCGAGCGGATCCGCCGGGAGCTGGATCCGGCGGTACTCCCGGCCCTTGCCGACCGGCTGGCCGGCGTTGCCCGGGGCCACGACGTTGCACTCGTCTATAGCCTGCCGGCCGTTCAGGCCAACGGGAACTGGAACATCACGGCGACGCTGGTGGACCGGACGGGCACGGAACTGCTCCGCTATGCCAAGGTCCATCTTTTCGGTCCGGCCGAGCGGGAGGCCTTCGCGCCTGCCGACCAGGCCCCCGCCGTCGTGGACTTTGAGGGCTTCAAAACCTCGCTGTTGATCTGCTACGACGTTGAATTCCCGGAGCAGGTCCGAGCCGCCGCCACCCGCGGCGCTGAACTGCTGCTGGTGCCCACCGCGCTGGGACACGGCTATGAGAGTGTGCCGCAGGTGCTGTTGCGGGCGCGGGCGCTGGAGAGTCAGGTGGCCATCGGATACGCCAACCATTGCGGCCCGACAGATGGCGCCGTGAACGGACTGGGTGAGGCAGGAGGGTTGGCCGGTGGCAGCGTCGTTGTGGGGGCCGACGGCGGCCTGCTCGCCCAGGCGGGCAGCGGCCAGGAGCTGATTTTCGCAGAAATCAGCCACGACAGCATCCAGCGCGCACGGGCGGACGTGCCTTACCTCAGCGAACGCCGCCCGGACCTCTACACCCGTTGGGAGGGCAGCTAGCGGTCGCCAGTGGCCGTCGTCCTTCAGTCGAGCGTATCGGCGTACTGCAGGCCGATCCACAGGTCCGCCCGGGTCTGCGGATCGTTGATGTCGCGCTCGAGCAGCTGGGCCAGCTGGCCGATCTGCCGCCGGATGCTGTTGCGGTGCAGCCCCAGCACCTTGGCGGCGCCGTCCCAGCTTCCGTTTTCGCCCAGCCAGGCGCGCAGCACGGCCAGCAGGGCGGTCCGCCGTTCGGGTTCCAGTCCATGCAGTGGCGCAAAGAGCTGGCTGGCCAGCATGCTCCCGGCCTCGCGGCCCAGCAGACCGGTGAGGGACCAGCTGACCGCGTCCACCCGCAGGTTCTGCCGGGTGGCCCGGGCACGGGAACGCAGCGAGCCAGCCCGCTGGTAGGCCGCGGGAAGCTCGTTCATTTCGACCGGCTCGCCCACCACCACGCGCCAGCCGAGCCTGTCCACCTCGGCCAGCAGCCCGTCGTCGACCTTCAGCCGCGTGATGGCCGCAAAGCCGTACTCGGTGATCTCCACCAGCTTGGTCTCGAAGAGCCGGCGCCACTGCAGCAACTCACGCACCGGGCTGTCACTGCTGCGCCACTGCGGCATTTCCACGTTCACGCCCTGCACCACCCGCATCGGGGCGGACCGGGTGGAGGAGATGCTCTGGGCCAGCAGGTCCTTGGCCGCGGTGACCTGCCGGCTGCTGCCGCCGGTGACCGTTTCCGGATGCAGCAGCAGGGCGGCGGCGAGCTGGCTTGGGGCCAGCGATCCGCTGGTGCGTTGCCGGAAGAGCAGCTCCAGCAGGCCGACGGCGGCAGAGACGACGTTGTTCTGTGCGGGTGTGAGGCGCTCCGCGGAGCCGATCACCAGGGCGCCGAGGTTGGCCTCCTTGGGGCCGCGCAGCGGATGGCCGACGACGTGCCGCGAACCCGGCGCCGGGTAGCTTTCCAGCTCCACCCGTGGTCCGGAGCCGGAGAGCAGCCGGCCCAGCAGGGGTGCCAGGCTTGCGGCGTCCAGCGGGGCCTTGCCGGCGCGTGCGCGGATACGTGCATCGCTGCCTACCAGCACGGCCCATCCTGGCAAGCGCTCCACCAGGGCTGTAAGCAGTTCGTGCTCGGGCCGCGGTGAGAGCACGGCCCGCATGAGCACCCGGTTGGCATCGGCGAGCTGGCGGACGACCTTGGCGCCCTCGGACTCAAGCAGCCGGGCGAACTGCAGGCCAATCGCGGCAAAGGGCACCGACTGCGGTACCTCGATCAAGGTCAGCCCGCGGAGCCGGCAGGAATCGATCAGTGCCTGAGGAACGGCATCGTGGTACGGCTTCAGTCCAAAGCCCAGGGCACAGACCTTCGCTTCCACCAGCCGGGCCACGTAGGCATCCACCCGGTCCGGACGGCCGCCCTCGCCGGAAAAGGGCAGCCCTGCGGTCAGGATGAACTCGTCGTCCATCAGGTAGGGAGTGGGATCCTCCAGCTCGCTCGGTTCCACCCAGCTCAACGGCGTGTCAGGCCGGAGGGCGTCATGGAGCACCCTGATTTCGGAGGGAAGCCCCCGTCGGAACTGTGCGAGCGTCACGGCCCGGAAGGGCTCAACCTGCTCGTCAGCGCGTGGCGGCATGGCCGGTGCACTGGACTGGCACAGTAGAATTTAGTGCAATACGTCTCATGAAAGACCATCATAGGATATTTTGCACCACTTGAGAGACGCGTCACAGCCATACTCTGGATACGGGGAACCCACCACGTACGCAACGATTGGAAGTCAACGGTGACCGTGCCCAGTCCACTCTTACAAGACCGAACGCCCGCCAGGGAGACCGCTGTAGCGTCCACCACTCCGAACCGTCCCGCCGTCGGCCTTGGCGCGCAGCTGCTCCGCCGCAAACCGCTGGGCCAGATGGTGCACGAGGCCGGCGCCGGCTCCAACGGACCCAAACTCATCCGCAGCTTCGGCGTGCTGCAGCTGACCATGATCAGCGTCGGCGCCACGCTGGGCACCGGGATCCTGGTGATCCTGGGCGACTCGGTGCCGCTGGCGGGACCGGCCATCTGGATCTCCTTCGTCATTGCCGGGCTGGCGGCGCTGTTCTCCGCGGTCTCCTATGCGGAGATGGCGGGGCTGGTGCCGGTCTCCGGCTCCAGTTACTCCTACACCTACGCCACGCTGGGCGAGGGGATGGCCTGGATCTGTGGCTGGTGCCTGGTTCTGGAATACGCGGTCTCGGTGGCCGCCGTCGCCGTCGGTGCCGGACAGTACGTGAACGAAACACTCTCCGCGTTCGGGCTGAGCCTGCCGGAGGCCATGTCGCAGCCGCCGGGCGACGGCGGGGTGTTCAACCTGCCGGCCCTGGTGATTGTGCTGCTGGCGATGGCTCTGCTGGTGCGCGGCGCCAAGGAAAGCGCCTGGATCAACACCGCCATCGTGATCATCAAGATCGTCATCCTGCTCTTCTTCTGCGTCATTGCCTTCAGCGCTTTCAACTCCGGGCACTTCGCCCCGCTGCTGCCAATGGGCGCCGCCGGTGTCTCCGCCGCGGCCTCCCGGGTGTTCTTCTCCTACATTGGCTTTGACGCCGCCTCCACCGCGGGCGAGGAAGCCCGCAACCCGCAGCGCGACCTGCCCCGGGCCATCATGCTCTCCATGGTCATTGTCACCACGCTGTATGTTCTGGTGGCCGTCGCCGCCGTCGGCGCCCGGCAGTGGACCTGGTTCGACGGAACCCAGGCGGCCCTGGTGCAGATCCTGCAGGAGATCACCCACCAGCCCTGGATCGCGTTTGTCTTCTCCGTGGGAGCGGTGCTGGCGATCGCCAGTATTGTCCTGACGGTGCTCTACGGCCAGACCCGGATCCTGCTTTCGATGTCCCGCGACGGGCTGGTTCCCAAGGTGTTCGGCAAGGTCTCCCCGCGCACCGGCACACCGGTGGCCGGAACGCTGATCGTTGGCATCGCCGTCGCCCTGACCGCCGGGCTGATCCCGCTGGGCGCGCTCGCCGACGCGACCAGCATCGGAACCCTGTTCGCCTTCGCGCTGGTCAACCTGGCCGTGATCTACCTGCGCCGCAAGCGTCCGGATCTGCCGCGCAGCTACCGGGTGCCGCTGTATCCGCTGACCCCTATCGTGGGATCGCTAATGTGCATCTACCTGATGATCAATCTGGGCGGCATCACCTGGCTGGTCTTCGCCGGCTGGATGCTGGTGGGCTTCGTGGCCTACTTCGGCTATGGCCGGCGGCATTCGAAGGTGGCCCAGCTGAGCGCTGAGGAGTACCGTGTGCTGTCCGCCGGCGCGCCCGACGACGGGCCAACGGGGCGCGGGCACGACGACGATGGGCTCTCGGCCGGCTCGGCCGACGGACCTCTGAAGGTGGGGCAGGCATGACCGTCGCCACCGATCCGCAACAGCCTCCGGTCTCCGGCCAGCCGCCGGTCACCATGCTGAACCCGGATTTTCCGTTCAGCTATGACCTCTACCTGGACCACCCGGCCGGACTGGGATCCGTTCCGCCGGAACTGTACGGCACCGAGGTCGCGGTGGTGGGCGCCGGCCTGTCGGGCCTGGTCACCGCGTACGAGCTGATGAAGCTGGGGCTGCGCCCGGTGCTCTACGAGGCGGACCAGTTGGGCGGACGGCTGCGCACCGCAAGCTTTCCGGCGGCCCCGGACGTCGTGGCGGATCTGGGTGGGATGCGCTTCCCGGTCTCCGGCCGGGCCTTCTACCACTACGTGGACAAGCTGGGCCTGGCCACCAAGGCCTTCCCCAATCCGCTGGCGGAGGCCACCTCCAGCACCGTGATCGAACTCGCCGGCACCTCCCACTACGCCCGGACGTCCCGGGACCTGCCGGAGTTCTTCCACGAAGTAGCCGCGGCCTGGAAGGCCGCGGTGAACGACGGCGCCCAGTTCACCGAGATGCAGGAGGCCATCCGGGCACGCGACACGGCCCGGATCAAGGAGCTGTGGAACGCCCTGCTGCCGGAGCTGGATGAGGAAACGTTTTACGGCTTCATCGCGCGGAGCAAGTCTTTCAAGGACGCCGGCTTTGCCCACCGGGAGGCCTTCGGACAGGTGGGGTTCGGCACCGGCGGCTGGGACACCGACTTCCCGAATTCCATCCTGGAGATCCTGCGGGTGGTCTACACGGATGCCGACGACGGGCACCGCTCGCTGGTGGGCGGAGCGCAGCGGCTGCCCGAGGCACTCTGGCACCACTCGCCGTCGGACCTCACGCACTGGCCCCAAGGCACCTCCCTGGCCTCGCTGCACCATGGCTCCCCGCACGGCGCGGTGGCCAGGATCTCCCGGGAACCCGACGGGACGATCCGCGTCCAGGAGCGCTGGGGCCGGGCCGCCAGCTACCCCGCGGTGGTGACCACCTGCCAGTCCTGGCTGCTCTCGACCCGGATCCACACCGAGGAGGCGCTCTTTGCCCCCGAAATGTGGACGGCGATCGAGCGCTCGCATTACATGCAGTCCTCGAAGACCTTTGTGATGGTGGACCGGCCGTTCTGGAAGGACATTGACCCGGAAACCGGCCGCGAGGTGCTCTCGATGACGCTGACGGACCGGCTGAACCGCGCCACCTATCTGCTGGACAACGGCCCGGACAAGCCGGCCGTGATCCTGCTCTCCTACACCTGGAACGATGACGCGCTGAAGTGGCTGGCGCTCTCTGCCGAGGAACGCGTGGAGCTGATGTTGCATTCGCTGCGCCAGATCTATCCGGGCGTGGACATCGCCAGCCACATCGTGGGCCAGCCGATCACGGTCTCCTGGGAAGCGGACCCGAACTTCATGGGCGCCTTCAAAGCCAACCTGCCCGGGCACTACCGCTACCAGCAGCGGCTCTTCACCCACTTCAAACAGGACGGGCTGCCGCCGGAACAGCGCGGCATCTTCCTGGCCGGCGACGACGTCTCCTTCACCGCGGGCTGGGCGGAGGGTGCTGTTACCACGGCGCTGAACGCGGTCTGGGGTGTGGTGTCGCATCTGGGCGGCAGCTCTGCGGCGGATAATCCGGGGCCGGGGGAGCTGCTCGGGGAGCTGGGGCCGGTTCGGCTGGACTGACCCGGGGCCGCGTCGCCCTGGAGGCCTTTATCAGGCGGGCTTGCGCAGCACGGCGAACTGGTAGTGCCGTCCCTGTGCCTGTGGATCAGGGGACGGCCAGGTGGTGAACGATTCCACCTCTCCGTGCCCGCCGAGCAGGCGCAGCAATGTCTCGTCCGTGCGGCGGCTGAAGAAGCGCGCCGGCGAGTGCGTGTCGTCGCTGCCGTGGCCCTCGTCGTCGTCGCCCGACCACAGGCCAATGGCCAGCGGGGCGGACGGCGTGAGGACCCGGAGCAGTTCCGCCAGCACCTGGTCAAGGTCGTGATTGGGTATGTGCAGCAGCGCACTCATGGTCCAGCCGGCGTCGAAGGAGGCGTCCTCGAAGGGCACGGCCCGCACGGAACCGACGACGGCGTCAAGCCCCTTGGCGCGCGCCAGTTCGACGTGCTCCCGGGAGAGGTCCAGGCCCCGGTAGGCCAGTCCGGCGCCCAGGAACAGGACACCATCTCCGCCGGTTCCGCAGCCGAACTCCACCACTGAATGGCGGTCCTCGCCGCGCAGCAGATCCAGGAAGCGGCCCAGCACAGCAACCCGCAACGGGTCTGCATCCGCCAGGTCACGCTGGGCTGCCTGCCGATCGTAGGAGCGGGCCAGGTCTGCTTCGAAATTATCCATAACGCACCCCATTATGGTTTGCCCTGCCATGCGGGCGCGGCATTACGTGCTTGTGTCGGAGGGCGGGTTGCCTCTGGCGGGAGCCCAGCTGAGGCGGGACCGTTGGCCTGGTTGACGTTGGCCTACTTGAAGACGACGGTCCGGTTGCCGTCCAGCAGGACCCGGTGCTCCGCGTGCCACTGCACCGCGGTGGCCAGCGTCCGGCCCTCCACGTCCCTGCCCATTGCGACCAGCTGTTCAGCGGAGCGGCCGTGGTCCACCCGGATCACTTCCTGCTCGATGATCGGGCCCTCATCCAGGGCCCCGGTGACGTAGTGGGCCGTGGCGCCGATGATCTTCACGCCGCGGGCGTGTGCCTGGTGGTAGGGGCGGGCGCCCTTA
>DASYGM010000017.1:0-1772 GCA_035999715.1 Micrococcaceae bacterium | reverse complement strand
AGCCGTGCACATCGGTCTTATCGGTCTTGGAAAAATGGGCTTCAACATGAGGGCCCGGCTTCGGGATGCCGGGATCGAGGTCACCGGCTTCGACAGCAATCCGGACGTGACCGACGCCGCCACCCTGAAGGATCTGGCCGCGGCCCTTCCCGCACCCCGCATCGTCTGGGTGATGGTGCCCTCGGGCGAGGTGACCGACCAGGTCATTACCGAGCTGGCAGCGGAGCTCGACTCGGGTGACCTGATCATCGACGGCGGCAATTCCCGCTTCACCGAGGACCAAAAGCACTCCGTGGCGCTGGCCGAAAAGGGTATCCGGTTTGCCGACTGCGGCGTATCCGGGGGCGTCTGGGGCCTGAAGAACGGGTATGGCCTGATGGCCGGCGGTGAGGCCAAGGATATCGAAGAGGCAATGCCGATTTTCGACGCCCTCCGGCCCGAAGGGGAGCGGGCGGAAAGTTTCGTCCACGTGGGCGAGGTCGGATCGGGACACTACGCCAAGATGGTGCATAACGGCATCGAATACGGTCTGATGCAGTCCTACGCCGAAGGCTATGAGCTCCTGGTCGCCAAGGGCATCGTCAAGGACGTGCCGGGGACGTTTGCCGCCTGGCAGAAGGGGACCGTGGTGCGGTCCTGGCTGCTGGACCTGATGGTCAAGGCACTCGAAGCCGATCCCGACCTGTCCAAGATCGCCGGCTATGTCGAGGATTCCGGTGAGGGACGCTGGACCGTGGAGGAGGCCGTTGCCAACGGTGTGGCCGCTCCCGCCATCACGGCCTCGCTCTTTGCCCGTTTCGTCTCCCGGCAGGATGACTCCCCCGCGATGAAGATGGTTTCGGCCCTGCGCAACCAGTTCGGCGGCCACGCCACCAAGCCCGCCAAGCCGTCAGCAGACTAGGACCTCCGCCGGTGCCGCGCCGTCCGGTGCGGTGCCGGTTGCCTTGAATTGAGCCGCGTGTACCTGGAACAGCTTTCGCTCACCGACTTCCGCAGCTACGCGCAGGTCGACGTTTCCTTCGCACCCGGAATCACAGTGCTGGTCGGGCCCAACGGGACCGGGAAAACCAATCTTGTCGAAGCAGTCGGCTATCTGGCAACGCTCGGGTCGCACCGGGTCTCCTCGGACGCCCCGCTGCTGCGGTTCGGAACCGACCGCGCCGTGCTGCGCGCCCGGCTGGTCAGGGGAACCGGGTCCAGCACCCTCGAACTGGAAATCAATGCGGGCCGGGCCAACCGTGCCCGGATCAACAGGGCCAATCCGGTGCGGGCCCGGGACATCCTGGGGATCTGCCGGACGGTATTCTTCGCGCCCGAGGACCTGGGCCTGGTCAAGGGCGATCCGGGTGGCCGCCGCCGGTTCCTGGACGAACTGCTGGTCACCCTGCTGCCGCACCATGCGGCCACCGCCTCGGATTATGAGCGGGTCCTCAAACAGCGCAACGCCTTGCTGAAGTCCGCCAGGCCGCAGCTTTTTTCCCGCACGGGCGTCAGTGCGAGCCATCTCGCCACCCTTGACGTCTGGGACCAGCACATGGCTGCCGCGGGTGCCAGGCTGCTGGCGGCCCGGCTGAACCTGGTGGAGCAGCTGCTGCCGCACCTGCAGCGCGCTTACGCTGATCTGACGGACGGGTCCAAGATCTTGTCCATGCGGTACCTGTCATCCCTGGACATGGATGGGGAGGCCGACGGCGAGCCCGGCACCCCGGTGCCGCTGGGAGAACCGGTGCCGCTGGTTCGGGCCGGCGTCGAGGACCTCACCCGGCGTTATG
>DASYGM010000015.1:0-16383 GCA_035999715.1 Micrococcaceae bacterium | reverse complement strand
GGACCACACCATCCCCTACCCCATCGGACCCTCCAACGAGTCCAACCTGGCCTGCCTATGCCCCAAACACCACCAAATTTTGAAACACCGCGCCGGCTGGAAAGCCACCCAAACCGGCAACGCCACCCTGACCTGGCAATCCCCAGCCGGCCGCACCTACACCAGCCACCCCCGCGACAGCACCTAAATCGGGACAGGCAATCGCTGCGGCTCCGGCCCTGGTACAGCACTTACAATGTCGCCGATAAGGATTGGCACCTCACCCCGAGGGCCCTTATCGGGCTCCAGGGCGTGGCCACGTCTAGCGCTGCGCCCAGAGGTTGATGTCGGACTCGACGGCGAACTCGTCGATGGCCCGCAGCTCCTCGTCGGTGAAGTCCAGCCGGTTCACGGCAGCAAGCGTGTCCTCCAACTGCTTCACGCTGGAAGCGCCGACCAGAGCCGAAGTTACAGGTGCTCCCTTGGGCTGGTCGCGCAGGATCCAGGCAACGGCCATCTGCGCCAGCGACTGCCCGCGCTTGGCGGCAATGCTGTTCAGGCTGCGCACCCGTGCCATCTTGTCCTCGGTTAGCGACTCTGCGGACAGGAACCTGTGCTTGGCCGCGCGTGAATCATCCGGAACCCCATGCAGGTAGCGGTCGGTCAGCATGCCCTGCGCCAGCGGCGAGAAGGCGATGGAACCGGCGCCCACCTGCTCCAGCGCTTCGTACAGGTTGGGTGATCCGTCCTCCGTCCAGCGGTTCAGCATGGAGTAGGACGGCTGGTGGATCAGCAGCGGGGTCCCGAGTTCCTTCAGTATCCGGGCCGCCTCCAGCGTCTGCTCAGGTGTGTAGGAGGAGATGCCGGCGTAGAGGGCCTTGCCGGAGCGCACTGCAGTGTCCAGCGCGCCCATGGTCTCCTCCAGTGGCGTCTCGGGATCCGGCCGGTGGCTGTAGAAGATGTCCACGTAGTCCAGGCCCATACGTTCCAGCGACTGGTCCAGGCTGGAGAGCATGTATTTGCGGGATCCCCATTCACCGTAAGGCCCGGGCCACATATAGTAGCCGGCCTTGGTTGAGATCACGAGTTCATCGCGGTAGGGGCGGAAGTCATCGCGCAGGTGCCGGCCGAAGTTGGTCTCGGCCGAGCCATCCGGGGGCCCGTAATTGTTGGCCAGGTCGAAGTGGGTGACGCCCAGGTCGAAGGCGCGGCGCAAGATGGCGCGCTGTTCTTCGAAGCGCTTGTCGTCCCCGAAGTTGTGCCACAGTCCCAGCGACACGGCGGGCAGCTTCAGCCCGCTGCGGCCCACGCGGCGGTACGGCATCGGCTCATAACGGTTCTCGGCAGCAAGGTAGGTCATGCTTCGATCATGCCATCCCGCGCCGGGGTCGCGGGAGACCTGCGGCCGGACGGCAAGCTTGCGGCGACCTCGCAGGCCTCCCACGACCACGGCGGGGCGGGGCAGGCGGGGTGCGACGGCGGGGCGTCGGCAGGGCGGGGCGGGGGCAAACGGGCGGCAGGCTACCTGACGACGGCGGCGCTGAAGGCGGGCAGCTCGATGCCACCCTCCGTGAGGCGGGCAGCGCCAGTGGTGAACCCGTCGGTCGCCAGCAGCAGCTTCCGTGAAATGCCGGCCAGGCCGCTGGCCCCGGCTATCCCGGAACCATCGGCCTCCGCGGTTTCCAGCGGCAGTTCCTGCACCTTGTCGGCAAGGTTGACCGCAACGCGAACGGCATCAGGCCCGGTACCGCGGCGCATCACCAGCCAGCGGCCGTCCTCGCTGAAGTCCACACGGGTGGCCCCGAAGTCCGGATCCGTCAGCGCCGCCGTCGACCGGCGCAGCGCCATCAGTTCCCGGTACAGCCCCAGCAACCGGGCATGCTCGCCGCCTCCGGCCTCGGCCCAGTCCAGTTTGGACCGCTTAAAGGTCATGGGATCCTGCGGGTCCGGCACGGTTGCGGGGTCCCAGCCCATCCGTTCGAATTCCCTGATCCGGCCCTCGGCGGTGGCCTGCCCGAGCTCCGGTTCCGGGTGCGAGGTGAAAAACTGCCACGGGGTGCTGGCGCCGTACTCCTCGCCCATGAACAGCATGGGAGTGAACGGAGAGGTCAGGTTCAGTACGGCGGCCACGGCCAGCCGGTCGAACCCCACGCTGGCGCCCAGCCGGTCCCCGGTGGCGCGGTTGCCGATCTGGTCGTGATTCTGGATGCAGGTCACCAGCTGCCAGGTGGCGGCGGCTACGGGATCGATCGGCCGGCCGTGATCCCGGCCCCGGAAACTGGAATAGGAACCGTCGTGGAAGAACCCGCCGCGCAGCACCTTGGCCAGCGCGCCAACGGTGGCGAAGTCTGCGTAATAGCCGTCCGTTTCGCCGGTGATGTTCACGTGCACGGCATGGTGGAAATCGTCGCTCCATTGCCCAGCCAGGCCGTAGCCGTGGGCGGGGCGCGGGTAGATCAGCCGCGGATCGTTCAGGTCGGATTCGGCCACCAGGAACAGCGGTTTGCCCAGCCGGACCGCCAGGGCGTCGGTACGTTGCGCCAGCTCCTCCAGCATGTGGACGGCCCGGGTGTCCCGGAGCGCGTGCACGGCGTCGAGCCGCAGTCCGTCCACGTGGTAATCCCCGAACCACATCATTGCGTTCGCCAGGATATACTCCCGCACCTGGTCTGAGCCGGGAGCGTCCAGGTTCAGCCCGTCCCCCCAGGTGTTCCCGGCGCCGTGGGATAGGTAAGGCCCGAATTGCGGCAGATAGTTCCCGCTGGGCCCCAGGTGGTTGTAGACAACATCCTGGATCACGCCCAGCCCGTGCCGGTGCGCGGCGTCCACGAAGCGCTGGTAGGCTGCCGGGCCACCGTACTCCTCCTGAACGGCGTACCAGAGAACGCCGTCGTAACCCCAGTTGTGCGTGCCGTTGAACGCGTTGACGGGCAGCAACTCAATGAAGTCCACTCCCAGCTGGACCAGGTACTCGAGTTTGCCGATCGCCGCGTCCAGTGTCCCCTCCGGGGTGAAGGTGCCCAGATGAAGCTCATAGACCACCCCGCCGGCCAGCCGACGGCCCTTCCACCCAGCGTCGCCCCAGGCATACGCTTCGGGGGCGAAGGTGCGCGAGAGCTGGTGGACACCATGCGGCTGGCGCCGGGAGCGCGGGTCTGGCAGCGCCGGCTCCTGCCCGTCCAGCAGATAGCCGTAGTCCACCTCTGTTGCCGCAGGCGCCGACTCCGGGCGCCACCAACCATTGCCAATGCCCACCATGGGCAGCCGCCGGCCATCCGCCAGCAGCGTGATGGATTGGGCCTCCGGTGCCCAGACGTCGAACCGGCCCTCCCCCGGGGCGGTCCGGCCGCCAGAGGCCCTGAGATCCGCTTGTCCGCCCGCGGCTGCGGTTCCACTCATCATGACTCCTCCTGCCGTACCAACAGTGCCACCGGGTAGGCGGCCAGGATCTGAGAGACCGGCCTCAGCCCCGCGGGGAAGCTTTCCCCGGTCAGCCGGTCCGTGGCCGGCCAAGGGAGTTCGACGACGGTGTCCCGCCAGCCGCCCTCGGCCTCGAGTCCGCGGGGCAATCGGGTGGCCAGGGCCAGGACGCCGCCCCGGTCGAACGCAACCAGATGATCGGCGGCCGGGCCATCGGCCGCGACAGGTGTGTAACCGGTGAACAGCTCGGGCCGGTCCCGGCGCAGCCGCAGGGCCTGCGCGGTCACCAGCATCTTAGCTTCCGGCCCGACTAGCTCACTCCCTTGTGCACCGGACTGTGCACCGGACTCGGGCCCAGACTCGGGGCCGGGCACCGCGCCGTCGACCGGCCCGGCTCGAAGCCCGCTGTCGACTGGCCCGGTCCGAAGCCCGCCATCGGCCGCCTTCTCCAGCAAGGCGTCCACGGCCGCCAGCGTCCCCTTCCGCAACGTGAAGTCCACCGGCCGCCGGTTGTCCGGATCCGTCAGCGACTGTTCCCACAATTCGCTGCCCTGGTACACGTCCGGAACCCCAGGGATGGTGAGCTGGAGCAGCTTGGCAGCGAGGACGTTGGAGGTCCAGTACTGGTTCAGTCCGGCCACAAAGGAACCGACCAGTCTGCCGACCTCCGGCTTGTCGAAGACCGCATCGACCAGCTTCGCCAGCGATTCCTCGAACTTCCCGTCCGGGTCGGTCCAAGTGGTCGAGTTGCCCGACTCCCGGGCAGCTTTGAGGGCGTACTCCTGCAGCCGCTGCCGGCTGGCCGGCCAGGCCCCGACGATCGCCTGCCACAGCAGGTTCTCCAGCGGACCGTCGGGCAGCGGTACCAGCCCGCGCAGCCGTTCCAACAGTTCGGCCCACTCGGTGGGGAATTCGGACAGCAAGGAGATCCGGGCCCGGGTATCCTCGCTGCGCTTGGTGTCGTGCGTGGTCAGCGCATTCATAGTCCGCGGCTCGCGCTCCTGCCGCCCGGCCATGAATTCATGGAATTCGTGCGGTGACCGTGACCAGACGGAGGGATCAGCGCCCACCTCGGTCAGGGAGGTGAGCCGGCTGTAGCGGTAGAAGCCGCAGTCCTCCACGCCCTTGGCCATCACCATCCCGGAGGTCTGCTGGAACCGCACCGCCAGCTGGTCGCCAGTTCCGGTGCTCTCTGCCGCGGCGTCCGGCGGCTGGCCTGCGGAGCGCAGGAGCGGCAGCAGGACATCCAGCGCCGGGGCAAGGTCCGGACGACGGCGGCGCGCGGCCTGGGCAGCACGCTCCAGGTGCTCGCGGCCGTAGGGGAGGTAGGTCCGGTAGACGTCGAAGTTGCCGATCAGTTCCGCGAGCGCATCTACCACCGCGTCCGGTTCCGCAGGCGTACCTGGCGGAATCAACCGGGCCAGCCGGCGGATCTCTGAGTTGAGCATGCCGTCGGCCACCGCCCGCTTGGTGCCGTGGACCAGGTCCTGGTAGTCGCTATAGGCGCCGCCGCGCAGTTTGGTGTCCAGCGCCGTGAGCGGTTGCTCGCCGGCCGGATCCACGAAGAGCCGGTCCAGCTGGGCCAGCGCGTCGTAGCCCGTGGTCCCCTCGCAGCGAAAATCGGCCGGCAGCAGTTCGCCCGGTTCCAGAATCTTTTCCACCAGCACGAACACACCGCCGCTGGCTTCCTTGAGCCGTTGGAGGTAGCCCGCCGGATCGGCCAGCCCGTCCGGATGGTCCACCCGCAGTCCGTCCACCCAGCCCTGCCGCACCCAGTGCAGGATCCGCGCGTGGGATTCGTCAAAGACCCAGGGCACTTCCACCCGGATCCCGGCCAGCGAGTTGACGGCAAAGAACCGGCGGTAGTTCAGCTCGTGGTCCGCCCGGCGCCAGTCCACCAGTTCGTAGTGCTGGCGCGCGTGCACCGCCCGTGCCCAGGCACCGGAGGCGGAGCCTGCGTCAGCGGAGGCGCCCGCGGCGGGTCCGGGGCCGCCCACGCCCGGCCCGCCGTCGTCGTACGTTCCGTCCGCCAACGGAAAACGATGCTCAAAATAGCGCAGCTCGGCACCGCCCGACTCTTCGGAGACCACTACCTCCAGCTTGTCCAGGTCCGCGTCGGATCCCAACACCGGCAGCCGGACCTTCCCGCCGCCGGCCTCCCAGTCCACGTCGAAGGCCTGTGCGTACCGGGATCCCCGGCCCTCCTTGAGCAGCGACCACCACCAGGGGTTGTGCGCCGGGACTGCCACGCCCATGTGGTTCGGCACGATGTCCAGCAGGATTCCCATCCCCGCCGCATGCGCCCTGCGGGCCAGCTCTGCCAGGTCGTCCTCACTGCCCCGCGCAGGATCCAGTAGGGACGGGTCCACCACGTCATAGCCGTGCTCCGACCCGTCCTCGGCCTTGAGCAGCGGGGAGAGGTAGAGCCAGTCCACGCCCAGGTCCGCCAGGTACTCCACCTGGTCCGCCGCGTCGGCCAGCGTGAACCCGGGGCGGATCTGCAGGCGGTAGGTGGAGACGGGTGTTTTCATGAAGCGGATTCCTTCGCGGTCGGTGGAGCCTGCGGTCGGTCGGCTCCTACGGTTGGCGGTCCTGCGGCAGCGGCCCTGCGGCAGCGGTCCCTGCGGCAGCGGTCAGGTTTCGGGGTCCATCTCCGGGTTCGTTCCCGCCAGCACCGCCAGCGAGGCGGCCACCGAATGGTCCGGTTCCTCGACGGCACCGGAATGGGCGCGCAGCACCACCATGGCCTTGCCAGACACGCCCAGGGATGCGCCGGCGTCAAGGACCTGGGTGTCGGCGTACTCTCCGGCAGTATCGATCACCACATCCCATTTGGGCGCATATTCGGCCGGGGGCAGCGTGAAGCCCACTGTGTCGTCGTGGGCGTTGAAAAAGAGTAGGAAATTAACATCCGTGATCCGGCGGCCCCGCGAATCCACGCCGCCGATCCCGTCGCCGTTGAGGAACACCCCGATGGTGCGGCCAAAGCCGCTCCCCCAGTCTTCGGGCAGCATTTCCTTGCCGTCGGCGTTCAGCCAGACAATGTCCGGCAGCTTCTCGCCCTGGCCGCGCCGCACGGGTCGGCCGTCGAAGAAGCGGCTTCGCCGGAAGGTCGGATGCTCGTGCCGGAGCCGGCTGAGCGCTGCGGTGAACTCCACCAGCGGCAGGTCTACGGTATCCCAGTGGATCCAGGTCAGCTCAGAGTCCTGGCAGTAGCCGTTGTTGTTGCCCTGCTGGCTGCGGCCCAGCTCATCGCCGTGCAGGATCATCGGCACGCCCTGGGAGAGCAGCAGCGTGGCCAGGAAGTTGCGCTGCTGGCGGGACCGCAGGGCCAGGACCTTGGCATCATCCGTGGGGCCCTCCACTCCGCAGTTCCAGGAGCGGTTGTGGGATTCGCCGTCGTTGTTGTCCTCGCCGTTGGCCTCGTTGTGCTTTTCGTTGTAGGAGACCAGGTCCGCGATGGTGAAGCCGTCGTGCGCGGTGACAAAGTTGATGGAAGCCACCGGACGGCGCCCGGAGTGCTCGTACAGGTCCGAGGAACCGGTCAGCCGGGAGGCAAACTCGCCCAGCGTTGCCGGTTCTCCGCGCCAGAAATCGCGGACCGTGTCCCGGTATTTGCCGTTCCATTCCGTCCACTGCGGCGGGAAGTTCCCCACCTGGTAGCCACCGGGCCCCACATCCCAGGGCTCGGCAATGAGTTTGACCTGGGAGACCACCGGGTCCTGCTGGATCAGCTCAAAGAACGTGGACAGTTTGTCCACGTCGTAGAACTCGCGGGCCAGGGTGGACGCCAGGTCAAACCGGAACCCGTCCACATGCATTTCGGTGACCCAGTAGCGCAGCGAGTCCATCAGCAGCTGCAGCGCGTGCGGGTTGCGCACATTCAGCGAGTTTCCGGTGCCGGTGTAGTCCATGTAGTGCTGTTCGTCGTTGTCCACCAGGCGGTAATAGGCGGCGTTGTCGATGCCGCGGAAGGACAGCGTGGGGCCAAGATGGTTACCCTCCGCGGTGTGGTTGTACACCACATCCAGGATGACCTCGATGTCCGCCCGGTGCAGCGCGCGGACCATCGCCTTGAAGTCCTGCACCTGCTGGCCCAGGTCCCCGCTGGAGGCGTACTCATTGTGCGGGGCAAAGAAGCCGATGGTGTTGTAGCCCCAGTAGTTGGAGAGCCCCTTGTCCAGCAGCGTGCTGTCCTGGACAAACTGGTGCACCGGCATGAGCTCGATGGCGGTCACCCCGAGCTTCTTCAGGTGTTCCACCACCGAGGGGTGCGCGACGCCGGCGTACGTTCCGCGCTGGTTTTCCGGCACGTCGGGGTGCAGTTCGGTCAGGCCCTTCACATGAGCCTCGTAGATCACGCTGTGGTGATAGGGGGTGCGCGGGGACCTGTCGCCGTCCCAGTCGAAGAACGGATTGATGACCACGCCCAGCATCATGTGGGCGGCGGAATCCTCGTCGTTGCGGGAGTCCGGCTCGCCCAAATTGTAGGAAAACAGCGCCGGTTCCCAGTCGATCTTGCCGGACACGGCCTTGGCATAGGGGTCCAGCAACAGCTTGTTAGGGTTGCAGCGCTGGCCCTTCGACGGGTCGTAGGGGCCGTGGACCCGGTAGCCGTATTTCTGTCCGGGCTGCACTTCCGGGAGGTAGCAGTGCCAGACATAGCCGTCAACGTCCCGCAGGTCGATGCATTCCTGCTCGCCGTCGTCGTCAAACAGGCACAGCTGGACCGCCTCGGCAACCTCGGAGAAGAGGGCGAAATTCGTGCCGTTGCCATCAAAGGTTGCGCCCAATGGATACGCGGATCCCGGCCATACTTCCATTTTGTACTCCCGCTCTACGTCCAACAATCAATGATCAGCCTACGAAGTATTGCAGTCCTAAGTTACAGCCTCTGCGCGGGCCCGGCGTCCCCGAGCGGCTGTTCCGCGAGCAGGTTACGCCAGACTGCGGCTACCGCTGCGCTGATGTCCAGTGCGCGCAGCGGGCCGCCGGAGCTGGCCTGGCGGGCGGCGCGGCCATGCAGGCTGGCGGCCACGGCGGCGAGCGCGGCCCACCTGTCATCGGCGGCGATTCCCAGCGCAGCGAAGCGTTCGACGTCGTCCGCCAGGGCCGCGGCGAGCGCACCGAGGATTCCGGCCAGGGTATCCCCGCTGCCGGCCGTGGCCAGCCACGGCGTGCCCTCGGACTGGCTGAAGGTGGCACCGTTGGGAGAGGCGACGACGGTGGTGGCGCCCTTGAGCAGGACGGTGGCACCGGTCAGGTCGGCCGCCTGGCGCGCGTAGGACCATCCGTCGGCCTCGACCTGCCCCCGCTGCACGGGGACGCCGCGGGCGTTCAGCAGGGTGGCCAGCTCACCTGCGTGCGGCGTCAGGATGACGCTGGCCGGCACGGAATCCGGCAGCACGGCCAGGGCGCCGGCATCGGCCACCACCGGCAGTCCGGAGGCGAATGCCTCGCGGGCACGCTGGAGCTGGTCCTCCCCGCCCAGGCCCGGGCCCACCAGCCACGCCTGCACCCGGCTCTCCCCCACCGTGCCCTCGCTGCAAACCACCTCCGGGCTTTGGGCGTGGATCAGGGTCGCGACGGGTGCCGGGCCCAGGTAGCGGACCATGCCGGCGCCGCAGGCCAGGGCTCCGGCGCAACAGAGCTGCGCGGCCCCGGGGTATTGGCTGGAGCCGGCCACGATGCCCAGCACTCCGCGGCTGTATTTCTGGTCGTTGCGTCCGGGTGCGGGCAGCAGGGCGGCCAGGTCTGCAGTTTCCAGCCGGCGCAGGGCCGGTGCCGGCAGGTGCTCTGCCAGTCCAATGTCAATGACCTTGAGCGTGCCGGTATGGCCCTCGCCGGGCGGGGCAAGCAGCCCGGCCTTGGCCGCGCCGAAGGTGACGGTGAGGTCCGCGGTTAGCACGGGTCCGGACACCTGGCCGGTGTCAGCGTCGACGCCGCTGGGCAGGTCGCAGGCCACGACGGCGGGACGGCGCAGCAGTCGGCACCGGACGGAGGCCTGGTCGGGGGCCCTGTCCGAGTCCCGGCCTGCGTCGCGGACCGAGTCCCTGCCTGCGTCCCGGACCAGCCCATCAAGCTGCCGGACCAGCAGAGCGGCCGGCTCACGGAGCCCGCCGCTGGCACCGGTGCCCAGGATGCCGTCGACGATGACGTCCGCTGCCGCCGCCTCCGCCACCGCCTGCTCCGCCGCCCCACTGGCGGAAAGTTCAAGGGCCCGGCCGCCGGCGGCAAGGAAGGCCGCCAGAGCGGCAGGATGGGTCCGCGTTCCGGTGAGCACCGCCGTCGTACGCACTCCCCTAGGAGTCAGGGCCGCGGCCGCAAACAGCGCATCCCCGCCGTTGTTGCCCGATCCCGCAAGCACCACCAGCCGTCCGCCGTAAACACGTCCGCGCCGCTGCCGGAGTACGCCAGCCAGCGCGCCGGCCAGCCCATGCGCCGCGCGCTGCATCAGCGCATCGCCGTGACCGGACCGCAGCAGCGGCTCCTCCGCCGCGCGGACCTGGGCTCCGGTGTACGCGGCCAGCATCCTAGCCCTCTGCGATAACCATCGCGGTGGAGATGCCGCCGTCGTGGCTCATCGACAGGTGCCACCGCTTCACACCCTTGGCCGCAGCCGCCGCCGCCACCGTGTCCTTCACCTGGATGGTGGGGCCGTGCTCGTCCAGCCCGATCCAGCAGTCCTGCCAGTTCATCCCGGCGGGTGCGCCCAGCGTCTTGGCCACCGCCTCCTTCGCGGCGAACCGGGCCGCGAGGGACCTGGTGTTCAGGGGCCGCTCCGCCGGCACGAACAGCCGCTCCAGCAGGCCAGGGGTCCGCTGCAGCTGCCGGCCGAATCGTTCAACGTCCACCACGTCCACGCCAATCCCGATGATCATGAACCTAGCCTAACGTCCGGGCCGGCAGGTCCTGACTCCGTGCACCCTTCCGAAATGCGCCGAGCCAGGCCTGGAACTGCCACCCTTCCGGACGGCTGCCGCAGATACGGACCGTTGCCCCGGATTCGTCCAGGGCAACGGTCCATAGCTGCGGCATAGAACGCCGCGGCACCAGGACGGTCGCGGCACCAGGACGGGGCAGCCGCCGCACCAGGACGGTCGCCTACTCGACGGTGACGGACTTGGCCAGGTTGCGGGGCTGGTCCACGTCGTAGCCCTTGGCCGTGGCCAGCGCGCAGGCAAAGATCTGCAGCGGGACCGTGGCCAGCAGCGGGGCCAGCAGCGTGGGCGTCTCCGGGATGTAGAAGACGTGCTCGGCGTAGGCCTGCACGGCCTCGTCGCCCTCCTCCGCGATGACAATGGTGTTGGCGCCGCGGGCCCGGATTTCCTGGATGTTGGAGACCACCTTGGAGTGCAGCGAATCCCGGCCCCGCGGGGAGGGAACCACCACAAAGACCGGCTGGCCTTCCTCGATCAGCGCGATCGGGCCGTGCTTGAGCTCGCCGGCGGCGAAGCCTTCGGCGTGGATGTAGGCCAGCTCCTTGAGCTTGAGGGCACCCTCCATGGCCACCGGGAAGCCGACGTGGCGGCCCAGGAACAGTACGGACCGGGTGTCCGCCATGGAACGGGCCAGTTCCTTGATGGGTTCCGAGTTGTCCAGGATCTGCTGGATCTTGGCCGGGGTTTTGGCCAGGTCCGCCAGGATGTCCTTGATCTCGCCCTGGAAGATGTTGCCGCGCAGTTGCCCCAGGTAGAGTCCCAGCAGGTAGGCGGCGGTGATCTGCGCCAGGAAGGCCTTGGTGGAGGCGACGGCGATCTCCGGGCCGGCGTGCGTGTACAGCACGGCATCGGATTCACGCGGAATGGTGGAGCCGTTGGTGTTGCAGATGGCCACCGTTTTGGCGCCCTGTTCCCGGGCGTAGCGCACGGCCATCAGGGTGTCCATGGTCTCCCCGGACTGGCTCAGCGAGACGATCAGCGTATTCGCATCCACAATCGGGTCGCGGTAGCGGAACTCGTGCGAGAGCTCCACCTCGGTGGGGATCCGGCACCAGCGCTCGATGGCGTACTTGGCCACCTGGCCGGCATAGGCGGAGGTTCCGCAGGCCAGCACAATGATCTTGTCGACGGATTTCAGCGAGGCGGGATCAATCCGCAACTCGTCCAGGGTCAGCTTGCCGTTGACGTCCGAGCGGCCCAACAGGGTCTGCGCGACGGCGTCGGGCTGGTCATGGATTTCCTTCTCCATGAAGGACGGGAAGCCACCCTTTTCCGCCGCGGCGGCATCCCAGTCGACCTCATATTCCTTGCCCTGGGCCGGGGCGCCGTAGAAGTCGGTGATTTCCACGGACTCCGGCGTGATGGTGACAATCTGGTCCTGGCCCAGTTCCACCGCCCGGCGGGTGTAGTCGATGAAGCCGGAGACGTCGGAGCCCAGGAAGTTCTCGCCCTCACCCAGGCCCACCACCAGGGGTGAGTTGCGTCGGGCGGCGACGACGACGTCGGGCTGGTCCGCGTGCACGGCCAGCAGGGTGAAGGCCCCCTCGAGCCGCTGGCATGCGAGCTGCATGGCCTTGGCGAGCGGGTTGCCGGCGGCTGGCTGGTTGCCCGCGCCCGGCTGGGCGCCGACCACGGAGTGGTAGATGTCCGCCAGCAGCGCCGCGGCCACCTCGGTGTCCGTTTCGGAGACGAAGGTGTGTCCGCTGCGCAGCAGCTCCGACTTCAGCTCGGCGAAGTTCTCGATGATGCCGTTGTGGATCACGGCCAGCTTGCCGCCGTCCACCAGGTGCGGGTGCGCGTTTACGTCGGTTGGCCCGCCGTGGGTTGCCCAGCGCGTGTGTCCGATCCCGGTCACGGCCGGCGGCAGCGGGGCGTCTTCCAGCACGGTCAACAGGTTGGTCAGCTTGCCCGACTTCTTGCGGGAATCGATCCTCCCGTCGGTCACCACGGCAATTCCTGCGGAGTCATAGCCGCGGTATTCCAGCCGGCGGAGCCCCTCCAGCACTACTTCCAGGGCACCATGGTCCAGGTCCGATCCTCCACCGACGCGGGCACGGCCAACATATCCTACGATTCCACACATATGTTCAAGGATACCGGGCGCCTCCCACCCGGGAGGTAGGACCTCCAGGGCTGCGGCGGCCTGCGTTGGGCTGCACTGCGCCTGCGGACGCCGCCGCCAAGGCCCCACGTTTCGCCTAAGGGCGCCCGGCAGGGCAGAATCTACAGGTGACTTCACAACGGAATGAGTCCAACGGCAACGACGGCGTCTCCCCCTTTGTGGAGTTGGACCGGCAGACCTGGTCCCGGCTGTCCGCCGAGATTGAGCAACCGCTCAACGAGGACGACGTGCTGCGCCTGCGCGGCCTGGGAGATCAGCTCAATATTAAGGAAGTCCGCGAGGTCTACCTGCCGCTCTCCCGGCTGCTGAACCTGTACGTGGCCGCCGCCGGGGCCCTGCACTCGGCCACCACCACCTTCCTGGGTGAAAAGGTGCGCCGCACCCCCTTCGTGATCGGCGTGGCCGGCTCCGTCGCCGTCGGCAAATCCACCACCGCCCGCGTGCTGCGGGAGATGCTCCGCCGCTGGCCGGACACCCCCAATGTGGAATTGGTCACCACCGACGGCTTCCTGTACCCCAATGCGGAACTGGAGCGCCGCGGGCTGATGCAGCGCAAGGGCTTCCCGGAGTCGTACAACCGGCGCGCGCTGCTGCGCTTCGTCAGCGAGGTCAAGAGCGGCGCGGAGGAGGTCAGGGCGCCCTGGTACTCGCACCTGACCTACGACATTGTCCCCGGCAAGGAGGTTGTGGTGCGCCGGCCGGACGTGCTGATCGTGGAGGGCCTGAACGTGCTGGCCCCGGCGCGGCCCCGGATGGACGGCCGTTCCGGGCTCGCGGTCAGCGATTTCTTCGACTTCTCCATTTATGTCGATGCGAAAACGTCCTATATTGAGCAGTGGTACGTGGACCGCTTCTTCTCGCTCCGCTCCTCCGCCTTCGCGCATCCCGAGTCCTACTTCCACCGCTATGCCCGGCTCTCGGACGGCGAGGCCCAGGAGACGGCGCTGGACATCTGGAAGCGCATCAATGAGCCCAACCTGGTGGAAAACGTGCTGCCCACCCGGGGCCGGGCACAGCTGGTCCTGACCAAGGAAGCGGATCATTCGATCCGCCGGATGCTCTTACGGAAGACGTAACAGATGACCGGACTACCGCGGCGCCGCGACGTGGCCAAGCTGCTGGGCGGCGGCTCGGCGCTGGCCCTGCTGGCGGCCTGTTCCGCACCCGGCCAGGTCTCCTCCCTTGGTTCGACGACGACGGCGGCCGGCACGTCTGCTTCCCCCGCGGGAACGGCTCCGGTTTCCCAGGCATCGGCGGGAGCCGGGTCCAGCGCCGCCACGGAATCCGGTTCCGCGTCCGAATCCGCTTCTGCCGGCCCCGCAGCCGACGCGGCCGCCGCACCCGCCGGTTCGTCCGTGCTGGTTCCGGCTCCCGTGCACGCCCTCAAACAGCAGTTCTCCATCACGGATCCGGCCAGTCCCTGGGTGCTGGTGAATAAACAAACGCCGCTGAGCCCGCGCACCTACGCACCCGCGGACCTGGTGCATCCCGCCGTCGCCCTCGGTGCCGCTGGAGAGGCCGCCCTGCTTCGGGCCGAGCCGGCCGCCGCGGCGGCCCGCATGTTCTCCGCGGCTGCCGCCGACGGCGTCGTAATGACCCTGCTGAGCAGCTACCGGTCCTATGAAACGCAGGTGGCCTTGTACAACAGCTACGCCTCCAGCACCGGCGTTGCCGACGCGGACACCAAATCCGCCCGGCCAGGCTTCTCCGAACACCAGACCGGGCTGGCCTTTGACATCGGCGACGGGAGCGGTGCCTGTTCCTTCAACCCCTGCTTCGCCACCATACCCGCAGCCGTCTGGGCTGCGGGTAATGCCCAACGGTTCGGATTCATTGTGCGGTACCAGCTGGGGCGGGACGCCGTCACCGGCTATTATGCGGAGCCCTGGCACCTGCGCTATGTCGGCGTGGAACTGGCCACCGATCTTGTCGCCAAGGGGTATACGACTTTTGAGGAATACCTCGGGCTGCCGCCCGCGCCTGCGTATCCCAAATATTAGCCACCCAAATTGCCCAGGGTTCCGACACTGCCTAATAGAACGGCGGAAAGGCGCCCCTCTTAGGTGACGCTGCGGTACCTTGGTGACCATGATTAGTGGATTCAAGGATTTCATCATGAAGGGCAACGTCCTGGACCTTGCCGTCGCCGTCATCATGGGCGCCGCATTTGGGGCAGTCATCAATGCACTCGTTACAAACGTGCTGATGCCCCTGATCGCAGCCCTGGTCGGTTCCCCCAACTTCGACAGCTTTGCCCTGCTCACCATTAACGGCAATGACGTCAAATTCGGTGTACTCATTACGGCCGTCGTCAATTTCCTGCTCATCGCCGCAGCCGTCTACTTCGCCATTGTGATGCCGATGAATATGCTGATCGCGCGGCGGAATGCGAAACTCGGTATTCCCGAACAGGAGCCGGCGGTGGATCCGCAGATCGAACTGCTCACCGAAATCCGCGACGCCCTCAGGATGCGCAGCTAGCCCAGCTCAGGCCTGCAGCGCCAGCCGGGTTTCGACGACGGCGGCGAGGTCCTGGCAGATTCGGGTTGCGGTGTCCATGTCGCCGGCCTCCACCATCACGCGCACCAGCGCTTCGGTGCCGGAGGGCCGCAGCAGCACCCGACCGGTCTCGCCCAACTCCCGCTCGGCGTCCGCAACGGCGGCACTGACGCCCTCGTCCGTCTGTGCCCGCTGCTTGTCCACTCCCTGGACGTTGATCATCAGCTGCGGCAGCTTGGTCATGACACCGGCCAGCTCCTTTAGGCTGCGCCCGGTCCGGGCCACTTGAGCCGCCAGCTGGAGCCCGGTCAGCACGCCGTCGCCTGTTGTTGCATAGTCGGAAAAGATGACGTGCCCGGACTGCTCGCCGCCTAGGCTGTATCCGCCGTTGCGCATTTCCTCCAGCACGTAGCGGTCCCCAACGGCCGTCTCCCGGACATTGATTCCGGCGCTCCGTAGCGCAATCTTCAGCCCCAGATTGCTCATTACCGTCGCCACCAGGGTGTCGTCGCGCAACTGGCCCGCGTCTTTGAGTGCCACGGCCAGGATGGCCATGATCTGGTCCCCGTCTACGACGTTGCCCTCTTGGTCAACCGCCAGGCAACGGTCCGCGTCGCCGTCGTGCGCTATGCCCAGGTCGGCGCCGTGGGCCACCACGGCGGCCTGAAGCTGCTGCAGATGAGTGGAGCCGACGCCGTCGTTGATGTTGATGCCGTCCGGCTCCGCACCAATGACCAGGACCTGGGCACCGGCATTCTTGAACACCTGCGGGGAGCAGCCGCTTGCGGCCCCGTGGGCGCAGTCCAGCACCACCTTGAGACCGTCCAGCCGGTGCGGAAGGGTGGAGAGCAGGTGCACCACGTAGCGGTCCTCGGCGTCCGCGAACCGCTGGATCCGGCCGACGCCGATGCCCACCGGACGGAAGGCCTCCTGTTCCAGCTGGGCCTCGATGGCGTCCTCCACCTCGTCGGGGAGCTTCTGTCCGCCGCGGGCAAAGAACTTGATGCCGTTGTCCGGGGCCGGGTTGTGGGAGGCGGAGATCATGACGCCAAAGTCGGCGCCCAGGTCCGCGATCAGGAAGGCCGCCGCGGGGGTGGGCAGGACGCCCGCATCGTAGACGTCGACGCCCGCGCTGGCCAGGCCTGCTTCCACGGCCGCGGCGATGAACTCACCGCTGGCCCGGGGGTCGCGGGCTATCACGGCCCGAGGCCGCTTTCCCTCCGCCATCTGGTCATGGCCCAAGACGACAGCGGCCGCCTGGGCAAGGGATAACGCAAGCTCGGCCGTGAGCAGGCCGTTGGCCAATCCGCGCACGCCGTCGGTTCCAAATAATCTAGACATCCCCACAAGTCTAATTGACGCCAGGCCCACGCCTGCCCCAGCCCCATCACCAACCCGCACCCCCTCCGGTTGAGAGCGCAG
>DASYGM010000255.1:0-41463 GCA_035999715.1 Micrococcaceae bacterium | reverse complement strand
CAAGGGCGGTCCGTTGCCAGGGGGCGGTGGTAGTCATACGGCCATCTTAACGAACGCGTCATAGTCGCGCCCTGATCCTGCGTGGCGCGGGAATCATCGCCGCGTTGTACTAGATTCGTCAGTATGCGACGCGCGGTGTATCCCGGTTCCTTTGACCCTCTGCACAACGGCCATTGCGAGGTGATCGCCAGGGCGGCCGGCCTTTTCGACGAGGTGATCGTGGCGGTGTCCACCAACTATTCCAAGAAGTACCTGTTCTCACTTCAGGACCGGCTGGAGATGGTCAAGCAGACGTTTGCGGCCCTGCGCGGGATCATCATCGAGCCGATGGGTGACGGGCTGCTGGCGGAGTACTGCCACGACCGGGGCGCCACGGCGATCATCAAGGGGCTGCGTTCGTCGTCGGACTTTGACTACGAGTTGCCGATGGCCATCATGAACCGGCAGCTGACCGGGGTGGAAACTGTCTTCCTGCCCGCCGAAAGCCACTACCTGCATCTGTCCTCCACCATGATCAAGGAGGTCTTCACGCTGGGCGGGGACGTTTCGGACTTTGTACCCAAGGCTGTGCTGAAGAAGCTGCAGGCGCTGGGCGCGCCCGAAAAGGAAATTCCGCGCGGCTGACCCGCCGGCGGGTAGACTTGTCGGGGCCATCGCGCGCAAGCGTGGCATCGTCGTTGTCGGCCATTCCGTTTTGGGGCTGGCCGCTGTTTCGGGCTAAGATGGTACGTCGGTCATATGTTCTACAGGAGTTCTCATTAGCGCAGCCAAGTTGGGTGGTCGTATCAACCCCGGTTCGCCTTTGGTCCTTAACGTCAAAGATCTTGGGCGCAGCCCGGGCACGATGCGGACACTGCAGGAAAATGTACCAGCACCAAAGGACTTTGGTGTGGCCATCATCGGTGTTCAGGAAGGGTCCACCATGGACCTGGATCTGAGGCTGGAGGCCGTACACGAAGGAATTCTGGTTTCGGGCAGCGTCCTCGTCGAAGTGACGGGGGAGTGCGCGCGATGCCTGGATCCCCTTGCGTATGACCTTGAGGTTGATGTGCAAGAGCTTTTCTCCTACGAGGAGCCGTCAAAGGGCGGAGCCCCCGTGGGGGAGGACGAAGAAGAGCAACGTTGGATCGAGCACGATCAGATCGATCTTGAACCGGTGTTGCGGGACGCAGTGGTAACAGCGCTGCCGTTCCAGCCGGTGTGCCGGGAAGACTGCCAGGGCCTGTGTTCCGAATGCGGAATACACCTGGCGGATGAGCCGGGGCACCACCACGAGGTCCTGGACCCTCGCTGGGCTGCCCTCCAAGGCTTAACCGGCAAAGACAGTTAGATCAAGAGCTGAATTTAGACCTCCGGGATGACCCGGGGTCGCTGAGAGAGAAAAGAGTTTGCCGTGGCTGTTCCCAAGCGGAAAATGTCCCGCTCGAATACGCACTCCCGCCGGGCCCAGTGGAAGGCCACCGCGCCTGCCCTGGTGAAGACCGTGGAGAACGGCCGGGTCACCTACTCCCTGCCGCACCAGGCCAAGGTCGTCACCGACTCCGCCGGCACGGCGCTGTACCTTGAGTACAAGGGCCGCAAGGTCGCCGACGTCTAAAGACGTCCGCCTTGAAAAAATCCACATCGGGTGCCAAGGGCCAGCCGGCGGCGGGAGAACCGCAGCCGGCCGACCAGCACCATGTGTTGCTGAAGCGTCTCGGCGTCGACATCGATGCCGGGACGCTTCGTCTTGCCCTGACACACCGTTCCTACGCCTATGAGAACGGCGGCATCCCCACCAACGAACGGCTGGAATTCCTGGGCGATTCGATCCTGGGCTTCTCCGTCACGGATGCGCTGTACCGCGACAACCCGGAGCTGCCGGAAGGGGACCTGGCCAAGCGCCGCTCCGCCGTCGTCAGTACCCGGGCGTTGGCTGGCATTGCCCGGCAGCTGGGCGTCGGCGAGTTTATCTATCTGGGCCAGGGTGAGCGGCTGACCAATGGCAGGAACAAGTCCTCTATCCTGGCGGACACCATGGAGGCGCTGATCGGCGCCACCTACCTGGCCAACGGCATCGAGATTGCGCGCCAGCTGGTGATGCGCCTGACCGGGCCCCTGCTGCTGGACGCTGGCGTACTGGGAGCGGGCACGGACTGGAAGACCAACATTCAGGAGACGGCCGCGGGCCGACATCTGGGCCCGGTGGTCTACGCGGTGCAGGGCAACGGCCCGGACCATGCGCGGACCTTCGAGGCGACGCTGCTGATTGGTGGGACGCCGTACGGCACCGGCCGGGGTAATTCCAAGAAGGAAGCCGAGCAGGAGGCCGCCGCGGACGCCTGGAAGACCCTGCAGCCAGCGGGCTCGTCCGCCGTCGCCGCCCTCTCCGTCTCTGCCGCTGCAGCCGACTCCTCCGTCTCTGCCGCCGCAACCGACTCCTCGTCTGCCTCCGAGGCCTGAGGAACGCATGCCCGAACTGCCTGAGGTCGAGGTGGTCCGCCGCGGGCTCTCCCATTGGGCAGTCGGCCGCACCATCACCGCCGTCGACGTCCTGGACCCCCGCTCCGTGCGCCGGCATTCACTGGGCATCGAGGACTTCCGGGGCAACCTCTTGGGTGCGCGGATCCTGGACGTGGTGCGCCGCGGCAAGTTCCTCTGGATGCCCTTGGCCGACGACGACGGCGTCTCCGGCTTGGCCGACGACGGCGTCCCTGGCTTGCCCGCCGACGGCCTGCCCCAGCCGCACACGGCGCTGATGGCGCACCTGGGCATGAGCGGCCAGCTGCTGATGCAGGATCCCTCCCAGCCGCACGAGAAACACCTTAAGGTACTGCTGACGCTGTCCCCGCAGGAGGGCGCGCCGGACCAGCTGCGCTTTGTTGACCAGCGCATCTTCGGCGGGCTGTTCGTCACCTCACTGGTGCCCACGGCGGACGGACTCCCCGGCGGGCAGTCCGGGAGCCAAGGGGACTTCAAGAATGACGCTTGCAATGCATCCAGTGATGGCAATGCAAGCCTTGCAAGCACGCGTGAAAACGAACCAGGTGGAGGAATCCACCTCGCGGGACTGCCCCTGATCGCGGCCGAGGCGGCCCATATCGCCCGCGACCCGCTGGATCCGGACTTCTCCATGGACGCCTTCTACCGAAAGCTGCGGGCACGGAAGACCGGCCTCAAGCGCGCCCTGCTGGACCAGAGTCTGGTCTCCGGCATCGGCAACATCTACGCCGACGAGGCGCTGTGGGCGGCCAAGCTCCACTTCGCCAGGCCCACCGACACCCTTCGGCGTTCCGAAGCCGAGCGGGTGGTCCGTGCCAGCCAGGAGGTCATGCGGCGGGCGCTGGACGCCGGCGGTACCAGTTTCGATTCGCTCTACGTCAACGTCAACGGAGCCTCCGGCTACTTCGAACGCTCCCTGAACGCCTATGGACGAGAGGGCCAGCCCTGCCTGCGCTGCGCGGAACTGGGTCTGGAGACGCGGATCCGGCGGGACACCTTCATGAACAGGTCCTCCTACACCTGCCCGGTCTGCCAGCCGCGCCCCCGCAGAGGCCGCTGGTAGGAACCGAACCGGGGCGCATGCACTGCCAGCAACGGATGCATTGCTGGCAGTGCCTGCGTGTTCCAACAATGACCTATGACTGCGGGCCCTTCCGGTGCACCCGCAGCTGCGGTGGGTGCATCCTCAGCTGCGGTAGTGGATGGCCAGCCGATGCAGGCCCTCATCCAGGCTCACGGCGGGCTCCCAATCCAGCACCCGGCGGGTCTGCCGCTGGTCGAACCAGTGCGCGGTGGAAAGCTGCTCCGCTAGGAAACGCGTCATAGGGGGCTCGTCCTGACCCGGACGCACGTTCCAGAGCATCTCCACCACGCCACCGGCGGCGCGTGCCAGCGAGCCTGGAACGCGAAGCCGGGGTGCAGGAGCGCCGCCGGCTGTACAGATCTGCGAAATCAGCTCGCCGACCGGCCTCGGCTCGCCGTTGGTGACCACCAGTGCCTGGCCGTGCGCATGATCCATCCGGTCCAATGCTGCGGCGATGGCGGTGGCCGCGTTGTCCACGTAGGTGGTGTCGATCAGTGCTGCGCCGTGACCCAGCAGCGGCAGGCGTCCGGCGCGGGCGCGTTCCAGCAAGCGCTCCACCAGTTGGGTGTCGCCGGGACCCCACACGATGTGCGGGCGCACCGCCGTTACCCGGAAGTCCGGTCCATCTTCGGCCAATGCCAGCAGCTCGGCGGCGGCCTTGGTGCGGGCATAGTTTCCGCGGGCCAGTTCAGGATCTGCGGTTCCGGCGCCCGCGCCGATGATGGAGGACCCGAAGTGCGCCACCGACGGTGAGGAAACGAAGACAAAGTCGTGTACGCCGGCGGCCTTGGCTGAGGCGAGCAGTGTTTCGGTCCCCTCTACGTTGACCTGCCGGAATTCCCCTTCCGGCCCCGCAAAGGAAACCTTGGCGGCAAGGTGGATCACGCTGTCGACACCGTCAACCGCCCGTTTAACAGCGGCCGGATCGGTGAGCGACCCCAGCGAGTCCCCGGCGCCGCCGATACCGGCGGGGCGGCGCTGGAAAGTGCGGACCCGGTGGCCGCGTTCCAGCAGCAGCCGGGCAACGGCGCCGCCGAGCAGGCCGCTGGCGCCGGTGACCAGAACCGTCACGGCCTGGCCGTCCGGCCACCCGGTGCAGCGGCTGTTCCGGTGACCAGAACGGTCACGGCCTGCCCATCCTGCCGCCGGCCAGAGCACGTCCGGCCCACGCGGCGAGACGGGCACGGTCCACCTTGGCATTGTGCCGGACGTCGGTGGGCAGTTCCGGGACGGTCAGCACGGCGGCAATCCGCGGGCCATCCGCGGAAGCCAGGGCGTTCCGGATCCGCTCGGACAGCTCGGCTGGCGCCAGAGCCGGACGCGCGGCCGCCGGGGAGGTTTCGACGACGGCGACTGCCACCTGGCGTCCGGCGGGGCCGACGCCTACGGCGCCGGCACGCCCGACCCCCGGCACGTCCTCAACCAGTTGCTCGATGCTGACAGGGGTCAGGACGCCGTCGGCCGTCGTGATGATGTGGGCCAGCCGGCCCTCGACCCATAGCCTGCCATGGGCATCCAGATGGCCCACGTCGCCGGTCCGGTGCCAGCCGGGATTGCGGGCGCTGACCCGCTGGGTGAGCCAGAGCCGGTCATAGCCGTCCTTGACGTGGGGGGCACGGACGACGATTTCGCCTGTGAGGCCGGCCGCGGTCGTCAGCCCTGCAACGGGTTCACCCGCAGCATCCAAGGCGCTGATGGCCACCGAGGCTCCCGGAACGGCGGAGCCGACGCAGACGCCGTTTCCCGCGCCGGGGACTTCGTCGGCACCGGCGTCCGCTTCTGCCGCCAGGATCTCCTGAAGCTCAATGTCCGTGACCGGAAGAGCCTCGGTCATACCGTATGGGGTGTGCAGACGCGCGTTGGGCATCAGCTCAGCCGCGGCCTTCAGGAGTGACGACGGCACCGGGGCGCCGGCGGAGAGCAGCAGCGAAACCTTGTCCAGGGCTTCGCGGTCCCTGGCGGAAAGGTCTGCCGCTGTGGCCAGCACGTTGCGCAGCGCGGCGGGGGAGAGGAAAACGACCGTTGCCTGGACGGCGGCAGCCGCGGCAGCGAGGGCCCGGGCCGTGAGCGTCTTGGGGGCCGTGACATCCATAGCCGGCGTCACCGAGGTGGCACCGAGGGCCGGTCCCAGCAGCGCGAAGGGTGCGAAGCCGGCCACCAGCGAGGTTCCCGCCATCAGCTTGTACGTCGCCGCGAGGGTGTCCCGCATTGCCGCGAGCTGGCGGTGTGTGTACAGTACGCCCTTGGCCGGACCGGTGGAGCCGGAGGTGAAGAGGACGGCCGCGGTGGCATCGGGGTTGGGTTCCGGAGGCAGGGTTGCGGCATAGGTGGCGGGACCGGATTCCGGCGCAAGGGCGGCGGCGTTGGGATCCGACTGTGCGGCTGCAGACATGCCTTCCAGTGACAGCTCAACCCCGAGCAGCTTCCGCCGCACAGCCGGAAGTTCCGCGACGCTGATGCGTTGCCCGGGCCAGCCAAAGACGCGGGCGGCCAGAAGGGCACGGTCGATGCCGATGACGAAATCCGGTCCGGCACCCTTGACCGCACGGCTCAACCCACGCGCGCCCAGACCCGCGTCGGCCAGCACAATCACCGCACCGAGGCGCAGGCAGGCATAGATCAGCGCGGTCAGCACGGACCCCGGCGGCACCAGCAGGCTGATTCGCTGGCCCGGTCGGACGCCGGCGGCGGTCAGCCCGTGTGTCAGCCGGTCAACCTCGGCGGACAGCTCGGCCCAGCTCAGCACGCGTGCTCCGGCGGTGGCTTCCGCCGCAGGAGCTGTGACTGCAGCTGGCTCGAGCGGCGCCATGTCCACTACGGCTGGCGCGCTGTCGCTGGAGCGTCGGTCCAGCTCGGACCAGAGCGGGACGTACTCACCGGCGGCGGTGCCGGTGCCGGCGGTGTCGATGCCGGCGGTGTCGATGCCGGTGACAGTGGCACCCGGCGCGGCGATGGCGTCCGGGTCTGCCGTCCCGGTATCCGCAGCCCTCGGGCTTGCCTCGCCGGCATCCAGGGCCGGCGTAGGGCCAGCCGGCACCGTCCCTCCGTCAAACACGTCCCCCAGCCAGCTGAACACCGCTCCCGCCACATCCACGTCCTCGGCCAGCAGATGCCCGGCGCCCTCAAAGCGGTGCACCCTGGCCTCCGGCAGCCGGTCCAGCAGGTCGCGCAGGTAGCGGTCGGAGAAGATCGGATCCCGTGGCCCCCACAGCAGCAGCGCGGGAACGTCCAGGGACCGGATCCCCTCGGCAACGCCGTTCAGCGCGGCGAAGCTGGGATGCGAGGGGTCCACGGGAATGTCCGCCACGAAGTTCCCTACGCCGGCCCGCCGGGCCGGGTTGCGGTAGGGGGACATCAGAGCCGCGGCCACCTCGCGGCGTAGCCGCGGGTGGGCCAAGGCGTGCGTGACGCGCAGGAAGGCTGCCGTCGTCGTCGTGCCCCAGGAATGGACCGCCGGATGCAGGGCAAGCCGCAGGGCCGGGGGAATAGGGTACTGCGGCGGCTGGTGGACCGCCGTGTTGGTCAGCACCACGCCGGCCAGCTGCGTGCGGTGCGCCAGCGCCCAGCCCAGACTGATCACCCCGCCCCAGTCATGCCCAACGGTGATGATCGGCCCGGTCAGGCCCAGGGCCTCGGTCAGGTCGCCCAGGTCTGTGATCCGGTCCGCGAGCCGGCGCATCCGTCCGGTGCGGACCGAAAAGCCCATGTCCAGCTGGTCCACGGCCACCACCCGCCAGGGCCGCTTCGGGGACGTCCCCGCGGCCAATAGGGTGCGCCAGAGGTAGGACCAGGTGGGGTTGCCGTGCACGCACAGCAGGGTGCCGGCCGGTTCCACTCCCAGTTCGGCCAGGGCTGGGCCGTTGTCCAGCACGTGCCAGCGGTGCGTGGTTCCGGCGGGGTCCGCGGCGGCAGTGGAGGGGACGTCGACGTGCCGGGACCAGGCCGGATCGACCCCGGGCCAGTGCGGCCGGTGCGTGGTTACCAAACGATTTCCACCATGGCGGTGTTCAGGCCGGAGCCCACGCCCATGCACAGCACCCGGTCACCCGGGCTGAGGGACTGCGCCTGGGAGGCCAGCGTCATAGGCAGCGAGGCGGGCCCGACGTTGCCCCAGTGCGGGAAGGTGATGGGGACGCGGTCCGGGTCCAGATCGATGGCTTCGATGATGGCCTGGGTGTAGGCGTTGGAGACCTGGTGCGTGACGTAGCGGTCCATGGATGCCCAGTCCCATTCCGGCTGCGCCTCACGCCAGGCGTCGACCACCAGCTTTAGCCCGCCTTCCAGCAGACCCTTGGTGTCCGTGTGCATGCCGTCCACGCCGCCCACGCACAGTTCGTGGTGCTCGGTGCCGGCGCGGGAGACCCCGCCCAGGACGCGGTGTGATCCGGGGTGGTCGCTGCTGGGGCCCAGGACGGCGGCGGCCGCGCCGGATCCCAGCGTCAGCGTCGCGAATTCGCGGTTGAAGTCCGCCCGGGTGGAGTCAGGGCGCTGCAGGCGTTCAAGGGTCGCCTCCTGGACGGCCTGGGAATCCTCGCCGTTGACAATCACGGCGTAGCGGATCTGCCCGGAGTCGATCAGATTGGCGGCCAGGGTCATCCCGTTGACAAAGCCCAGGCAGGCGTTGGCCAGGTCAAAATTCATCGCCGACGACGGCAGTCCCAGTTCGTGGTGGACCTTCACCGCAACGGAGGGTTCCAGGTTCCGGCGGGTCACGGAGGTGTTGATCAGCAGTCCGACGTCGGCGGGTTCGACGCCGGATTCGGCCAGGGCCTTGGCACCTGCCTCCACCGCGGCGTCGTCGAACGAGGTGCCCTGCGCCCACCATCGCCGCTGGCTCACCCCCGCCACGCGCTCCAGCAGCCGGCCGGGAAAGCGCAGCCGGCGCAGCGTGGGGGCCAGATGGCGGTCAAAGTCTTCGGAGCGGACGATGACCGGCGCCTCGACGCTGCTCACTGCCAGCAAAGACGTATTGCTGTGCCGAAATGTCGCGTTGCCAATCAATGTCAAGCCCCTGTCCGTCCGGCTGATTTGCCCGGGTGTGAGCCCCGCGAAGGAGACTACTTGCGGGTATAAGTATTAACTATGCATTCCCGGCCCACCTGAGCGCATATGCGCGCCTTGGCATGCTTCCCACCGGAATGGGCTCCGGATCCATCGCAGATGCCCGGGATAGGCCTGAGGAGGCAGTAGATTTAGGGGTGGTTGCCCGCACCGCCCATCACATCAGCCGAACATCACCCCGAGCCAGGAGAGACGGATCACTTGCACCTGAAGAGTCTGACCGTCAGGGGGTTCAAGTCCTTCGCGTCCGCGACGACCTTTGACTTTGAACCGGGCGTGACCGCGGTGGTGGGCCCGAACGGCTCCGGCAAGTCCAACGTGGTGGACGCCCTGGCCTGGGTTATGGGCGAGCAAGGCGCCAAAACGCTCCGCGGCGGAAAGATGGAAGACGTCATCTTTGCCGGCACGTCCGGCCGACCCCCGCTGGGCCGGGCACAGGTGTCTCTGACCATCGACAATGCCGACGGCGCACTGCCGATCGACTACAGCGAAGTCACCATTTCCCGCACGCTCTTCCGAACGGGCGGCTCCGAGTACGCCATCAACGGCACGGGCTGCCGGTTGCTTGACATCCAGGAACTGCTCTCCGACTCCGGCCTGGGCAAGGAAATGCACGTCATTGTCGGCCAGGGCCAGCTGGACAAGGTGCTCCATGCCACTCCGGAGGACAGGCGGGGCTTCATCGAGGAGGCAGCCGGAATCCTCAAGCACCGCAGGCGCAAGGAAAAGACGCTGCGCAAGCTGGAGGCCATGCAGGCCAACCTGACCCGGCTGACGGATCTGACCGGGGAGCTCCGCCGCCAGCTCACGCCGCTGGGCAAGCAGGCGGAGGTGGCACGCCGGGCGCAGACGGTGCAGTTCGAGGTCCGGGACGCCCGTGCCCGGCTGCTGGCCGATGACCTGGTCCAGCTCCGCACTGCACTGGAGCAAGACGTGGCGGATGAAACGGCGCTGAAGGCCCGGCGTGTGGACGTGGAGAAGGCGCTGGAAGAGGGCCGGCACCGTCAGGCGGAGCTGGAGCAGTTGGCCGCCGCGGCCACGCCTGCTCTGAATGCGGCACGCGATGCCTGGTACCAGCTTTCCTCCACCCGGGAGCGGGTGCGCTCGCTGGGGAATCTGGCGGGGGAACGACGGCGGCTGCTGGGGGCCGCCGATGCTGCCCCGGAGCCGGGCCGGGATCCGGAACGGCTGGCGGGACAGGCGGCACGGGTGCGCGCCGAACAGGCGGAACTCGAGGAGGACATCCTGGCGCGCCGGGGAGCCCTGGAGGACGCGGTCGAGGCCAAAACTGAGGCCGAATGGGCAGCCGCTGCGGAGGACAAGCGCCTGACCATGATTCTGCGGGCGGCCGCGGACCGGCGCGAAGGCCTGGCCAGACTGGCCGGCCAGGTGGGCGCGGCGCGCTCGCGGGTGGAGTCCGCGGAGGCCGAGCTGGGCCGGCTGCGCACGTCGATGGCGTCGGGAGAGGAACGACGGCGGGCGGCACAGCAGGAGTTCGAGGCGCTGGAATCGCAGGTGGCTGGCGCCGAGGAGGGCGAGGAGGGCCTCGACGCGGACTATGAGGATGCCAGCGACGCGCTGGAGAACGTGCTGGCGGAGATCGCGGAGCTGACGGAGCGGCAGCGCGCCGCCGAGCGCGAACGCGATGCGCTGACCGCGCGCCGGGATGCGCTGGAGGTCGGATTGCGCCGCAAGGACGGGTCCGCAGTGCTGCTGGCCTCCGGCGCGGACGGGTTGCTCAGCGCGGTCTCGGACCTGATGACCGTGAAGGCCGGCTACGAGACGGCGATTGCCGCGGCCCTGGGGTCGGCCGCCAATGCGGTTGCCGTGTCCGGCCCCGGCCCTGCGGTCGCGGCGCTGGAAATGATGAAGCGGGAGGATGCGGGCCGGGTTGAGCTGATCATCACCGGGCCGCAGCCCGTCGAGGCCTCTCGGTCCAACGAGACCAGCGGCAAGGCTACCTCGGCCGTCGCAACCACCTCCGCAGCAGGCCACACCTCTGCTGCGGCGTCGGCTCCGGCGGCCCGGCCCCTGATCGAGGGCGCAGACTTCGCCGCCGACCTCGTCTCTGCCCGCGATGGCCTCTCTGCCGTTCTCGCCGTCCTGCTGGCGGACGTCGTCGTCGTCGGAGATCTGGACGCGGCCCGGGCGGTCATTGACCGGCACCCCGGACTGACCGCTGTCACCCTGGCCGGGGACGTGTTTACCCCGTACGTTGTCCGCGGCGGATCCGCCAGCGCCCCGTCGCTGCTGGAGGTCCAGGCGGCAGTGGATGAAACCGTGGAACGGCTGGAGCGCGCGAAGGCGGAGGGGGAACGGGTGCAATTCGCGCTCGCCGGCGCCGCGGCACGCCGAGAGGAAGCGCAGGTGCGGGCGGACGCGGCGCTGGCCATGCTGCATGACTCCGACGCGCGTCTGGCAGCCGTGACCGAGCGGCTGGGCCAGCTGGGATCGACGCTGCGCTCGGCTGTGGGTGAGAGCCAACGGCTGGCGGCACTGCTGGCGACGGCCGAGGCCAGCATCGGCACCGAGCAGGCAGCGCTCGCGGCCGTCGCCGAGCGGCTGGCCGCAGCCCAGCAGGCGCCCGCGGACCAGGAGCCGTCCACCGAGCAGCGGGACAGGCTCGCGGCTGCCGCCACGGCCGCCCGCGCAGCGGAAATGGAGGCACGATTGGCGCTCCGCTCGGCGGAAGAACAACTGACCGCTGTGTCCAACCGTGCGGCATCGCTGGAACGCGCCGCGGAGACCGAACGCCGGGCCCGTATCCAAGCTGCGGAACGCGCGCGGCACCGGCAGTTCCAGGCGCGCAAGGCCGCGGCCGTCGGCCACGGCGTGGAAAGGCTGCTGGCCTCCATCGATATGTCCTTGGAGCTGGCCGCGCACGAGAGAGACGCCGCAGAGGAGGTCCGCGCCGTCCGGGATCAGGAACTGGCCGGGATCCGCGCGCAGAACGGGAAGTTTGCGCTGGAAATGGCGGAACTGACGGATTCAGTGCACCGGGACGAGCTGGCCAGGACGCAGCAGCGGCTGCGGATCGAAGCCCTGGAAAACCGGGCCATTGAGGAACTGGGACTCACAGCCGAACATCTGGTGAACGAGTACGGGCCGGACACGCTGGTGCCGCTGGGCCCGGGCGAGATCATCGACAAGTGGGCCGCGCTGCGGGCGCCCGTGGACGAACACGGCAACGAGATCCGCGAGGGCATTCCCTTTGTGCGCCAGGACCAGGAGAAACGGCTGCGGCGCGCCGAACGCGACCTGGCCGCCCTGGGCAAGGTGAACCCGCTGGCGCTGGAGGAATTCGCCGCGCTGGAGGAACGCCACCAGTTCCTGAGTACCCAACTGGAGGACCTGAAATCCAGCCGCAAGGATCTGCTGGATATTATCCGCGAAGTGGACGAGCGGGTGGTGCAGGTCTTCACCGCGGCCTACACAGACACCGCGGCCCAGTTTGAACGTGTCTTTGGTCGGTTGTTCCCCGGCGGTGAAGGGCGGCTGGTGCTCACCGACCCGGCGGACATGCTGACCACCGGAATCGAGGTGGAGGCCCGCCCGGCCGGCAAGCGGATCAAGCGGCTCTCCCTGCTCTCCGGCGGCGAACGCTCGCTGACCGCCGTCGCCCTGCTGGTGGCCATTTTCAAGGCCCGGCCGTCCCCGTTCTACGTCATGGACGAGGTGGAGGCGGCCCTGGACGACACCAACCTGGGACGGCTGATCACCATCTTCGAGGAACTGCGCGAATCCAGCCAACTGATTGTCATCACGCACCAGAAGCGGACCATGGAGGTGGCGGACGCACTCTACGGGGTGACGATGCGCGGTGACGGCGTCTCCACCGTGATCAGCCAACGCCTCGGCGCGGACGTCGGCTAACGCCCGTGGGCCAGAGCGCGGAACCCGACGTGGGTTGGCGTCTCCAGGAGCCTTAGCGACCCACAGGACAGTGACGCCTCTTTTTCCAACGCGCATGCAGTGCAAGCAGTGCAAGCACTGGCTGCACTGCCTGCGGGTCAGAGATCGTTCCGGCATGCGGGTCAGAAATCGTTCCGGCATGCAGGTCAGAAATCGGGTTCCCGCGCTAGCAAACCATGGCTGCCAATCCCGTAGGCGTCAGGGGCGGCAGAGGCGCTTGTCAGGAGCCCCAGGGGTTGCTTGTCAGGAGTCCCAGGGGTGCTTGTCAGGAGTCCCAAGGGTGTCTGCCAGGAGTCCCGGAGGCGTGTGTCAGGAGTCGCGGGTGCGTGCGGTTTCGCTGGCGGCCAGCCAGAAGCCTACGGCAATGGCCCCCGTGACAGCGGCCATGGCGAAGGCGGGGCCATAGGAGACGGCGTCGATGACGGCGCCGGCGATGATGGGCCCCAGGATGGTGCCGAAGTCCTGGCTCATCTGGAAGGCGGCCAGCACCTTGCCGCCGGAACGCTCGTTGCCAATTACGTCGGCCACTGACGCCTGCTGGGCTGGCCCGAAGAGTCCGCTGCCAATGCCGGCAATTGCCGAGACCACCAGGAAGAGCGGGATGGTGGTTGTCAGGCCCAGCACGGCCATGGCTGCGGTGTTAACCACCAACCCGGAGATGACCATGGGTTTGCGGCCCCAGCTGTCCGCCAGCCTGCCGGAGAACGTCAGGGCCACGCCGGTGCCGATCGCGAAGACGGCCAGGGCCAGCCCGGCCACCTCCGGACCGCCGTGCAGGGCGACTGTGGCGAAGAGCGGCACCAAAGCCATTCGGATCCCGAAGGCGGACCAGCCGTTGGCGAAGGCGGAGACCAGGGCTGCGCGGTAACTGCCGTAGGCCAGAGCCTCACGGAATGCCATCGGCGGGGCCGGCACTCGCTCCGGTCCGGGAGCCCGCTGGAGCGGTTCGGCAGCCGCCTGCGCCAGCGCTGGCGGCACCCGGACTGGTACTTCGGGCTCCGGCCGGCGTGCGTCGTTTGCGGTTCTGATAGCCGGATGGAGCTGCGTGGCAACCACGACGGCGGCCAGCACCAGGGCCGCGGCGTAGACCAGGAAGGGCAGTTGTAGGCCGAAACCGGCCAGCAGGCCTCCGATGGCCGGTCCGGCGATGCCGCCCAAAAGGAACGACCCGGCGTAGGCACTGGTGACTCGGCCGCGGCCGGTTGGCGGGGCGAGTCGGACCAGCAGCCCCATCGCGGCGACGGTGAACATGGTGGATCCGATGCCGCCCAGCCCGCGGTAGATCAGCAACTGCCAGTAGTCCTGGGCGAAGGCACAGGCCGCGGAGGAGAGGGCGACGATCAGAATGCCGGCGATGTACACCCAGCGCTCGCCAAACTTCTCCACGAACGCCCCAGACATCGGTGCGAACACCAGCCGGGTAAAGGCGAAGGCGCTTATGACCACCGCCGCGGCGCTGACCGAGACGTCGAAGCTGTGCGCGAACTGGGGCAGCACGGGCGCCACCAGGCCGTAGCCCACCGCAATCACGAAGGCTGCGGCGATCAGCACCCAGATTTCGCGCGTCAGCGGTGGCTTGGCCGGAGCGTTGCCCGCTGAGCCCGATGCGGAGGTGGCGGGAGCATCCAGAGGAGCGCCGCCGTCGTGCCTTGAAACGGTGGCCCGGGGCGTGCCGGAGGGAGCCCTATCGCGGCTGAATCGACTGACCATGATGTTCCGAGTCTCGCACAGAAAGGCTGCCTGACGCCGCCATTATGCCCCCGACCGGCGCCTGGCTATGTGAGAAGCTAGGTGATGTGAATGAGACCCTCCTGATCATCCTGTACATCGTTATTGCCTTGGCGGTTATTGGCGGCCTGATTCCGGTCTTCCTGAAGGCCCGCCGCAGCAGAGATGTCTACGGCAGTACCCGCGATGCGAATGATCCGGCGCCGGGTGCTTCCGCCGGAACGCTGCTGGAGGACCGGCCGGAGACGGTGGAGGCGCCGCCGCGGCCACGGGCCCCAGGGGAGCAGGTGGAGGTCGAAGATGACCTCTCCGCCCTGGAAACCCTGCCTACCGTGGAGACTCCGGCGCCGGTGGAGGGCCGTCTGGTCCGGCTACGGGCCCGCCTGGCCAAGTCCAACAACGCACTCGGCAAGGGCCTGCTGGCGCTGCTGTCGAGGGACAGCATTGATGAATCCGTCTGGGATGAGATCGAGGAGACCCTGCTGCTCGCTGACATCGGCACCGAGCCGACCATGCAGCTGGTGGAGGCCCTGCGGGCGCGGGTGAAGGCGCTGGGAAGCCGGAATCCGGCCGAGGTTCAGGCCATGCTGCGCGAGGAACTGGTCAAGCTGGTGGATCCGTCGATGGACCGGTCGCTGAACATCGACAGGCATGTGGACCGGCCCGCCGTCATGATGGTGGTGGGCGTGAACGGCGTCGGTAAAACCACTACGGTCGGCAAGTTGGCCCGTGTGCTGGTGGCCGAGGACAAGGATGTGCTGCTGGGGGCTGCGGACACCTTCCGCGCGGCCGCGGCGGAGCAGTTGGCAACCTGGGGACAACGCGTCGGCGTGCCCACGGTGAAGTCCGACGTCGACGGGGCGGACCCTGCGTCGGTTGCCTTCGAGGCCGTCAAGGCCGGCATCGACCAGGAGGTCGACGTCGTCATGATCGACACAGCCGGCCGGCTGCAGAACAAGGTGGGCCTGATGGACGAGCTGGGCAAGGTCAAGCGCGTCATCGAAAAGCAGGCCACCGTGGACGAGGTGCTCCTGGTCCTGGACGCAACCACGGGCCAGAACGGGCTCTCACAGGCCAAGGTGTTTGCCGACGTCGTCAATATCACCGGCATTGTGCTCACCAAACTCGACGGGACCGCCAAAGGCGGCATCGTCGTCGCCATCCAGCGGAGCCTGGGCGTTCCGGTGAAGCTGGTGGGCCTGGGCGAGGGCGCGGATGACCTGGCGCCGTTCGACGCCGAGAACTTCGTGGACGCCCTGCTGAACTGACCGCCGGGGCCCGCAACCAACCGCCGGTCCGGTCTTCGGAACCAACCGCTACAGTCCGAGCAGCCGCTTGAGCATCAGATCTATTTTGAGCAGGACGACGTCGTCAACGCGTCCGAGCCTGCGTTCGAGCCGCAAGGGCGAGACAGCACGAATGTCCTCGCATCGGACATAGCTCACCGCGCTGAGACCGGAGGAACCGGGTTCAATTTCGAGGTGGGTGGAGCGGCCGCGGTACGTCCGCGTCACGGGGACGACAGTTATCACGGGGGGATGGGAGTCGAGCCACGGCTGGGCGCTGACGAAGACGACTGGACGCCGAAGCGACTGCTCATGACCGACGGGAGCACCGAGATCGGCTAAATAGATCTCGCCGCGCCTCACCAGCGGCCTTCGGCACTCAGGACATCGTCCTCGTCGTCGGCGAGGTTCTCCAGACCGGAGGAATTGTGGAAGTACTCGCCCCGTTGCTCTGCCGTGAGTGAGGCGTTTTCCTCGCGCACGGACCTCCAAAAGGAACGTTCATCCGCCGCGTCCAGAGCATCAGCAATGACAGCCGCGAGCGTCACGTGCTCACTCTGTGCCCGCGTGGCGATGCGGTCCCGCAGTGTCTTGGGAACCTTGATGGTGGTAGTCGACTGGGTCATACTCAAAGTATACCAATCAGCCGGCGAGGGGCACTACGAAGGGTCGAAGGGTCGACGCGCTTTGTTGAGCTCCCGGACTGTTACATGTAACGCTGGGTGCCCGACGTTCGGGCCCCCGGATTCGCCGCCGAGGCCCACAGGCAGTCTGCCCTGGCGGCCGCAAGCCCCTATGAGCGAGAGGACCAGAGGTTCGTCGACGCAATCTCGTGGTTCGACGGGGATGGAAGGGACGAGGATCAGGAGTGAGACGCGGCGAACTCTGGACCGCCGCCGCTGGCAAACACTACGCCGGCAAATCCCTCCCGGTGCTCGTGGTTCAGGATGACACCACCGTGCCCTGCGCCAAGCTTGGTGAGCGGATCGCGGAGGTCACTGATATAGACATGCTCGCCCTCTCACGCGCTCTCGTGGTATTCCTCGGCCTAGCCTAGGTCTCCGGAGAGCGGAGCCTACCCGTTACCTGCCGGAAACATTCCGGTCACGCACCTTTTACCTTGCCGCCCCTGATGTAACAGGATGGCAATCTTTAGCCCGTGCACGCGAAACACGGGCCAGCCAATCTTGTAGAGACCGCATTGCACACGCCGCACGCTTCCACATTCCATCGGGACGGCGCAGCCGCAATAACTTGTCTACAAGAAAGGGCAGGCACCATGAACACTGGCGACACAGCGTGGGTTTTGGCCTCCGCCGCTTTGGTTCTGCTGATGACCCCCGGACTGGCGTTCTTCTACGGCGGCATGACCCGGGCCAAGGGCGTGCTGAACATGATGATGATGAGCTTCGGCGCCATCGCCCTGGTCGGTGTGCTTTGGGTCCTCTACGGATACTCCACCGCTTTCGGCACCGACGCCTTCGCGGGTCTGCTCGGCAACCCTTTCCAAAAGTTCGGCCTGCAGGGCGTCCTGAGCACCGGAGCCAACATGCCTCTGGTGGGCACCATCCCGGAAATGGCCTTCGTCGGCTTCCAGGCCGTCTTCGCCATCATCACCATGGCGCTGATCTCCGGCGCGATCGCCGACCGCGCCAAGTTTGGCGCCTGGATGCTCTTTGGCGGCATTTGGATCACGCTGGTCTACTTCCCGGTGGCGCACTGGGTCTTCGACTTCAACAAGGATGCCAAGGGCAACCCGATCGGCGGCTGGATCGGCCAGGGGCTGGGCGTGGTGGATTTTGCCGGCGGAACCGCCGTGCACATCAACGCTGGTGCCGCGGCGCTGGCGCTGGCTTTGGTGCTGGGCAAGCGTCGGGGATTCGGCAAGGATCCCAGCCACCGCCCGCACAACATGCCGTTCGTGATGCTCGGTGCCGGCCTGCTCTGGTTCGGCTGGTTCGGCTTCAACGCCGGTTCGGCGCTGGGCGCCAACGGTGTTGCCGCCTATGCCTGGATCAACACGCTCGCTGCCCCGGCGGCCGCAACCCTGGGCTGGCTGATCGTGGAGAAGCTGCGCGACGGGCACGCCACCTCCCTGGGCGCCGCTTCCGGTGCGGTTGCCGGCCTGGTGGCCATTACGCCGGCCTGTTCGGCGCTGACCCCGATGTGGTCCATGGTCTTGGGCCTGCTGGCCGGGGCGGTATGTGCCTTCGCCGTCGGGCTGAAGTACAGGCTGGGCTTCGACGACTCGCTGGACGTCGTCGGCGTACACCTGGTCGGCGGGCTCTTCGGGACCCTGTTCATCGGGCTGGCCGCGGACCCGGGATCGCCGGCGGCCGTCACCGGGCTGTTCTACGGCGGCGGCTTTGCCCAACTGGGCAAGCAGGCCATCGGCTCCTTCGCGGTCCTGCTCTACTCGTTCGTGATTGCCTTCGTCGTGGGTTGGATCATCCAGAAGACCATTGGCTTCCGGATTCCCGCCGAGCATGAGGTGGAGGGCATCGACGTCACCGTCCACGCGGAGACCGCCTACGACTTCGGCGGCCGGATCGGCGGCAGCTTCCATCCCCTGGAGGATTCCTTCCGCCCGCTGGAGGAACTGGTGGGTGCCGGCGTCTCCTCCTCCCCGGTTGACCGTGGCCTCCCGCCGCGGTCCGGTGCCCCCGTTGCAGGCAGGACCGACGACGACGGCGGTGGCCACGGCGCGACGAGCGGGGCCGGCACTATCTCGAAGGGTAAGGTGCAGGCATGAAACTCATCACCGCCATCATCCGTCCGGACAAACTCGATGACGTCCGCGGCGGCCTGGAGAGCTACGGCGTGCAGGGGCTGACAGTCAGCGGGGCGCACGGCTACGGCCGCCAGCGCGGTCACACCGAGGTCTACCGCGGCGCCGAGTACACCGTGGACCTGCACCCGAAGGTCCGGATCGAGGTCCTGGCCACCGAAGAGCAGGTGGACGATATCGTGGACGTCATCGTCTCCAGCTCCAACACCGGCCGCGCCGGTGACGGCAAGGTCTGGACAGTGGATGTTTATGAGGCGGTCCGGGTCCGTACGGGCGAACGCGGGGCCGCCGCCGTCTGACCCGGCCACGACGGCGGGCCACCCACCCAGCGGAGCTGTCCCGCCGTCGTCGTGCCTGTGCTGGAAGCTCAGGCGCCGGACGTGTCCCAGTCCGCCGGGCCGCCGGACCCCGCGGCGTACTCCTGCATCGGCACCTGGTCGGCGTCCCAGGCCGCAAGGGTCGGCTCAACAATCCGCCAGCACTGCTCGGCCGTGTCACCGCGGACCGAGAGCAGCGGATCACCGTTGAGCACGCTGTCCAGGACCTCGCCGTAGGGGAGGAGCTCATCATTGGCCAGCTCCGTCTCCAGCCGGACGCGGTTGAGCGTGAACAGGTCTCCGGGGCCGTTGACATCCAGGTCGATTCGCAGGGTGTCGGGCCCGAATCCGATGTGCAGCTTGGTGGGGCTGTCCACTCCCTTGAACCCGGTGGGCAGGTGCGGGACGTGCTTGTAGGTGATGACCGCTTCCTTCCGTGCCTTGCCCAAGGCCTTGCCGGAGCGCAGGATGAACGGCACATGGGCCCAGCGCCAGTTGTGCACCCGTACCTCAACCTCGGCCAGGGTCTCCGTGTTGTTGGCCGGATCCACCCCCTCTTCGGCGGTGTAATCCGGAATCTGCCGGGTGCCAAGTTTGCCCGCCGTGTACCGGGCGCGGCGGGTGCTCGCGGCGAAGTCCGGATCAATGCTGCTGGCCCGCAGCGCCGTGGCGATGCCGTCCCGGACGTCGCGTTCCTCCAGCGTGGCCGGCGGCTCCATCGCCAGGATGGCCAGGATCTGCAGCAGGTGGCTCTGGATCATGTCCCGCAGGGCGCCGGCCCGGTCGTAGTAGCGGGCCCGGTTTTCCAGCGCCAGATCCTCATCGAAGATGATTTCCACCTTTTCGATGTGGTTCGTATTCCACAGCGGTTCCAGCAGGCGGTTGGCAAAGCGCAAACCCAGGATGTTGAAGACGGTGGATTTACCCAGGAAGTGGTCCACCCGGTGGATATGGTCCTCCGGAACCAGCTTCGCCAGCGTTTCATTCAGGGACCGGGCGGAGGCTTCACCGGAGCCAAAGGGTTTTTCCATCACCAGCCGGGTGCCCGCCGGGAGGTCGCCGGCCTTGAGTACCTCGCAGGCTTTCTGGCTCACCGCCGGCGGAAGCGCGAAGTAGATGGCCACCGGCGATGGCACAGTGCGGAGCAGCTCGGCGAGCTCGCCCGGCGCCGTGACGTCCAGTTGGTGGTAGCTGGTGGCCCTCTGCACGGATTCCAGGGCGGCTTTGCCTACCGACCCGGCTGTCTCTGCCGCCTCGTTGAAGGCGTCGGCGACCCGTCCCGTCCACTGTTCCTGCGTCCAATCGTCGCTACCGGCACCGGCAAGGGTGATTCCGGCGGCGCGGCCGCGCCCGATCAGGCGACCCATGCCCGGGAGCAGCAGCCGGCCGGTCAGGTCGCCCGAGGCACCGAGGATCAGCAGGGTCCTGATGGCTTCCGGTTTTGTGGTGCTTGCTGGTGTCTGCGTCGTCATTGTCTGGGTCACGCTTTCAGCATGCCATTGACCGGCGGAAATTTCAGGCCGGCGCTTGGTATCCTTGGTAGTTGAATCCCCTGCAATCCTGAGGAAAGAAGTACACGGCGCGTGTTCAACTCACTATCTGACCGGTTGACAGCAACCTTCAAGAACCTGCGCGGCAAGGGACGCCTCTCCGAGGCGGACGTTGACGCCACGGTGCGGGAAATCCGCCGTGCCCTGCTGGATGCGGACGTTGCGGTGCCGGTGGTGCGTGAATTCACCGCGCGCATCCGCGAGCGTGCCCTGGGCTCGGAGGTCAATGCGGCGCTGAATCCGGGCCAGCAGGTGGTCAAGATCGTCAACGAGGAGCTCGTGGCGATCCTGGGTGGGGAGACCAGGCGGATCCGGCTGGCCAAGAACCCGCCGACCGTCATCATGTTGGCCGGCCTGCAGGGTGCCGGTAAGACCACGTTGGCCGGAAAGCTGTCCAAATGGCTCAAGGGCCAGGGTCACAGCCCGCTGCTGGTGGCGGCGGATCTGCAGCGTCCCAATGCGGTCAAGCAGCTGCAGGTCAACGGGGAGCGCGCCGGTGTTCCCGTTTTCGCTCCGCATCCGGGGGTTAGCTCCGAGTTCGAGTCGGCGACAGGTGACCCGGTCGCCGTCGCCCGCGCAGGCGTGGCCGAGGCGCGAGCCAAACTGCACGACGTCGTCATCGTGGACACCGCAGGCCGCCTCGGCGTGGATGCCGAATTGATGCAACAGGCCGCGGACATCCGCGCCGCGATCGTCCCGGACGAGGTGCTCTTCGTCATCGACGCGATGATCGGCCAGGACGCCGTCAACACGGCCCATGCCTTCGACGAGGGCGTGAACTTTACGGGCATTGTGCTGGCAAAGCTCGACGGCGATGCGCGCGGCGGTGCAGCGCTTTCCGTGACGTCCGTGACGGGCAAGCCGGTGATGTTTGCCTCCACCGGTGAGAGCCTGGACGACTTCGAGATCTTCCACCCGGACCGGATGGCCAGCCGCATCCTGGACATGGGTGACGTACTCACCCTGATTGAGCAGGCGGAGAAGAACTGGGACAAGGAAGAAGCGGCCCGGATGGCGAAGAAGTTCGCCGACCAGGAAGACTTCACGCTGGATGATTTCCTGTCCCAGATGCAGCAGATCCGCAATATGGGATCGATGAAGAAGATGCTGATGATGATGCCCGGTGCAGCCGGGATCCGCCAGCAGCTGGAGAACTTCGACGAGCGGGAAATCGACCGGGTGGAGGCGATTGTCCGGTCCATGACCCCGCACGAGCGGGTAGCCCCCAAGATCATCAATGGCTCCCGCCGTGCCCGCATTGCCCGCGGTTCCGGTGTGCAGGTCTCGGAGGTCAATGGCCTGCTGGAGCGCTTTGGCCAGGCCCAGAAGATGATGAAGAAGATGGCGCAGGGCGGCGGGATTCCGGGTATGCCCGGCATGGCCGGCCCCGGCGGCTTCGGCGGCGGACGCAAGGGCGGCAAGAACGCGCCTAAGAAGAAGGCCCGCTCCGGCAACCCGGCCAAGGCCGCGCAGCAGCTGCGCGAGGCCGAGGAACGCCGCACTGCCGGCCCCAAGTCGCTGCCCACCGGTGCCTCTTTTGGCCAGCAGGGTGCGGACGGCTTTGACCCATCCTCGCTGAATCTGCCGAAGGGGTTCGAGAAGTTCCTGGGAAAGTAGGTCGGTGCCGCGTCCGTGCGGTGGGTTGAGCCGGAGTGTCCGGGGACGCGGTTTCGGGGGACGCGGTTAAGGTGGACCAATGACCAAGGAACGGATCGTGTTCGTCCACGGCGCCGGCGCGTTCGGCGCTGCGGCCTGGCCGGGGCAGCACGGGCTGGCGCTCGACTTTGACTGCCTATTCCTGAAGCGGCACGGCTTTGATGCCTCCGCGGAGCCGCTGCCGACTGATTTCGAAGCGGACCGGGACATCGTGGTGCGCGCCTTGGGATATGGCGGCCACGTCGTGGCGCACGCCTACGGGGCGATCGCGGCGATGATGGCCGCCGTCGAATATCCCAAGCTGGTGCATTCGCTGGTGCTCGTGGAACCTGCCTGCCTCTCGCTGACCGCCGAGCTGCCTGCAACGCAGGCGCACCACGACCTGATGGCGCCGTTGTATACGCGGCGGATGGAAATGTCGGATGAGGAATTCAACAGCGAATTTGTCCGGATGGCCTTCGCCGCCAGGGCCGGCCAGCTAACCACCGACCAGGCCAGGCGCGACGCGCGCCGGCTCCGGCTGCAGGCGCCGGCCTGGGAAGCACCTCTACATATTGTGCCCGGCGTCCCCACCCTGGTCCTGACCGGTGGCTGGGAACCCCTGTACGAGGAAATTGCGGACTACCTGGCAGCGACGGGAGCCGTGCACCGGGTCACCTCCGGCGGCCACCGCCCCCATGACACTCCCGAGGGCGATCGCCTGATCCGCGGCTTCATCCGCGGCCAGCCCCGAAGGCGCTGACCCTGTCGGTGCCCGGTAATATGCTCAAGCCATGCTGGAAATACGACCTGCCGCGCTGGCTGAATTCTCCCTGCTGCCGGCCATTGAGGCGGAATCGGACACCCTGCTGGCGGAAGTCAACGGGCGTCCGCTCACCGCGGTCCTGCCGCCCGCCGCCACGGTCCAAGAGTTCGCCGGCGCGCTGCACGTTCTGGTTGCCGGCCGGCCACCGGTAGGATTCGCCCGGTTGGAGGAAATCGACGGCCAGCCCCATCTGGAACAGCTTTCCGTCCTCCCTCCGTTCACTGCACAAGGGGTGCGGCGCGCGCTGGTGAACGCTGCCGTCGCCTGGGCCAGGGAGGCAGGATACCGGCAGATGACTCTGGGCACCTTCGCCGGTGTGCCGTCCAACGCACCGTTCTACGCCAGCTGCGGTTTTGAAACCGGACATTCTCCCGGTCCGGGGGTGCTGCAGCTGCGGGGGGATTAGGAATAAATTGAAGCTTCAAGTAATTTAGTACTAGTGAAGGCCGCGGGACGGCCACCACCTAGTCGGGAGCACGGAATGAACACCATCACCAACAAAACCAACATCCAGGACCTGCTGTCCAAAGACCTGTCCATGGGCACCGTGATGCTCAAGGTCGGGGATATGAAGGTCATGTCTGATTACTACCAGCGGGCCCTGGGCCTTGACATCGTCGCCGAAGCCGACGGCGGCCTGTACCTGGGGCGCGGCACCACGCCGCTGGTGCATCTGGCGCCCTCGCCGGGGCTGCAGGCTGCCGGCCGCTCAGAGGCGGGGCTCTTCCATACCGCGCTGCTGTTTGAGGACCAGGCGTCGCTGGCGGCCACCGTGGCCAGTGCCGCGCAGTATGAACCCCAGGCCTTTGTCGGCAGCGCGGACCATCTGGTCAGCGAGGCGTTCTACTTCACGGACCCGGAGGGCAACGGCATTGAGCTCTACTGGGACCGGCCGCGGGCAGCCTGGCACTGGGAGAACGGCACCGTCGTCATGGATAGCCTTGCCCTCTCGCCGCAGACCTACCTGCAGGAGCACCTCAGTGAAGCGGCGCTGGAGGGACAGCGCCAGGCGCAGGCCGCCGTCGGACACGTCCACCTCCAGGTCGGGGACGTGCAGACCGCGCAGGACTTCTACGTTGACACCCTCGGCTTTGAGCGGACCGCCGGCTGGCATGGCCAGGCGCTGTTCGTCTCCGCCGGCGGCTACCACCACCACATGGCGATGAATGTCTGGAACAGCCGCGGCGCCGGCCCGCGCAAGAATACGCTGGGCCTGGGCGAGGTGCTGATCACGGTACCGGGACAGGAGGACGTCGGAGCCCTGGCGGAGCGGTTGACCCACCACGGGGTCCAGGCGGCTAATACGGGTGCCGAGCTGGTCTTCGACGACCCGTGGCGGAATCGGATCCGGGTTACTGTGGAACCTGCGGCGGCCGCAAGCTAGCAGCCGCCCGGCACCGTAGAGGTCTGACCGTACGGTGCCGGAAGCAGCGTCGAGGATGGAGGCAGGGCCATGCCCGCAGTTTCGGAATTCTTTGTGGCAGACCACCGTACGGCGATCGCGCATGCCGGGGCGCTGGAATCGGGCCAGTCCCCGGCGGTCGGTCTCCCGCGGCTGGCCGCCCCGCACATCACGGACCTCGATGTTGAGATCCTGGGCGAAATCGCCGCCAAAGCCGTCCATGCAGGCGGAACCGATTGCGCCCTGGGCATGGTGGACATCGAGCTGGACCCGCTCTTTGTGGTCCCCGGACCATTAGCCACGGTGTTTGCGGAGCTGAAGGACCTGGAGGACCAGGAGGATGTCACCGCCGTGGCCCAGCAGTGGGCCGGCACGGAAGAGATGTCGACGACGGCGGCCGTCACCGAGCCGCTGGTGCGCGGGCTATCGGAGCTGGCCGCGGCGGCCGGCCAGGACACGGCGCTGAACCTGTACTTCTGGAACGCCTGAACATTTTGCCCCGCCGTGTCGCGGGGACTGGGAATGATCTGGCATAATGGACGGGTACTCGATCCGCGCGGCCCCTCTCTCCGTGTGAAGATCTTGTCCTTGAGAACCCCGATGATCGGCCCGCCCCACGGGAGCGTGAAACGGAGTTCGCCCCTTTTTAGAACCAGGAGTGACCACAAAAGTGGCCGTAAAGATTCGCCTTAAGCGCTTCGGTAAGATGCGCGCACCGTACTACCGCATTGTCGTTGCCGACTCGCACACGAAGCGCGATGGCCGTGCCATCGAAGAGATCGGCAAGTACCACCCGACCGAGGAGCCCTCGTTCATCGAGGTCAACTCCGAGCGGGCGCAGTACTGGCTTTCCGTCGGCGCCCAGCCGAGCGAGCCGGTCGCCGCGATCCTGAAAATCACCGGTGACTGGCAGAAGTTCAAGAACCTGCCGGGCCAGGAGGGCACCTTGAAGAGCAAGGTCGCCAAGGAAGGCTTCGTAGCACCGGAGAAGTCTTCGGTCATCGTCAAGGAAGCCATCACGCCCAAGGCCAAGAAGGACGAGGCACCGGCCGAGGCCGCTGCAGAGACCACCGAGGCGCAGTAAATTGCTGGCCGAGGCGCTGGAGCATTTGGTCCGCGGGATCGTTGACAGCCCTGAGGATGTCAAGGTCAGCGTGAAGAACAACCGCCGCGGGGAATCCCTCGAGGTGCGCGTTCACCAGGATGACCTGGGCCGTGTAATCGGACGGCAGGGACGCACCGCGCGGGCCCTGCGCACCGTGATCGCCGCCCTGGCCGGCGGCGAGCCGGTCCGCGTCGACGTAGTCGACACCGACCGCCGCCGCTGACTCCGGCACCGCAGCGTTACAGCATCCGGCCCCGGCACCTCTACGGTGCCGGGGCCGATCCTATTTACGAGGAGTTTCCATGCAGGTTCAGGTTGCCAGGATCGGCAAACCGCACGGCATCCGCGGCGAGGTCACCGTCCAGGTGCTCACGGATGCCCCCGACGAGCGCTTTACCGCCGGCACACACCTGCTGGTGGATCCGGCCAAGCTCGGCCCGCTGACCCTGCGCAGCGCCCGCTGGAACAAGGACATCCTGCTGCTGGGCTTCGAAGAGATCAAGGACCGCAACCAGGCCGAAACGCTGCGCGGAGCGCGGCTGTCCGTGGACTCGGAGGAGGTCGACGACGACGACGAGGACGCCTGGTACGAGCACGAGCTGGTGGGGCTGGAGGCCAGAGTCGGCACCGAGGTGGTGGGCAAGGTGGTGGGCCTGAACACGATGGCGGTGCAGGATCTGCTGCTGATCGAAAGCGCCGAGGGCCAGGAGATCCTGGTCCCGTTCGTCACCGAGATCGTCCCCGAGGTCAACGTCGAGGCCGGGTACGTAGTGCTGACACCGCCGCCGGGCCTGTTTGAACTGAACTCGGACGCTGGCGCCGGGGATACCGAGGCCTAATGCGCCTGGATGTCATCAGCATCTTCCCCGACTACCTGGCGCCGCTGGAGCTGAGCCTGATCGGCAAGGCCCGCCGGGACGGCATTCTGGACCTGCGGGTACACGACCTGCGCGACTTCACCACCGACAGGCACCGCTCGGTGGATGACACCCCGTACGGCGGCGGCGCCGGGATGGTGATGAAGCCCGAGCCGTGGGCCCAGGCACTGGAATCGGTGCTCGCGCCTGAACAGGCCGCACGCCCCACGCTCATTGTCCCCTCACCCGCGGGTGAGGTCTTCAGCCAGGCCCTGGCCTACCAGCTGGCGGAGGAGGAGCACCTGGTGTTTGCCTGCGGACGTTACGAAGGCATCGACGAGCGGGTGCTCGAATGGTCGGCGGACCGATTCACGGTGCTCCCTGTGAGTCTGGGGGACTACGTGCTCAACGGCGGCGAGGTGGCCGTGCTGGCGATGGTGGAAGCCATCGGACGGCTGCTGCCCGGGGTGGTGGGCAATCCGGAGTCGCTGGTTGAGGAGTCGCATGCGGACGGACTGCTGGAATACCCGGTCTACACAAAACCGTCTTCCTGGCGCGGCCGGGACATCCCGGAGGTGCTGATCAGCGGCAACCACGCCAGGATCGCCAGGTTCCGCCGCGACGAGCAGCTGCGCCGCACGGTGCGGCGCCGGCCGGACCTGATTGCCGCCCTGGACGCCGCCGCCCTGACCAAAGCGGAACGGGCCACGCTGGCGGACCTGGGGTACGCCGTCGTCGGCGGCCAACTCAAACCGCTCTGACAGCCGCAGCTCCAGCTCCACCCCGCCCACCCGCACCAGGAGCCAATTCGCCGGAACACAGCCGCATGTGGCAGAATTGAGCCTTGTGTTTACTGGGTTCGCCCCTGCCACAGGGGAGGCGCAGCCAACAGCCAAACACCCCGGGCTTCCACTCACGGAAGGACCGGTAGAAACTCACTTCGGCAGTGATTCCTGCAGCCCACGGGCCAGCAGGCTTCGCCGCCGTGACGAAAGTGAATGACCTGTGGCGTTCACCAGGAGTGACAACATGCACATCCTCGATACCGTCGACGCAGCCAGCCTGCGCACCGACATCCCCGCGTTCCGCGCCGGCGACACCCTCAACGTTCACGTGAACATCATTGAAGGCAACCGCTCCCGCGTCCAGGTGTTCAAGGGCTTCGTGCTCGGCCGCCAGGGCGATGGCATCCGCGAAACGTTCACGGTCCGCAAGGTCTCCTTCGGTGTTGGCGTGGAGCGTACCTTCCCGGTGCACTCCCCGATCATCGACAAGATCGAACTGGTCACCAAGGGCGATGTCCGCCGCGCCAAGCTGTACTACATGCGCGAACTGCGCGGTAAGGCTGCCAAGATCAAGGAAAAGCGCGACGTCATCCCCGCAAAATAAGGGATCCGCGCTTTGAACCACGCGGAACGCCAGCCCAGGAAACTGGGCTGGCGTTTTGTGCTTCTGGCCGTGCTGCTGGTGGTGGTCATCACCGCCGTGATCCGCAGCTGCTGGCTGGACGTCTACTACATCCCGTCGGACTCGATGGATCCGCTGCTCAAGACCGGTGACCGGGTGCTGGTCTCCCGGACGGCCTATTCCTCCACACCCATCCGGCGCGGGGATGTGGTGGTTTTTGACGGACGCGGTTCCTTTGCCCCGCTGGACAGCGGCAGGGGACCGCTGGGCGATGCCGCGCATACCGTGGGCGAGTGGCTGGGCATTGCCGGCAGCGACACCGTTTACGTCAAGCGGGTGCTGGGGGTGGCAGGGGACCACGTGCACTGCTGCGCGGCGGACGGCCGGCTGCAGATTAACGGAGTTCCCATCAAGGAGGGATATCTTTATCCCGGGGATGCTCCGAGTGAGACGAGGTTCGATGTGGTGGTTCCACCGGGTAAGTTATGGCTGATGGGCGACCACCGTTCCGTTTCCGCTGATTCCCGTTCGCTGCTCGGTGCCCCCGGAGGCGGCCTGGTCTCCACCGGCAAGGTGATCGGCCGGCCCATCCAGACGCTGTGGCCGCTGGGCAGCATCCGGTCGCTGCCACGGACCACCATTTTGCCCGCTTCCCCGTCACCGGCTACCCAGAAGGACGCACAGTAGATGCCGCAGAATACGCCAGGACCCGTCGGCGCGGACGATGCCACCGGCTGGCAGGCCGGCCCCGCCATGGAGCCGGCGGCACCCTCGGCCGCGGCGCCCTCGGCAGCGGCATCCCCGGGCGAGGAGCCCTCGGCCGCGGCGCCCTCGGCCGCGGCATCCCCGGGCGAGGAGCCCTCGGCCGCGGCGTCCTCGGCCGCGGAGCCGGAGTGGCATGACGACCGGGAGCCCGTCCGCCAGAGGGCGCAGGAGGAAGCCTCCGGGCCCGCGGCCCGGTCCGACGACGGCGGGAGCCGACGTCGCCGTTCCGGCCAGTGGCGCGGCGGTGCCCTGGGCTGGCTGAGGGAAATCGGCACCATCGTGGTGATAGCCCTGGTGCTGTCCTTCCTGATCAAAACCTTTCTTTTCCGGGCCTACTGGATTCCGTCCGGCTCGATGGAAAACACGCTGGAACTCAACGACCGGATCTTCGTGAACCTGCTGGTGCCGCATCCCTTTGCGCTGCAGCGCGGCGACGTGGTGGTGTTCAAGGACAGCCAGGGCTGGCTGCCGCCTACCCCGGCCAAAACCCCGGGCCCCTTCAGCTGGGTCAAGGACGGCCTGACCTTCGTGGGACTGCTACCCGACGACTCTGAACAGCATCTGGTCAAGAGGGTGATCGGGATGCCCGGTGACAGGGTGATCTGCTGCGACGCGGTCGGAAAAATCACCGTCAACGGCGCGGCACTGACCGAACCCTACCTCTACCCGGGCTCACCGCCAGCGGATCCGGCAGCCCCCTTCGACGTCACTGTCCCGGACGGCGAGTTGTGGGTGATGGGGGACCACCGCAATGAATCGGCCGATTCCCGTGCCCATCAGAACACGCCAGGCAAGGGCTTCGTCCCGATCTCCGATGTGGAGGGTCAGGCCACGGTGATCGCCTGGCCGCTGAACCGGATCACGTTCCTGGGCAATTACCCGGATGTCTTCCGCCCGGTTCCATCCCCCGCACCGCATTCGGCGTCGAGTCCTTCGGCCGTGCCCACGGGGCGATAATGGGAGGTGTGAACGGCAAAGCTCCCACCCTCGGGTTTGAGCGCTCCTTCCTTGCCGCCGGACACCGCTTCGTAGCCGGCTGCGACGAGGTGGGCCGCGGAGCCCTGGCCGGACCCGTCAGCGTCGGGATGGTGGTCATCGATGCCGCCGCCCCGCGGGGGCTCTCCAAGGTCAGGGACAGCAAACTCCTCACCCCCGCCGCCCGCGAGGCACTGGTGCCGCGGATCCGCAAATGGGCGCTTGCCTACGGGGTGGGGCACGCGTCGGCAGCAGAAATCGATGCCCTGGGGCTGATCGCCGCGCTGCGGCTTGCCGGAACCCGGGCCTGGTGGCAGGTGCTGGAATCCGGAACAACGCCGCAGACCGTCATCCTGGACGGCAACCACAACTGGCTCTCGCCCAAGGCCCAGGAATCGCTGTTTGACGCCCCCGAAGACCTGGGTGGACCCGCCTGCGAGGCGCCGGTAGTAACGAAAATCAAGGCAGACATGCACTGCCTCAGCGTGGCGGCAGCCAGTGTACTTGCCAAGGTGGAGCGCGATGCGATGCTGGCGGAGTTGGCCCAAAGCCACCCGCTCTATGGGTGGGACGTTAATAAGGGGTATGCCACGGCGATGCACCGCGCGGCCATAGGCGCGCACGGCCCGTCGCCGTACCATCGGATGACCTGGCGGCTGACGGGCGAAGACCTGGAAGGCGGCCTGGAGGACCTCGAGGCTTCCGCCGTCGTCGGTCTGGGCACCTCCGGCGTCGTCGGCCTGGGCACTGAACGCCTCAGCGGTGGGAGATGATGGAAGCATGAGTGCCGAGGATCTTGAAAACTACGAGACCGACATGGAGCTGCAGCTCTATCGTGAATACCGCGACGTAGTAGGCCTGTTCAGCTACGTGGTGGAAACCGAAAGGCGCTTCTATCTGGCCAACCACGTTGACCTGCAGGCCCGTTCGGCCGATGGGGAAGTGTATTTTGACCTGACCCTGCAGGACGCGTGGGTCTGGGACGTCTACCGCTCCGCCCGCTTCGTCAAAAACGTCCGGGTCATCACCTTCAAGGACGTGAACGTCGAGGAGCTTTCCAAGTCCGACGACCTCTCCGTGCCCAAGGAGGGCCTGGGCCTCTAGCAGCCCTCCTTTCCCGTGCACAGTCCCTCCACATAGCGCTGCGCCCCCGCCGGTGCGCACATAGCGCGGCCGGCTCCTTCCCCGGGCCAACGAGCCCCTCCAGGCTGGTAGCGGAGGTGCTTATGAAAGCAAAAGACGCGCTGGGCCAGCACGGGGAACTGCTGGCGGCGGATTACCTGGAGGACCACGGGATCAGGGTGGTCGACCGTAACTGGAGGTGCCCGGCAGGGGAGATCGACCTGATCGCAATGGACGGGCAGACGCTCGTTATCGCCGAGGTCAAAACACGGAAATCAACCAGGTTCGGCCACCCGTTCGAGGCGATCACCGACGCCAAGCTCAGGCGGCTGAAAACGCTGGCGGTGCTGTGGGCCCGGGAGCACGGAGTCTTCGTCCCCCGTACGCGCATTGATGCGCTGGCAGTGCTCGACGACGGCCACGGCGAGCCCGTCGTGGAACACCTTCCGGGGGTGGGGTAGATGCCCATGGGCCGGACGTTCTCGGTCGCCCTGGTCGGGCTGAACGGCCACGTCGTCGAGGTCGAGGCGGACATCGGGCAGACGCTGCCCAACTTTGTCCTGCTGGGCCTGCCCGATGCCTCCCTCAATGAGGCCAAGGAACGCATCCGGGCCGCAGCGCACAACTCGGGAATCCCGCTGAGCAGGCGGAAAATCACCGTGAACCTGGTACCGGCCTCCCTGCCGAAGAAGGGGTCGGCCTTTGACCTGGCCATCCTGATGGCGGCACTGCGCGCGGCCGGGGACGTCCGCGACACCGGGCGGACGGTCTTCATTGCCGAGCTTGGCCTGGACGGGCGGCTGCGTCCGGTGCGGGGCATTCTTCCGGCCGTGATGGCTGCCGTCCGTGCCGGTTTCGCCGATTTTGCGGTCGCGACGGGCAACGCCGGTGAGGCGGAGTTGGTGCCCGGAGCCCGTGTAGTCGGCTACGGTTCCCTGGCCCGGGTGGCCCTGGACTTCGGCGCGGATCCACAGGCCCTGGTACTGGACGAATATCCGGACCCGGGCCGGGTGCCGGCAGCGGCAGCCGTCCCGTCCGGGGCGCAGGGAGGCGGACTGGACCTCGGTGATGTCGCGGGCCAGCAGGAAGCCCGGCAGGCGCTTGAGGTTGCAGCGGCGGGCGGACACCACCTTTTGATGGTCGGTCCGCCGGGGGCGGGGAAAACCATGCTCGCGGAGCGGCTGCCGGGGCTGTTGCCGGATCTGGACGATGCCGAGGCCATGGAGGTCACCGCCATCCATTCCCTTGATGGCGGGGCGGCTTCGGTCTCGGCACTGATCCGCAGGCCACCTTACGAACGGCCGCACCACACCGCCAGCACCGTCTCGATCATCGGCGGCGGCAGCGGCCTTCCCCGGCCAGGGGCCGCCTCGCGCGCACACAAGGGCGTGCTCTTCCTGGACGAGGCGCCGGAATACGAGCGCAAGGTGCTGGATGCACTGCGCCAGCCCCTGGAGAGCGGTGAACTCGTCCTGCACCGCTCCGCCGGGACCGCTTCCTACCCGGCCCGATTCCAGCTGGTGTTGGCCGCCAACCCGTGCCCGTGCGGCAAGGCTGCGGGGAAGGGGATGGAGTGCACCTGCTCCGCCATGGACCGGCGGCGCTACTTCGGCCGCCTGTCCGGCCCATTGCTGGACAGGGTGGACATCCAGCTCCAGGTCCACCGGCTCTCGCTGGCCGAACTTTCCGCGACCGGACAGCGGGACTCCACCGAGGTGGTCGCTGAGCGGGTCCGGATGGCCCGTGAACGTCAGCGCCGGCGACTGGCTGACCACGGCATGGTGCGCAATGCGGAGGTCAGCGGAAAGCTCCTGCGGGGCATCTTCAGGCTTCCTTCCCCGGAACGGGTGCTGCTGGACAGGGCGATGGAATCGGGCACCCTCACGGCGCGTGGTTACGACCGGGTGCTGCGGCTCTCCTGGACCTTGGCGGACCTGGCCGGCGTCGGCCGGCCTGGGTCCACAGAGGTGGGCATGGCTTTGACCATGAGGCAGCAGGGGATGGCCTCATGACCGCGGGAAGCGAAGACGTAGACGTGGCCGTGCGTCTGGCTCGGGCAGCTCTGACGCGTGTCATGGAACCCTCGGACCTGGTGGGTCTGGCGCTGATCAGGGCGGCCGGACCGGTGGATGCGTTGCGGGTGGTGCGTGGGGAGGTCACGGCCGGAGCGGAGATCGAGCGGAGGGTCGCCGCGCAACTGGATGAGGCAGATGCCCTCTCCGGCTGGCAGGGGCTGGCCCCGGCGATCCTGCGTTGGGCGCCCCGGTTGCCGGATCTGGCCCCGCAGCGCGACCTGGAGGTGATCAGGCGCCTGGGCGGGGGACTCCTGATTCCTGAAGACCCGGACTGGCCGGAGGCCCTGGCGGATCTGGGGCTGGGCGAGCCGATCGCGCTCTGGGTGCGCGGCACACACCGCCAACTGCCGCCGCTGCAGCAGTGCGTGGCGGTTGTCGGTTCCCGCGACAGTACCGGCTACGGCGCGAGCGTCACGGCGGACATGGCACATGGGCTTGCCCAGCGTAGTTTGACGGTCGTCAGCGGGGGTGCCTATGGCATCGACGCCCACGCCCACAGTGCCGCGCTCGCGGGCGCACGGAGCGGCATTCCCACGATTGCCGTAATGGCTGGCGGTGTGGACCGTTTCTATCCGATGGGCAATGAAGAACTGCTACGCACCGTTGCCCGCGAGGGTGCCATGATCGCCGAGGTACCGCCCGGGTCGAATCCCACCCGTTACCGCTTCCTGCAACGGAACAGGTTGATTGCGGCGCTGTGCGCGGTGACAGTGGTTGTCGAGGCCCGGTGGCGCTCGGGAGCACTGAGCACAGCGCACCATGCGGATCTTCTCAGCCGCCACGTGGCAGCGGTCCCCGGATCCGTGTATTCGGCAAACTCTGCCGGCTGCCACCGCCTGCTCCGTGAGGGGTCCGCGGTCTGCGTTACCGACGCCGCAGAGGTGGCGGAACTGGCCGGGGCCAGCGGGGAGAATCTTGCCACCGAAGTCTCAGGTCCCAGGGCCGACCACGACGGCCTGAATCTCGAAGACCTGATGCTGCTGGATGCCTTGCCGGCGGTGGCCGGCGCCACCGCGGACAAACTCTGCACCGTGGCCGGACTCAGCCTGCAGTCCGTCCTGTCAGGGCTGGGGCGGCTGGAGATCATGGGGTTGGCGGAAAGGAGCAACGGCCACTGGCGGCGCCGCAAGAAAGCCTGAGCAGGGGCTCAGACCTTGGAGTAGGGGCTCAACCTGGGGTCAGGGGATCAGGCCTGGGGCAATCATCCTCAAGTGCCCGGTGGCCAATGCCCGGGATGCTCAGTAGGCTGAGAAAGTGAAGCTATGCGTGATTTGCCGATAGACAGCAGGAGGCAGAACCATGACCGAGCAGAATCTTCCCGACCCGGATCTTCGGGTGGTTGGCGAGGACCACGCCATTCCGGACCGGGACGCCGACGCGGTTTCTCCGGACGTTCTTGATACTAATTCCGCCGGCGTCATGGACACGGAATCCGTGGATGGCGATGAGGTCCTCGGCGACCTCACGGACACGGACGTCACCGGCACCGATGACCAGGACGCACAGACACGAGCTGAGCTCGATTCGCGGGACGCCGAACGGCTGGATCCGCTGGAGGTGGGCCTGTCGGACGACTACCCGGGTGCGGCGGAAAACGACCCGGATAACTGGCGCCAGGACCCGCTGCTGCAGGAGGAGCCAGGACGCGTGGCCTCGGATGAACCCGGCGTGGAATCGGACCAGACGCTGCGCGACGAAACGGAAGAGGAGCGTTACCGTAACGGCGACGAGCAGATCCCGCCGGATGAACCGACCATCGGGGAAGCGGCAGGGGACCTCGACTTCGGCGATCCGATGGATGACGAAGACACGGACGCGAGCAACGATTCAGCCAACTTTGGTGGTTCACCGCTGAGCCAGTTCAAGGAGGATGAGCTGGACAGCTGATCCAGGAACCAACGGGATCGGCCAGCTCCGGCGGTGCGGCTTGATCGTCGGGCCCGGGCGACGCACAGTAGGGAGGTGGAAGGAACAGAACGCCTGCCTGAGCCCTTTGCGGGTGCGGCCCGCGGATTCGAGCGTTACCTGGTGCAGGAACGCGCCCGTTCGGCGCACACGGTCCGTGCCTACTTGGGCGATATTGAAAGTCTGCTTGTTCATGCCGTAACCGAGGGGGCCAGCAGTCTTCAGGATCTGGAGCTGGGGACGCTGCGGCGCTGGCTGGGGGAGCAGAGCGCGGCAGGGATGTCCAGGGCGACGCTGGCCCGGAGAGCAGCAACCGCGCGCAGCTTCACCGCCTGGGCACTGCGCGAGGAGCTCCTAACCCTGGACCCGGCCCTACGGCTAAAAGCCCCCAAACGGGAAAAGACGCTGCCGGGCGTCTTGGGCCGGCCGCAGATGGGCCGCCTGTTCACAGAACTTGAGCAGCGCGCCCGGGGCGGTGACGCCGTTTCGTTGCGGGACCTGGCCCTGGTGGAGCTGCTTTACGCCACCGGACTGCGTGTGGGGGAGCTCGTAGCACTGGACATCGATGATCTGAACGAGGAGCGGCGCACGCTGATGGTGGTCGGTAAAGGGAACAAGGAGCGGACGGTTCCCTACGGCCAGCCCGCGGCCAGCGCTGCGCGTGCCTGGCTGGATGCCGGCCGCCCGAAACTTGCAACGCCGCACAGCGGTCCTGCCCTGTTCCTTGGGCAGCGCGGAAAGCGGCTGGACCAGCGCCAGGTCCGCTCCGTCGTCGAACGTCTTTTCCGCGGGCTCGGTGACACCTCGGCAACAAGCCCGCATGCGCTGCGGCATTCGACGGCGACGCATCTGCTGGACGGAGGGGCGGACCTCCGGGCGGTCCAGGAGATCCTGGGCCACAGCTCACTGGCGACCACGCAGATTTACACCCACGTCTCTGTAGAAAGACTCCGGCACAGCTACCAGCAGGCGCACCCGCGGGCCTGAAAAGACGCAAAATCCCATCAGCAGAATTCCACTGGCGTTATTCGTGGTTGTACGGCACAATGTGAGGAGCACTGCTGGGAAGCAGCGGTTGGAAGAACATTTGAGAAGAACCTTTGGTGGCACAGCTGAAAAGCGTGCTAAAACAATAGGACTGCAATCTTTAGGGACGGTGGAATAGCAATTCCTGCGCATTGAGACAATCGAATACCTGCCAGGCCGAAGGTCGTTGGGGAAGACGTACCTACAGCTATGGAGGATGGAATGTCTGTTGTGATGACGCGCGGTGTGTTGTTTGTCCACTCTGCCCCTACTGCGCTATGCCCGCACGTTGAGTGGGCAGTCGGGTCGGTCGTTGACAAGCGCACCGACCTTGAGTGGACCGCACAGCCTGCCGCGCCCGGAATGTTCCGGGCGGAGCTGTCCTGGGCCGGTCCGCAGGGGACGGGTTCCTTACTGGCCTCTGCCCTGCGTGGCTGGGCGCATCTGCGCTACGAGGTCACGGAAGAAGCCAGCGCCGGGGTGGACGGCGGCCGCTGGTCCCATACCCCGGAACTGGGGATTTTCCACGCCGTGACGGATGTGCACGGGAACATTCTTGTCTCTGAGGACCGCATCCGCTACGCGTACGAAGCGGGTGCCGGCGACCCGGCTGCGGTTTACCATGAGCTCTCCCTGGCCCTAGGGGAGGCCTGGGACGAGGAACTGGAACCGTTCCGCCATGCCGCCGAGGGCGCCCCGGTGCGCTGGCTGCATCAGGTCGGCTGAGCCGGTACGATACCGAACCCATAGCAAGCACGAAGGAGCCGGCCCCGCGGGACCGGATCCTTCGTGTACCTGCCGCCAGCTGCAGTCATTGGCGGGGGCCGTAACCTGTAGCCTCAGTGGTTTCGGATGACGACGACGGCATTGTGGCCGCCGAAGCCGAAGGAGTTGCTCAGCGCCACGATGTCCCCGGCCGGAAGATCGCGGACACTGGTAACCACGTCCAGCGGGATTTCCGGGTCCTGGTGCTCCAGATTGATGGTGACAGGGGTCTTGCGCTCGTACACGGCCAGCACCGTCATGACGGCCTCCACCGCGCCGGAGGCACCGAGCAGGTGCCCGGTCTGGGACTTGGTGGCGGAAACGGCGACGTTGTCGACCTGATCGCCCAAGGCGGCCTTAAGTGCGGTGTACTCCGGCTTGTCGCCCACCGGGGTGGATGTTGCGTGGGCGTTGACATGGACCACGTCCGCCGGCAGAGCCCGCGCGTCGAACAGAGCCGCTTTCAGGGCCCGGGTCGCTCCCAGCCCTTCCGGATCGGGTGCGGTGATGTGGTAGGCGTCTGCAGTCACCGAGGCGCCAGCCAGTTCGCCGTAGATCCGTGCCCCGCGGGCCAGGGCATGTTCCTCTGCCTCCAGGACCAATGCGCCGGCGCCTTCACCCATCACAAAGCCGTCCCGGTCCCGGTCGTAGGGGCGGGACGCGTGCTCCGGGTCGTCGTTGCGGCGGGACAGGGCCTGCATGGAGGAGAAAGCAGCCATCGGCAGCGGGTGGATGGCTGCCTCGGCGCCGCCGGCCATCACGACGTCGGCCTTGCCGGAGCGGATCAGTTCCATGCCCTGCTCCAGGGCTTCCGTTCCGGAGGCACAGGCGGAGACCGGGGTATGGGCCCCGGCGCGGGCGCCCAGGTCCAGGCTTACGGCCGCGGCGGCGCCATTGGGCATCAGCATCGGGACCGTCATGGGCAGCACCCGGCGCGGGCCCTTCTCGCGCAGCGTGTCCCAGGCATCAAGCAGGGTCCACACCCCGCCGATTCCGGTGGCGAAGGCCACGGCAAAACGATCATGGTCCACCTCGGTGATGCCCGAATCCTTCCAGGCCTCGCGGGCGGCGATGACGGCGAACTGGCTGGAAGGGTCCAGCCGCTTGGCCTCGACCCGGGTCAGGACCTCGGAGGCGGGAGTGGAAGCGCGGGCGGCAAAGTGGACGGGCAGCTGGTACTTTTCAACCCACTCGTCCGCCATGGTGTGGGCGCCGGACAGGCCGATGAGGGCGTTCTTCCACATGGTCGGGACATCGCCCCCAATGGGCGTGGTAGCTCCGAGTCCGGTAATGACAACTTTGCGGGCCATGGTTCTACTCTCTGGAATCAAACAGGGGGTAACGGGGAATTCGGGGTTGGCCGGTGGCCGGCACGGGGCCGGCCACCGGCAGGTGCCGCGGAGGCAGCGCCCGGAAAGGGCGCTGAGGCAACCTAGGCCTGGGCTCCGGAGATGAAGTTGACGGCGTCGCCAACGGTCTTGAGGTTCTTGACTTCCTCGTCCGGGATCCGGACGCCGAACTTCTCTTCGGCGTTGACCACAATGGTCATCATCGAGATGGAGTCGATGTCCAGGTCGTCCGTGAAGGACTTGTCGAGCTCCACGGCCTCCGGTGCCAGACCGGTTTCCTCGTTGACGATTTCGGCCAAGCCGGCCAGGATTTCTTCGTTGCTAGCCATTGACGGCTCCTTTTCTTGTGTTGGTGCTGGATACATTTTGTGCAGGATACGTAGGGGGGACAGGGGGCCGGTCAGGGCAGGACAACCACCTGGGCGCCGAAGACCAGCCCCGCGCCGAAGCCGATCTGCAGCGACAGGCCGCCGCTCAGCTGAGGGTTTTCCTTCAACAGGCGGTGCGTGGCCAGCGGGATGGAAGCTGCGGATGTGTTGCCGGCGTCAGCGATATCGCGGGCGATGACCACGGATTCGGGGATCTTCAGCTGTTTGGCCAGCTCGTCAACAATGCGCATGTTCGCCTGGTGCGGGACAAAGGCCGCCAGATCTGCAGAAGTGATGCCGGCCTCGTCGAGGGCCCGCTGCGCCGCCTTGGCCATCTCCCAGACGGCCCAGCGGAACACGGTCTGCCCGTCCTGCCGCAGCGTCGGCCACAGCGTTGTCTCCGTGGCGGCCACCGCAGCTTCGTCCGTCTCGGCGTCGCCCTTCATGGCGGTCCGGCTGAATTCGCGTACCTCCAGCAGGGAGTGGGTCATGCCGATCGCATCCCACTTGCTGCCGTCGGAGCCCCAGACGGAGGGCCCGATGCCGGGTTCCTCGGAGGGCCCGATGACGACGGCGCCGGCGCCGTCGCCGAGCAGGAAGGAAATCGTCCGCTCGTGGTTGTCGATGACGTCGGAGAGTTTCTCCGCGCCGATGACCAGCACATAGTCCGCGGTACCGGCCCGGACCAAGGCGTCTGCCTGGGCAACGCCATAGCAGTACCCGGCGCAGGCGGCGGAGACATCGAAGGCGGGTGCCGGGGTGGCGCCCAGCCGGTCGGCCAGCAGGGATGCCGCGGACGGCGTGGCGTACGGGTGCGTCACGGTGGAGACAATGATGGCGCCCAGCTGCGTGGCCTCGACGCCGGCAGCGGCCAGGGCCTCGCGTGCTGCGCCCTCCGCCATGTCGATGACACTGACGTCCTTGCCGGCGCGGTGCCGGGTGACGATGCCGGTGCGCTGGCGGATCCATTCGTCGGAGGAATCGATCCACTGGCAGATATCGTCATTGGTGACGATGACGTCCGGACGGTAGGCGCCGATGCCCAGGATACGTGTGTATTCGCGCAGCGGTGTCTGTTTCAGGGTCGGTGTGCTCACTGAAGTTCCTTCTTTGCGCTCGGCCAGTGTTGCCGGCTGCCGTGCGGGAGCCGGATGTTGGTGTGCATGCCTTTTAGCCGGCACGCAGCAGCTCGCGGGCGGCGTCCAGGTCTGCCGGGGTCTTCACGGCAACCGTAGCAACCCCGGGCATGCCGCGCTTGGCCAGGCCTGCCAATGTCCCCGCGGGCGCGAGTTCGATGACGCCGGTGATGCCCATGGCGAGCATGGTTTCCATGCACTTGTCCCAGCGGACCGGCCGGGAAACCTGCGCGATCAGGCTCGAAAGCATTTCTTCGCCGGAACCTACGGCCTGCCCGTCATAGTTGGAGAGCAGGGTCAGTGCGGGATTACGCGGGGCCAGCGTGGGCCGGAGCTCTTCCAGGGCACTCACGGCAGGGGCCATGTGGCGGGTGTGGAACGCGCCGGCCACCTGCAGGGGGATGACCCGGGCCTTGGCTGGCGGTGCGTCGGCCAGCGCACGCAGTTGGTCCAGGGTGCCGGCGGCGACGGTCTGACCGGCGCTGTTCATGTTGGCCGGTGTCAGGCCGGCGGCCTCGATCGCGGCCAGCACCTCAGCGGGGTCCCCGCCGACGACGGCGCTCATCCCAGTGGGTGTGGCGGCTGCCGCGGCGGCCATGTTGTTGGCGCGTTCGCGGACGAAGAGCAGGGCATCCGTCTCGCAGAGGGCTCCGGCCAGTGCGGCTGCCGTTATCTCGCCGACCGAATGGCCGGCGACGACGGAGGCGCCGGAGATGGCGCCGTCGGGGACTGCTGCGGTGCCGCCGTCGTGCGCCGCCGCTCCGTCGCCGCCGCCGTCGAACAGGGCGTGCGCCGCCACCAGCCCGGCCGCCACGATGAGGGGCTGGGCGACGGCCGTGTCCTTGATGGTTTCCGCGTCGGACGTGGTCCCATGCGTGGCCAGGTCAGTGCCGGCGGCCTCGCTGTATCCGGCCAGCCGCTGGCCGACGCCGGGCAGCTCCAGCCAGGGGGCCAGGAACCCGGGCGTCTGGGAACCCTGTCCAGGGCAGAGGATTGCAATCACGGTATCCAGCTTTCCAAACGGAAGGAGGTTTCAGGGTGTTCACGCCCACCAAGCTCACCGGGGCGCTTTGTAGGAAGTCTACAACGCCGCCGTCCGCTTCGCCGCCCCATCGGGCCGTCCGGAAGCACGTTCGGGGGCCATCTTGCCAGCCGTTTTGGCTGGCGCTGCACGGACCGGAGCCGCAAGCCGGCCCACCACCAGGGCCGTCTGCAGCACGAAAGCCTCGCGGGGGATCAGCGGGTCCCAGCCGGTAACGTCGGAGACCCGGCGGAGCCGGTAGCGGACCGTGTTGGCATGCACAAAAAGCTCGCGCGCGGTCGCTTCCAGCGAATGGCCCAGCTGCAGGTAGGTGCTCAGCGTCTCTACCAGACCGTTGGAGGCGGCAAGAAGGGGACGGTAGATGTTCTTCACCAGCGCCCGGCGGGCCGAATCGTCCCCGGACATCAGGCGTTCGGGCCACAGATCGTCGGCGGCGACCGGACGGGGTGCGGACGGCCAGGCGCGCGCCGCGGCCAACCCTGCGAAGGCCGCCTGCGCCGAGTTGCTGGCCTCCATCAGGGATGCTGCCAGCGGGCCGTAGACCACCGGCCCGGGCGCGAAAAGTTCGCTCAACCGCAGGTAGGCGGTGTCCTGGTCGGCCAGGCCGCCCAGCACCAGGATCAGCCGGTCGCCCTGGATTCCCACCAGCGCGTCCTCCGCGAAGCGGCCGGCGGCGCGGCGCAGCTCGGCGACAAATCCGGCGTTGGTTTCGGACGGGGACCGGCCCACGATGACGGTGAAACGGCCCTGCGACTTCCAGCCCAGTGCGGAGATCCGGGACCGCAGCGAGTCCGTGTTCTCGCCCCGGAGGATGGCATCAACAATGACGGCCTCAAGCCGGGTGTCCCAGGAACCGCGGGTTTCCGCGGCGCGCGCGTAGACATCTGCCGCGGCGAAGGCCACCTCACGCGAATACCGCAGCACGGCCTCGCGCAGGGCAGCCTGCTCCGCCTTCGGCGCCAGCTCCGGCACGTGGTCTTCCACCACCTGAACCACGATGCGGATCAGCTGCAGTGCGCGCTGCAGGCTGATGGAACGGGTCAGCTCGGTCGGCGCGGTACCGAAGACATCGGACAGGACCCACGAGGGCGAGGACGGCCGCTGGTACCAGGAGACAAAGGCGGCGATGCCGTTCTGGGCCACCAGTCCCAGGGCGGACCGTTCGTCAGCGCTGAGCCGGCGGTACCACGGCAGAGAACTGTCCAGTTCCTTTAAGGTGGTCGCGGAGAGCCGGCCGACGTTGGCCCGCAGCTTCTCCAGCGTCAGCGACGGCGCTCCGGGCGCCGCGGCGGTCGCCTTGCTCCGGGCCCGCCGAGGGGTTGAGGCCACGGCGGCGACATCCGGAGTCGTTGCGGTGCTTTCCGGGGTACTGGAGGACTGGGCCATCCTCTGAGCATACGGGGCAGCGCCGGTTCACTCCATTTGTAAGAACACTACAAACAACTGAGCCCCACCGGACAGTCGCCGCACCGCTCCTTAAACCACGTTGAGGTGGG
>DASYGM010000244.1:0-15820 GCA_035999715.1 Micrococcaceae bacterium | reverse complement strand
CTGCGCTGCTGCCGCAGTAGTAATGCTGCGCTGCTGCCGCAGTAGCGCTTGTTGTCGGCTGGCCCCGCTGCCGCAGTAATCAGGACAGAATCCGTCCTGATTGCCCTTCCGCCCCTCCTCCCCAGGCCCTAGGCTCGGCCCATGACCTACTCAATCCAGCTCGCCGTCGACTCCGTCAACCCGCACACCCAGGCCGATTGGTGGGCCGAAACGCTGGGCTGGACGGTGGAACCCTCGGACGAGGCATTCATCCGTTCCATGATCGACCAGGGCTTCGCCACTGGGGAGGACACTCTGGTCCACAACGGCGTGCTGGTCTGGGGAGCGGGCGCCGCCATCTGCCCGGCCGAGGAAGTGGAGCAGCCCGGCCGGCCCCGCATCCTGTTCCAGACCGCGCCGGAGGGAAAAACGGTCAAAAACCGGGTGCACTGGGACGTACGCCTGGACGGCGAGGACAAGGACCAGGCGCGGGAACGCCTTGAGGCCAGGGGCGCAACGTTCTTATGGACGGCCAGCCAGGGCCCCCATTCCTGGTACACGATGGCAGATCCGGAGGGCAACGAATTCTGCATCAGCTGAGGCACCCGGCGGGACGGCTAAACTCGTCTGGTGAGTATTGCAGACCCTACCGCGGCACCCGGCTCCCTCCCCACCACCGTCTCAGACACCTTCGACCCCCGGCAGTGGCGGCTGGTTTCGGGTTTCGGCGACCTGCAGGACATTACCTACCACCGGCAGGTGGAGCGCGGCAGCGACGGCTCGGTGCTGCGGGACCTGCCCGCCGTGCGCATCGCCTTCAACCGCCCCGAGGTCCGCAACGCCTTCCGTCCGGGCACCGTCGATGAGCTCTACCGGGTTCTGGACCACGCCCGGATGACCCCCGACGTCGCAGCCGTGCTGCTCACCGGAAACGGTCCCTCCGCCAAGGACGGCGGATATTCCTTCTGCTCCGGCGGCGACCAGCGCATCCGCGGTAGGGACGGCTACCGCTACGCGGAGGGAAGCACCCAGGAAACCATCGACCCTGCCCGAGCGGGCCGGCTGCACATCCTCGAGGTCCAGCGGCTGATCCGCACCATGCCCAAGGTGGTTATCGCCGTCGTCAACGGCTGGGCAGCCGGCGGCGGCCATTCGCTGCACGTCGTCGCGGACCTGACCATCGCCTCCCGCGAACACGGAAAGTTCAAGCAGACCGACGCCACCGTTGGTTCCTTCGACGCCGGCTACGGCTCCGCCCTGCTGGCGCGGCAGATCGGACAGAAGGCGGCCCGCGAGATCTTCTTCCTGGCCCGCGAATATTCCGCTGAGGATATGTACCGGATGGGCGCCGTCAATGAGGTGGTGGAGCACGCCCGGCTGGAGGAAGTGGCGCTGGAATACGCCCGCGACATTGCCGCCCAGTCCCCGCAGGCCATCCGGATGCTCAAGTTCGCCTTCAACATGGCCGACGACGGGCTGGCCGGCCAGCAGGTCTTCGCCGGGGAGGCGACGCGGCTGGCCTATATGACGGACGAGGCCGTGGAAGGCAAGGACGCCTTCCTGGAAAAGCGGGACCCGGACTGGTCCAGATTCCCGTACTACTTCTGAGCCGTGGAACCCATGGATATTGATCCGATCCTGACGGCCCTGGCCGCCGCGCTGGCCGGGGACGGTCCGGCGGTGCAGCTGCTCCCCCGCGATCCGGAATGGCTCCTCCCGGGCATCGAACTGGTCCCGGACGCCTGCTCCAGCATTCCCGGGGATCCCGCCGCCGCCGGGGACCCTGAGGCCGCCGGCGGGATCGCCGTCGTCGTCTCCACCTCCGGATCCACCGGCCGGCCGAAGCAGACCATGCTCAGCACCGAGGCGCTGGCCGCCTCCTCGATGGCGACCGCCGTGGCGCTGGGTGGGGAGGGGCAGTGGCTGCTGGCGCTGCCGCCGCACTATGTGGCCGGCATCCAGGTGCTGGTCCGCTCGCTCTTTGCCGGAACCCGGCCGGTACTGATGGACCGCTCCGGCGGATTCACGCCGGAGGCCTTCACCGCGGCCGCCGCGCAGATGACTGACCCGGTGCGCTACGTCTCCCTGGTCCCGACGCAGCTGCAGCGCCTGCTGGACGGGCCCACGCCGGCGGCGCTGGCCGTGCTCCGCCGTTTCAACGCCATCCTGCTGGGAGGTTCCCCGGCCAGCCCGGCGCTGCTGGAGGCCGCCCTCGATGCAGGCGTCCGGGTGGTCACCACCTACGGCATGAGCGAGACCTGCGGGGGCTGTGTGTACGACGGCGTTCCCCTGGAAGGCGTGCAGGTGGACGTCCGCGACGGCCGGGTCTGGTTGGGCGGGGAAGTAGTGGCCTCCGGATACCGGCACGCTCCGGCGCTGACCGGCGAGAGCTTCTCCGTGGCGGCGTCCGAGCCGAAGCTGGGGCAGGGCCCGGTCCGGTGGTACAAAACCGAGGACGCCGGGGAGCTCTCGGCGGACGGAACACTGACCGTGACCGGCCGGATCGATGACGTGATCATCACCGGTGGACTGAAGGTCTCCGCAAACCTGGTGGCGGAACAACTCAAGCTCGTCGGCGGCGTCAGCGATGCCTTCGTGCTGGGACTACCGGACCGGGAATGGGGCCAGCGCGTGTGCGCCGCCTTGGTCGGGAACTGCTCCCTGCAGCAGCTGGGCAAAGAAGCGGCAGACCTCCTGCCTGCCTGGGCCGTACCCAAGACCGTCCTGTTCGTGCCGCAAATACCGATGCTGCCCACCGGGAAACCGGACCGGCTGGCGCTGCGGCAACTGCTTGAGTCCGGCGGAACCGGGCTGGACGCGCACACCCGCCGAACCAACTGATGCATGCCCATCGAACCAGCTGAAGAACCGCAAATAAGGAGTTGAACCGTGGCCACAGCCGGTCAATGGATTGAAGGGGCACGCCTGCGAACCCTGCCGATGGCACTCGCCCCGGTCATCATCGGCACCGCTGCAGCCTACGATCTGCACGCCTTCCGGCCGCTCAACGCCACGCTGGCCGCCGTCGTCGCCCTGCTGCTGCAGGTGGGCGTGAACTATGCCAACGACTACTCGGATGGCATCCGCGGCACCGACGACGCCCGGGTGGGCCCGCTGCGACTGGTGGGCTCCGGCGCCGCAGCCCCGGGCCAGGTCAAGCGCGCAGCCTTTGCCGCCTTCGGGCTGGCCATGCTTGCCGGGCTGGGTCTGGTGCTGCTGACCCAGGCATGGTGGCTGCTGCTGCTCGGCGCCGCCTGCGTGCTGGCAGCCTGGGGATACACGGGAGGCAAGAACCCCTACGGCTACCGGGGTCTGGGCGACGTGTTCGTGTTTGTCTTCTTTGGTCTGGTGGCCACGCTGGGGACCACCTACACGCAGGCCGGGCAGCTGAGCCTGCCCGCCGTGCTGGGTGCGGTAGGCACCGGCCTGATTGCCGTGGCCTTGCTGATGGCCAACAATGTCCGTGATATTCCCACCGATGCGGCTGTGGGAAAGCGCACGCTCGCGGTGCGCCTGGGCGACCGCTACGCCCGGCTGAGCTACGTGCTGATGCTGGCGGTGGCGCTGCTGCTGGTCCTGGCTGTCGCCGGGCAGAAGCCGTGGATCCTGCTGGTGCTGGTGCTGGTTCCCGTCTGCGTGATGCCCAGCCGGCTGATGCTCGCAGGCGGACAGCGCAACGCCCTGATTCCGGTGCTCAAGCAGACCGGGCTGATCAACCTGGGATACAGCATCCTGTTTGCCGCCGGGCTGGTGCTGTCCAGGATGTGATGGTACAGGCCGCTGGCCACACGGCGTTGCCGTCACGCGTGATGCCATCAGCCGCGGCCGGAAACCGGGAAGTCCAGACGGAGTGCAGCCAGAATTAGCTGTCCAGGAAGTCCTTGGGAATCTGGCCGGCCGCCGGTGCTGGATGACTGCCGCCCGGCGGACGCGCCTCGCCGCGGGCGCCCGCTGGTCGCGTCTTCGGCCTGGCATCGGAATTCACGACGACGTCGGGGTGGGCCTCAACCAGCGAATCCTCCGCATCCGCGTCCGCCAACTCGGTGGCGGTGCGGACAGGCTTGGCCCTCCCCGAGAAGCGGTTACGCATTTGTTCGGTAGCCGCATCGCGTTGCTTGCGGAAAAAGATATAGCTGACGCAGAAGGCGATCAGGGCCGCGAAGACCACCGAGAAGATTGCTCCGACGCCGAGTAGGTAAAAGATGACGAACAACGGCACAAAAACCGCTGCCCGGATCAGGAAGTACTTGAAAAAAGCCACGCACCCAGTTTAGCCGCTGAAGCTGGGGGCCAAGCGGGGGCTCCTCCCAGCCAGCTGACGGTAGAATAAAGCATGGTCCGTTACCTGCCGGTCATCATCATCCTGGTCCTCTTCATCTATGGGCTGATCGATTGTTTGCGCACTGATGCAGGCGAGGTCCGAAGCATTCCCAAGGCCGCCTGGCTGCTGATCATCATTATCCTGCCGCTAGTGGGCGTGCTGCTGTGGTTCTTCTTTGGCCGTCCCCGTTACCTGCCCGAACCCACAGGGCACACCCGGGCGCCGCTGGCACCGGATGATGACCCTGATTTTCTGCGGAATCTGGAGCTGTCCCGCCGCCACAAGGCTGAAGATGAGCGGCTGCGCAAGCTGAAGTCGGAGCTGGAGGCCCGCGAAGCCCGCCTCCGCGAACAGCACCGCGAGGACGGCCAGCAGCAGGGCGGCAAGAACCGCCAGGACAATCCGGACGCCAAACCCTGACCCGTGGCGGCAACGGGTCCCGTCCGTTCCGCGTCACCTGTCCCAAGCACCCCGCGCCGCACAGCGCCACCCGCCGTACGCACGCCTCCGGCCCCCTTTCCCCGCGAAAGGTCGCAATCTGCGATTCCTCCCCCAAGGGTCACTACCTGCTTCCATGAGCCGCTGAATCGGACTGATAACGACCTTTCGCCAGCCGGCACCAGGCCACCTCCTGAGCCACCTGTGGATAACCAAATGGGCTCCGGCCGAAATGACGCAGACTGAACCCACGCACGCGTCCAGACCGCTCCCCAGCCCACTCGGTTCACGCGCATTCAGTCTGGCTGAGGCCTGCCACCAGGGACGTCCGCCCGGGGCGGTTGCGGGGCAAAGACCTGGCAAAACCGACGCGCGGCATACGGTTGCATTCCTCGATAGCGGCTGACATTGTCGAACGGGCGCGCGCCTACCAACTCGCGGTTCCGGACGCCGTCGTCAGCCACCTCACCGCGGCCATACTCTGGGGTTTCTGGCTTCCCCTCGATTTGCAGTCGCGCCCCGTGATTCATGTTTCCCGCCAGGCCTCCGCCCGGGCCGTTCGCCGGGCCGGTGCCGTTGGCCACACGGCAGCCCTCGCCTTGAGCGACATTATCCGTGGCGCGCACGTCACTTCGACAGGACCCGAGCGAACCTGGTGCGACCTTGCCTCTGTCCTGAGCCTTGACGAACTGATTGTCGCCGGAGACTTCCTGCTCAAACGCCAGCGGCCGCTGAGTTCGCTGCCAGAACTTCAGGCTGCCGTGGGACGGATGACTGGTCGTCGTGGAGTGCGTACTGCCCGCGAGGCTCTGGAATGGTTCCGGCGAACAGGTGGCCATCGGTTCTGGTTCCCGTTCTCGGGAGGCGCGCCAAGGGCGCTTGCCGGAGTCATCGGTGCCGATGACTCACTCCTCTGCCAACCCCTGAACCGACAGTTACCGACGTTTCGGGCGAACGGCTCCACCGAACAGTCACCGACTGTACGCATCGGCACCCCAACCCAACCGTTACCGACGTTTCGCGCGGAAGGCAACGCCCAGCGGTCACCAACTGCACGTTCGCAGGTTTAGCTGCCGATCCCGGCGTAGGAGTGCAGGCCCGAGAAGTAGACGTTGACGATGGTGAAATTGAAGACGACGCACAGGTAACCAACAATCGACAGCCAAGCCGCGCGGGTCCCGGTCCAGCCACGGGTGGCCCGGGCGTGCAGGTAGCCGGCGTAGACCACCCAGATCACGAATGTCCAGACTTCCTTGGTGTCCCAGCCCCAAAAGCGGCCCCAGGCCTTTTCCGCCCAGATGGAGCCGAACATCAGGGTCAGCGTCCAGCCCACGAAGGCGATGGCGTTGATCCGGTAGGCCATGTTCTCCAGGCTTAGTGCCGACGGCACAAGGCGCATGAAGGGCAGTTTGTCCGTCCGGCCACCGCCCAGCGCCACCTCGCGGCGGGACTGCAGCAGCTGCAGCACGGACATGGCGAAGGTGAGGGTGAACAGCGCGGAGGACATCACAGCGATGGAGACGTGGATGACCAGCCAGTAGCTCTGCAGTGCCGGGACCAGGTGTCCAGCCGGGGTCCAGAAGGCCACCGAGGCCGCGGTCAGCATTACCAGCACCAGCCCGATGACGAAGGTGCCCAGGAACCGCAGGTCGCGCCGGGTCAGTACGATCAGGAAGACGATGGCCACCACCATGCCGCCGGTGGTGCAGAATTCATACATGTTGCCCCACGGCACCCGGCCGGCAGCCAGCCCGCGGCAGAGCACACCGGCAAAGTGGATGGCTGCGGCAAGGACGGTAAGAGCCACTGCCACGCGGGCCGGGACCCGCCGCTGCGGGCCGTAGCGCATGGAGTCGTCCGCGGTGAAGGCCGACGACGCGCCAGGCCGGAAAGTGGGGCGCTCGGCACGGCCCTCCGGTCCGTCCATCTCGGGCCCGGCATAGCCGGAAGCGGCGTCTGCAGAACCCCCGGCTCCCCCGGAGCCGGATGCACCGACGGCGGCGGAAACCTTGGCGGGAGCGGCCACCGAGCCCGCCACCGAGTCGGCCACCGAGCCTGCGGTCGTGCTCCCGGCTCTGCCTCCGTCCGCTTGCCGCCCCCGACTCCCGGCGGCCCGCTGGCTCTGCGCCAGCACCGCCTGGGTGGACTTCGCATTCTGGACCAGGTCCCAGGCGAACGCGATGAACGCGATGGCGTAGGCGATCCCCGCCAGCAGCATGAAGCGCTCGCTGTACACGGCCAATGTCTCATTGATGTCAGGCATTACTGGTCCTTACTTACCGTACGGGCTGTTCCGGCTCCGGTGGAGACGGTCTCGCCGTCCCCGGGCACTTGGGCCCCCTTGCTATCTTCCGCCTCTTTGTCCCCGGGAACCAACCACGCCTTCTCCAGCAGTTTGCGGATGGTCTTCGCCTCCCCGGCCAGCCGGTGGTCCTCGCCGCGGGCCAGCAGGCCGTATTCCACCATGGTCCGGCCGTCCGGGTGCGTGCCGGTCCGCACCCACACCCGCCGACGGGTCAGGAAGAGGGATCCCACCAGGCCCAGCAGCGCGGTAACGCCGAAAATCAGCGCCCCCATCTGGCCCGGATCATGGTGGATATCCAGCGCCACGTAGCGCTTGAGCCCGTCGAAGCTGATGCTGCCCTTGCCCTCCGGCAGCGTGTAGGAGCCGCCCGGTGCCAGCACGATGCCGCCGGCCTTCAGGTTGCGGTTATTGAGCGGGGTCAGCTTGGAGGTGTCCAGGGTGAAGACATTCTTGGGCTGGCCGTTGTCCAGGCCCAGGTCACCGTAGTAGGAGTTCAGGTCCAGTTGCGGGTTGAACGGATCCGGGTCCGAGCCGACGGCCAGTCCCTTGTCGTCAAGCATCGCCGTGGGCAGGAAGAAGCCCACAAAGCCCAGCTGGCTGGGTTTGGCGTCGGGGGCCTTGATCACCAGCAGCGAGGTGTAGGCGCCGTCGGAGGGAACCGAGACCACCGGCCCCTGGAAGGCTACCTTGCCCGCGCCGTCCTTGACCGTGACCACGGGTGCGTAGCCGTTGCCCACCAGATAGATGTTGGTCCCGCCCAGGGCCACCGGATCGTTGACCTTGAGGATCTGCTGCTTGGCCGACGACGACGGCGTCGCCTTGGTTGTCAGCGCGGCGGTGAAGTCCAGCGGCTGACCGTAATGCGCCTTCGACGAGCGGTCGAAGGTGACGTCGAACTTGTCCAGCCGTACCGAGTACGGCGCCAGCTGGCTGGAGTCGAAGGCGGTGCCCGGGTTGAAGGTATCGTAGCCCACCAGGGTATTGACGAAGGTGTCCCCCTCGACCAGGACGCGCTGGCCGTTGTAGCCGAACAGGCCGCCGACCGCGATGGAGATCAGCACGCCGATCAGCGCAGTATGGAAGAGCAGGTTGCCCACTTCCTTCAGGAAACCCCGCTCGGCACCCACCGAGGGCCGGTCGCCGTCGGCATCACGGATGTCCACCCGGTAGCCGCGGGACTTCAGCGCGGCGGCCGCATCCCGGATGGCCTGCTCCGCGGGAATCCCCTGCCTGGCCGGGATCTCCAGGGTGCCGTATTCGGGCAGCCGGGAGAGCCGCCGGGGCGTGCGTGGCGGCTGCGAGCGCACCGCCTTGTAATGGGCAATCGCACGTGGAACCACGCAGCCGATCAGCGATATGAACAGCAGCAAGTAGATCGCCGAGAACCAGGGCGAGGAGTAGACATCGAAGAGCTTGAACCAGTCCAGGACCGGGCCCGTGTCCGGATGGTCCTGCAGGTACTTGGTCACGATGGACGGATTGGCCGGGCGTTGCGGGAACAGCGAACCCGGGACGGCGGCCACCGCCAGCAGCAGCAGCAGGAACAGCGCGGTGCGCATGCTGGTCAGCTGCCGCCAGGCCCAGCGCAGCATGCCCAGCACTCCCAGCCGGGGCAGGGCAACGTCGTCCGCCGTGGCGCTTGAGGTGCCCTTACTGCTCTTCTTGCTTTTCACATTCATCTTCCCTGTGGGACCGGTGCCTGGCTGATCAGATCTGTCCTGGCTCATCAGATCGGCAATCTCACTTCATTGGCAAACCAGAACTGCAGCTGGTCTATCCACGTCCCCCACAGGCCCGCAACCATCAGCACCCCCAGCACTATCAGCAGTCCGCCGCCAAACCACTGCAGGCCCCGGCGCCGGGCCCGGAAGAATGCCAGCGCCCCCAGCCCGCGCCGGACGCCCAGCGCTATCAGCAGGAACGGCAGGCCCAGGCCCAGGCAGTAGACAAAGGTCAGTACCGCGCCCTTGGCGGCACTGGAACCGTCCGTGAAGGCCAGCGCCTGCACCGCCCCCAGGGTGGGGCCGGTGCACGGTGCCCACCCCAGGCCGAAGGTGATGCCCAGCACGGGGGCACCCCACAGGCCGGCAGGCGAGCGGGCGTGGATTTTGGCCTCGTTCTGGAACCAGCCGAAGCCGCCCAGGAAAACGATGCCCAGGGCAATTACCACCACGCCGAGCAGCTGGGTGATCCAGGCGGCGTCCGGGCCCTTGAGCCAGGCGCCGAGCTGGCCGAACACGGCGCCGATCAGCATGAACACCACCGAGAAACCCAGCACAAAGAGCCCGATTCCGGCAAACATCCGGCCACGCTTCTGCTTCTGCAGGTCCACCCCTGTCAGCCCACTGACATAGCCCAGGTAACCCGGGACCAGCGGCAGCACACACGGGGAGACGAAGGAGACCAGACCGGCCAGCAGGGCGACGGGCATGGCCAGCAGCATCGAGCCGCTCAGCACGGCCTGGGCGAAGGGGTTGTTCACGGGCTTTCAGCCAGTGCGGAGGTGATCAGCGTCTTCAGCGTGCCCTTCTCCGCCACGCCAAGGATGCGGGCGGACACCCGGCCCTTTTTGTCCAGTACCAGGGTGGTGGGCACGGCGGCCGGCGGCACATATTCGGTCAGCGCCAGCAGCACGGCGCCGTCCTTGTCATAGAAGCTGGGGTAGGTCAGGCCAAAGGTGCGGTCGAAGGCTTCGGCGGTGGCCGCCTCGTCCCGGATATTGACACCGTAGAACGCGGCACCCTGCGGCGACATTTCCTTGTTCAGCGCCTGCAGATCCGGCGCCTCCAGCCGACACGGGGAACATCCGGCGTACCAGAAATTGAGCACCGTGACCTTCCCGGCGACGGTGGCCGAGTCCACGGTGCTGCCGTCGAAGAGTTTTCCGGAGAACTTGACCGGAGCCTTGCGGTCCTTCGCCGCGTATTCGGTCACGGAACCGTCCCCGGCAATGTAGTTCTTGTTGTCCCCAGCGTTGGCCTGCTGCGCCAGCGGATCATTGGCCGTGCAGGCGGAGAGGGCAAGCGCCAGGGCGGCGCCGGAGGCTGCCAGCAGGGAGCGCCGGCTGATCGGGGTCGTCATGGGGTGATCCGCATCTGAAACTGGTTCGCACTTCTGACGTGCAGGATTACTGATGGCATAACTTCTACTGCACCACTCTACGGCGCACTTCTACAACGCGTCGAAAAATCGATTCTGTCCCACCGGTGGCCACCTGCTCAAGCCCCCGGGGTGGTGGACGCGCCGGGCAGCAGCGCCGCGGCGGGTTCGCTGTAGCGGATATCAACAAGATCCCCGCCCTCAAATACCAGGCTGGTCAGAGAGGCAAGGGTGCATTCCCGGTGCCGCGGGTCGTGCCAGAGGCGCTTGCCCTCCGCGCTGCGGCGGGTGACCCAGATCGGCAACTGGTGGCTGACCAGCACGGCCTCCGCCCCTTCACCGCCCAGTTCCAGGGCGCGGCTCCGCGCGTCCCGGACCGCCTCAAGCACCCGTGCGGCCTGGCCTTTGTACGGCTCGCCCCAGGACGGCTGCAGCGGATTCCGCAGGTACGGCCAGTGCCGCGGCCGCAGCATTTCGCCGCGGGTGACGGCCAGTCCTTCAAAGTGGTTCTCCGCCTCGATGATCCGCGGATCGGTGTTGATCTCCAGTCCCAGCGCCGCAGCAGCGGGCTCCGCCGTCTCCTGCGCACGCGTCAAAGGCGAGGCGACCAGGTAAACCAGCTTGGCGCCGTCGTCGGCCCGTTCCTTCAGGTGCTCCGCCACCATCACCGCCATGGCACGGCCCCGCTCGGAAAGGTGGAACTCGGGTAACCGGCCGTAGAGCACGCCAGAAGGGTTGTAGACCTCGCCATGGCGCAGCAGATGGACGGTAACACGGGGCATGTGACCAAGTTTCTCAAAGTTACGCAGCAATCACTAAATCAGGGAATTCCCAGCCAGCGTTGCAAGAGTCGGAAAAAGTTTGGAACCCGGGAATATTAGATGCGTACGCATGCTTATACCCTGCGAGGGTCGGCAGCCAGCCAGCCCGCCCCAATGAATTGCCAGACAAACCAAGGAGACAGCATGTCCATCGCTATCGATCAGATTTCCTCCGCCCTGACCCAGGGGACCTGGAACCTCGACGCTTCGCACAGCGAGGTCGGTTTCACCGTCCGCCACGCCGGCATCAGCAAGGTCCGGGGGAAGTTCACCGACCTTGCCGCCACCGCCACCATCGGCGACACCCTGGAAAGCTCCTCGGTCACCGCCACCATCCAGGCCGCCAGCTTCGACTCCGGTGACGCCAACCGTGACGGCCACGTCCGCAGCGCCGACTTCTTCGACGTCGAGCAGTTCCCCGAACTGACCTTCACCTCCACCTCCATCGCCGGCTCGGGCGAGACCTACCAGCTCACCGGCGACCTGACCATCCGCGGCATCACCAAGCCGGTCACCTTCGAGACCGAGTTCAACGGTGTTGCCGTTGACCCGTTCGGAGCCACCCGCGCCGGGTTCTCCGGCCAGACCGTGATCAGCCGTAAGGAGTTCGGCCTGACCTGGAACGCTGCCCTGGAAGCCGGCGGCGTCCTGGTGAGCGACAAGGTCACCATTAGCCTGGACGTTGCCTTCGTCAAGGCCTGATTAACGTTCGACGGCGGCTGGCCGCCTCGGTTTCTGCCCTTCCGTTGAGGGATGGGCAGGAGCCGGGGCGGCCAGCTCTTTCTCCGCGCCTATCTGCGCGTCGGCGTCCTATGCAAAGGATTACCCGACGTCTACTGTGTGACCATGAGCACACCTTATGAGAACCCCGACCCGGAGCGCTCGGACTCGACCCCGCCTGCCGGCGGTTCCCGTTCCGGCGATAACGCTCCCGACCAACAACCTGAGCCGCAGCAGCCAGGCACCGGCTATCCGCCTCCGGGGTACCAGGCGCCTCCCCCCGGCTACCAGGCACCTCCTCCCGGGTACGGGCAACCCGGGCAGCCGCCGAACTACCAGACACCTCCCTACCCGTCACCCCAGGGCCCGCCCGCGTACCAGCAGTCGGGCGCGTATCCGGATGCCTATCGGAGTCCGCGGAAATCTCCGGCAGGCGATTTCCGCAATCTCCCGCAGCGGCTGCGGAACGTTACCGGCATCCCCAAGCAGGTCAAGAACGCCTACCTGCTGTTCCTGGCCGGGGCTGCCTTGAACCTGCTGGCGTCCCTGATCAACATCGTGTTGACCGGTTCCCAGTACAGTGCCGTACGAACCGGCGCCTCCGTCGTGGGCTTCATTTTTGCGATCATCTTCGCTGCCATCTGGGTCTGGTTTGCCCTGCTGATGAAAGAGGGGGTGGGCTGGGCCCGGATAGTCCTGATCGTGTTGGCGGCGCTGAGCGTGATCAGCGGATTGGTCTCGCTTGTCGGAACTCTCTTCCTCGGCACCAGCCTGATCAACCTGCTGGCCTCCATTGCCTTCGTGGCGGGCGGGGTCATGCTGCTCCTGCCAGGTTCAGTTGCCTACTTCAACGCGCGCAGGGCACAGCGGTTCTCCTGAAGTTCCCCTGGACAAGGGCCGCCGGGGCCAGACAATGTCCACCCGGGGCCGCGGTAGGGTTGAGTCAACCCACCGCGGCCCTCCCTTTAAGCACCGTCCCCGGACGCCGCCTGAAGGCAGGGTCGTACGCCGCGATCAGGATTGGAACCGCCATGAGCACCCCGGAGGAAGAGTCCCGGCCCCAGGCCGAGCCGGGATCACGGCACGATTCCGGGCAAGGTGGCCCACGGCCCACATCAGATGCCCTTCCCGAACAAGGCGGCACAGGCGGCGCCGCGTCAGGCGGGCGTCCCGCACCCGACCAGGGTCAGCAGCCGGCGCCCGGCTCAGCAGCCCGTCCCGTACCCGAACAGGGCCAGCAGCCCGGAACCGAGCAGAGTCCCCGGTTTGGCAGCTACGGGGAAATTGCGCCAGGCGTTCCGCGCTACGGTCAGTATGCGCCGGAAGGCTACCGGCCGCCGCAGAATCCGGCGGCCGCGCATCCCGCGCCTGGCCAGGCGGGCCAGGCCGGTCAGCCAGCCGTTCCTGGGCCGGGTTGGCAGACGGGACCCAGCGGCGGCTGGGCACAAGGAGCGAATGGGGCGCAGGGCGGTCCGGGAGGGGCCAACGGCAATGGCATCCATGTGGCCCCGCCGCGGCCGGTGGAGATCTCTTTCCGGCTGATCCTGCTCGCCGGCCTGATTGAAGCCATCGTTGTGGTGTTGGGGGTGGTCGCCTTCATGACCCCGACGGGGCAGTCCACCGCCACACAGATGCTCCACGACATGGGGCTGGAAGACCAGAGTCTGCTGCAACCACTGCTGATTACGTCGCTGGTACTGAGCGCCATCGGCGTCGGGCTTTATGTCCTGATCGCCTTCCAGGTCCGCAAGGGGCGGAACTGGGCCCGGATCACGGGTGCTGTTTTTGCGGCCCTGTCCGTTTTTTCGCTCCTCCAGCCCAACGTCATCACCATTGTTCAGGTTGTGTTGGGCATCATCGCCGAGATCATCCTGTTCCGACCTCCGGCCAAGGACTACTTCAAGCCCCGCGGCGGCCCGTTCAAGCGCTAGCGCGGCGCCCCGTTCAAGCAGTAGCGGTAGTCCTCCGGCCGTTCAAGCGGTAGTCCGGCGGCCGTTCAGGCGCTGGGCCGCCGTGCCTGCCGCAGCCGTCCGGTCCGCGGACGTGGTTCCGGTGGCAGCGCTTCCTGCGAGAGCCCAGGCATCTGCGCGCGCTGGGCGTGGTAGGCCAGGATCTGCAGTTCGGTGGCCATATCCACCTTGCGCAGATTCACTGAGGCCGGGACCTGCAGCACCACGGGAGCAAAACTCAGGATGCTGTGCACCCCTGCGGCCACGACCCGGTCGCAGATTTCCTGCGCCACAGCGGCCGGAAGCGCCAGCACCACCATGTTGGCGCGCGTGCGCTCCAGCACCGTTTCCAGATCCTTCACGTCGCTGACCCGCAGCCAGCCGACCTCACTGCCTACCAGTAGCTGGTCCGCGTCCAGCAGGGCGACGACGTCGAAGCCGCGGGACTCGAATCCGGCGTAGCGCGCCAGCGCACGGCCCAGGTTGCCCGCACCGACAATCGCCACCCGCCAATCCTGCGTCAGACCCAGCGCCGCGGAGATATGGCGGCTCAAATACTGGACCTCGTACCCCACGCCACGGGTTCCGTACGATCCCAGATAGGACAGGTCTTTGCGCACATTGGAGGAACTGACTCCGGCAGCTTCGGCCAGCTCCTCGGAGGAGACCCGGTCCGATCCTTCGCCGAGCATCGCGTTCAGGGCGCGCAGGTAGAGCGTCAACCGGGCTACCGTGGCGGCCGGCAGTTGCCGGCCGGCCGGGTCCACGACGGATTCCGCGGCCGGCATCTCCGACGGGAATTCCGATGAGGTCAAGACGTCGCTCCAGATCGCTAAGACAGTGCCGGACCCTATCCACGGGGAAATCCCTGCGCACACGTCCGGCTAGTTCCACTGTAGGACCCGGGCCTAGGGCCCACCAACTCACGTCCGGTAATGCGCTTGCGGCTTGATCCGGCTTGCGGCTCAGCGTCCGGCGGTCATGGCCTCACGCAGGACACGGCGCAGCCGGACCGGATCAATATTCCAGAAATCCCGCTGTACACCGTCCACCAGCACCACCGGCACCTCCTCGGCGAAGCGCTCGGCCAAGGCGGGATCGGCGTCGATCGACTTCTCCTCCCAGGCAAGTCCCAGCTCTTCGGCCGCGAGCGCGACGACGGCGTGCGCGGCTGCGCACAGGTGGCAGTCGGTCTTGGTGACCAGAATCAATTCGGGACCGCCAGCAGCGGCGCCCGGGCCGCCGTCGTCGTTATTGCGCATACTTCCACGGTAAACCCACACCCGCGCCGGAATGGCTCAATCACACGGCCGGGACCGCCATTGACTAGACTCGAGCCATGCCCGAAGTGAACATGGTGTCAGCCGAGGACCACCCGGCCACCCCGGCACATCTGGGCGAAGCCGCTTTCTTCGACGTGGACAATACCCTGATGAAGGGCGCCAGCCTCTTCCACGTAGCGCGCAAGATGTACCAGAAAAAGGCCTTCAGGCTCCGCGATGCCGCCGGCTTCGCCTGGAAGCAGGCGAAATTTATCCTCCGCGGCGAGAGCCTGGACGATGTGAACGCGATCCAGGAGTCGGCCAAAAAGCTGGCGGCCGGTATCTCCGCGCAAATGGTCAGCACCTTGGGCGAAGAAGTCTACGACGAGATGATTGAGTCCAAGATCTGGCCGGGGACCCGTGCCTTGGCCGAGCAGCACCTGCACGTCGGCCGCCAGGTCTGGCTGGTCACGGCGACGCCGATTGAGGTTGCCGGCGTCATCTCCTCCCGGCTGGGGCTCACCGGCGCGCTGGGGACCGTTCCGGAAGTGGAGGACGGGCTGTACACCGGCCGCCTGATCGGGGAGATCCTGCATGGGCCGGCCAAGGCCGTGGCCGTCCGCGAACTGGCGCTCCGGGAGGGGCTGGACCTGGAGCGCTGTTGGGCCTACAGCGACTCATTCAACGATGTGCCGCTGCTGTCGCTGGTGGGCCACCCGGTGGTCATCAACCCGGATTCCAAGCTCCGCCGGCACGCGAGGGACAGGAACTGGCCGGTGTACGACTTCCGTTCCGGCCGCCGGGCGGCAACGCTGGGGCTGAGGGCTGCCACCGGCGCCGGCGTCATCTACGGCGGGTGGAAGGGCTTCAGCCGGATGCGCCGCCGCTGACCGGGCGCCGCCCTCCCCCACTCACCGTTGAGTTGG
>DASYGM010000239.1:0-12043 GCA_035999715.1 Micrococcaceae bacterium | reverse complement strand
AAAGGGCGTGCCGGTCGGGTCGATCCAGCCCGTCCCGGAGCGCTCACGCCGCAGCCTCTCGAGCGCGCCCCAGCCGCTGCCGGTGAGGACCGGCACGTCGGGCGCCCGGTTGGCCCAGCGCTCGGCGTGGTCCAGGGCGGCGGCCAGCCGGGCCGCGGGGATCAGCTGCTCCATCCGGTCTTCGGCGTGATCCGTCGCCGTCGTCCAGTCGGAGGAATGAGCCAACTCCGGATCAAGCACGGCGTTGCCGTACGCTTCCACCCAGGACCATTGAGCCCCGGCGGGCATCCGGACGTGCTGGTACTGGGTCTGCGCCAGGCCTGCCTGGATTTCGGCATAGCGGCCGCCCTCGGGGCTCAGCCACTCCTGCCAGCGCCGCCCACCGGCCCCGCTCCCCCAAACGAAGAGCTTCCGTCCGCGCAGCCGTCCGGTGGAGACCAGCGCCAGCCCGTCGCCGTCGTCGTCGGCCGCCGTAATCCAGGGCCGCTGGTCCGGATCCAGATCGAAAAAGTAGTCCGCCGCAGCGCGGTTGCGTACCGGCCAGGTTGCGTCGATGCCCCGGTGGTTGGCGGGGCGCACCCGCGAGATCCCGGCCGCGTAGTCTGTGGCGTAGGCCTCCTGAGCCGGCGCAATCACGCGCACGTCAGGGGACTGCGGCACGGCAGCATTGCTCCACCAATACATCGGTATGTCGCAGTCGTTGGGGTTGCGGATCCGGACAGCCACGAACAGGACGTCCGAGTCAGCGGGCAGCCAGGCATCCAGCTGGAAGACCACCTCACGCAGCCGCTCGAACTCCCACACGCGCAATACTTCGGTGCCCTCCGGGGTACGGACAATGGCGGCGTGCAGCGGGCTGGCGGTGGTGGGCGAGTGCCCGCGCGTCCCGATATTCCATTCCACGCCGCCGGCAAACCAGGCGTTGCGCAGCGCCAGGTTGGCGAACTGGATCCGCTGCTGGGTGTGCAGGAGGTGTTTGCCCCGGACTTTGTCATACAGTTCCCAGAGCCGGCCGCCAAGGGAGGGCAGGAAGACGGCACGGAGCCGGGCATTTTCCAGCACGACGGCGGGAACCTGGCGGGTTGCGACGTCCCGTCCGTAACCGTCCTGCATGGTGTACGGGTAGATATTGGGCACGACGCCGTAGCCGGACCCCGCCATTTCTGCCGGCATGTCCCAGCCACCTGCTCCGCCTGGAGCCGGCTCCAGGTTCGGCGCCACCGGAGGCAGGCTGCTGGCCGGACCCAGGTCCGCCAGCAGCAGGGTGCGCTGCCCAATCCGGACGGTGGTGGCAGGGGCAGGGTCCGGCGTCATGGCGCCAGTTTAGGTGACCAGGTGCGTGGGACCGAACATCTTCAGCAGCACGTCCACCACGACGACGTTGGGCCCGTCTGCGGCGAAGCCTTCCCGCAGCGCGTCCCCGACGTCCTCCGGTGCCACCCGGCGGGCCGGCACACCAAACGACTCGGCCAGTTTCACAAAGTCCGGTCGCGCCAGCTCAGTGTGTGTGGCCTTGCCGAAAGCGCCCACCATGTACTCGCGCAGGATCCCGTAGCCGCCGTCGTCGACAATGAGCCAGGTGACCGGCGCATTGTGCTGGCGGGCCGTGGCCAGCTCCGCGATGGAGTACATCGAGGAGCCGTCGCCGGAAACCGCCAGCACCCGCGCCGGCTTGCCCTGGGTCTGCAAGCCCAGGGCCCCGCCGATGGCCGCCGGATAGCCAAAGCCCAGACCGCCGGCGCCCTGCGCGGAATGGAACTGGCCGCGGCGCGAGTCCCAGCAGCTCCACGCCCAGTAGGCGGAAATGGTCATGTCCCAGAAGGTCTGCATCTCATCCGGCACGGCGCCGCGGATGTCTGCCATGAACCGGCGCTCCAGCTCCAGGCCCTGTTCGTCCAGCCGGGCGGCAACCTTGCCCAGCGTCTCCTTAACCAGGGTCTGCGGGGACTGGCCGTGCCAGTTCTGCCGAGGACGAAGCGGCGATGGGGATCCGGGAGCGGCTTCGGGCGCCCGCGAAGCGGGCGGGGTCCCCATCGCCGCGTAGTCATCGGACACGAAGGCCTCGGTCAGCGCCTCATCGAGGGCGCGCAGGGCCTGGCCGGCGTCCGCGCGGATGCCCAGGGCGGGCCGGTTGGATTCCAGCACGCGGGGTTCGGCGTCGATCTGGATGATGCGCCCGCGCGGGGCCAGAGTGAAGTAGTTGGAGGTCACCTCGCCCAGCGAGGAGCCGACGACGATCAGCACGTCGGCGTCCTCCAGCACCTCGGTGACGTGGCGGTCCTCCACCCAGGACTGCAGCGACAGTTCGTGGTTCCAAGGGAAGGCGCCGTTGCCGCCAGGTGAGCAGACCACGGGGGCGTTGAGCTTCTCCGCAATCGAGAGCAGCGGCGCCTCCGCCCTGCCGCGCCGGGCGCCGCCGCCGGCCACAATGGCCGGCCGTTCGGCGGCCGCCAGCCATCTGACCGCCTCGCGGACCAGCTCCACCCGCGGCGGATTGTCGAATGGCTCCGCGAGCGCGTCCTCGACCGCCGGGACCACGATCGGATCCAGCAGCACGTTCTGCGGGACCTCGATCCAGACCGGTCCCTGCGGCGAGGAGACGGCCTCGGTCCAGGCATCCTGGATCGCCGAGGGGATGCCGGAGGCGTGCTGGATCAGCCGCTGGCTCTTGGTGACGTTCGCCGCGGAGGCCTTCTGGTCGTCCAGCTGGTGCAGCATGCCCTTGCGCCGGGCACCGAGCCCCTCCAAGGGGATCTGGCTGGCGACGACGATCATTGGCACGCCGGTGGCGTAGGCCTCCTGCAGACCGGCCAGCGAGGTCAGCGCCCCGGGACCGGTCGAGAGGAACAGCACGCCGACCTCACCGGTGGCGCGGGAGTACCCGTCCGCGGCGAAGGCGGAGTTGTTCTCCACCCTCGAGGAGACGAAGTGCAGCGGCGAGCGGCTCAGCGCGTCGAAGAGCCCCAGCGCGTGCTGGCCGGGGATGCCGAAGACGGTGCGGGCACCCAGCGCGGCCAGGGTCTCGACGACCAGGTCCCCGCCGTTGCGGACGGCGGGGGCGCTGGCGCCGGGATCGAAGTCCTTCACTGGGCCGCCCGGTTGATCTCCGCGCCCTCGCTGGCGCCCGCCTGGTCGACTACCGGGGCGCCCAGCGGAGCGGTGGAGAAACCGGCGGCACGGCGCGGACGGCGGTCCAGCGACTGCGCCGCATAGCCCGTCTCAGCGCCGAAGCGCTCCCCCTCCACGGCGTTGTCAGCCAGCAGCGTCACCAGCTCGAAGGCAACATGGCTGCCGGCCACCCCGGTGATCTCCGCGTGATCGTAGGCCGGGGCGACCTCGACGATGTCCGCGCCGATGAGGTTCATGCCGCGCAGGCCGCGGATGATCTCCAGCAGCTCCCGGCTGGTGATGCCGCCGGCTTCCGGGGTTCCGGTGCCGGGAGCGTGGGCCGGGTCCAGCACATCAATGTCCACGGAGATGTAGAGCGGGCGGTTGCCGATCCGGTCGCGCACCTTCGCCACGGTCTCCAGCACGCCCTGGTAGTAGACGTCAGCGCTGGTGACGATGCCGAAGCCGAAGCGGTGGTCGTCGTCGAGGTCCTTCTTGCCGTAGAGCGGGCCGCGGGTGCCGATGTGGCTGATGGCCTCGGTGTCCAGGATGCCCTCCTCCACCGCGCGGCGGAAGGGGGTTCCGTGCGTGTATTCGGCGCCGAAGTAGGTGTCCCAGGTGTCCAGGTGCGCGTCGAAGTGCAGCATCGCCACCGGCTGGCCGGCGCGTTCCGCGGCCGCCCGCAGCAGCGGCAGGGCAATCGTGTGGTCACCGCCGAGCGTCACGAGCTTGCCGCCCTCGGCCGTCAGCTCCAGTGCGTCCTGCTGGATGGTCTCGATCGCCTCATGAATATTGAACGGGTTCACCGCCATGTCACCGGCGTCGGCCACCTGGATGTTCTCGAAGGGCGAGACGTCCCAGGCCGGGTTGTAGGGGCGGAGCAGGCGCGAGGCCTCGCGCACGTGGTTGCCGCCGAAGCGGGCGCCGGGGCGGTAGGAGACGCCGGAATCGAAGGGCACGCCGACGACGGTGACGTCGGCTTTGGCTACCTGGTCCAGCCGCGGGAGCCGGGCGAACGTGGCCGCACCGGCGTAGCGCGGGATGCGGGAGGAATCGATGGGCCCTATGTTGCCGTTGGCCTCAATACGGAGCTCTTTCATGGATGCCCTCATCTTCGAGATCGGTGTCTTGGTTGTGTCCCATCTTACAGATTGAGTTGCCTAATGTGAACCAAAAGTTTTTCACAGAGCAAAAAGCAGGAGCGGCAGGCAGGCAGACAGCCGCTTACTTGCCGGCCGCCGCGGGCACCAGGATCCAGAGCGCCTGCACCGGCTGATTGGAACGGTTGATCCAGCTGTGCGGCTCGCGGCCCGGAAAGGACAGCGTGTCCCCCGCCTGCAGATCGAACGACTCGTTGGCCATGATCAGGGTGAGCCGGCCGCTGATAATGTGCAGCACATCCACCTCGCAGTCGACGGCGTACAGCTCCGACTCGCCTCGGCCGTGTGGCTCGATCTCCGCCTGGATGATTTGCAGCCGGCGCTCGGAGCGGGCGGTCAGCAGCCGTTCCACGATGCCCTCACCGCCGAGGGAAATCCGTGGACCATCGTCGCGCCGCGTCAGGTGCGTTTCCGGTACCGTGAACAGATCCCCCACGGAAATTGACAGCACCTGGCACAAGGTAACAAGGGAAGCGACGCTGGGCGAGGTGAGGTCGCGCTCCACCCGGCTCAGGAAGCCCTTCGTCAGCCCGGTGGCATCCGCAACATGCTCAATGGTGAGCCGCTGGGCCTGGCGCGCGGCGCGGATACGCGAACCGATCGCGACCGGAGCCGCGCTCGGCTCGACAGGCAATGCTTTCATGGTCCAACCTTCCATCCGCACCCAGCCGCCGCGGCTTTCCACATAGTAGTGGCTGCGGGATGTTTGACTGTAAGCGCCCTCACAGTTTAGCCTACAGAGCAACACATGTTGCCTATAAGGCAATCAGATAGGGGACCTGCCGGGAGATGTTCGGGATCTGGGAAACACTCACACTTTCGCCGCGAAACCCGTTCCGGTCTGCCACTGCCGTTTTGGCCGCCGGATAAGGTCTCGCCCGCCCACGCTCTCTGGCGTAAAATCAAGTTTGCCTTCCGCGAGTGACCGCCGGGTCGCACGCCGGACGAAAGTGCTCACCGAGTCCTGCCGGTCACTGGGCAGGACGTGTTCCTGCTCAGTGAGCGGCCATTCTCAGTGAGCAGATCGGAACCATGAGGGTTTTGCGGTCCGCCTAAACCCACGGAGTAGGCCCGCCGTCCTGATTCCGGGGCCGGAAACCGGTAAAGTAAGTCTGATTCCAAAAGACGAGCAGTGGAGATTCAGCGTGCCGGACCGCACCCCTACGCCGGCTGATATCAGGCGTTGGCGCCAGTATCTGGCCGATGAACGCGCCGAAGCCTCGGTATACCGGGACCTGGCCGCCAAGCGCGAGGGCGAAGAGCGGGACATCCTGCTGGCCCTGGCCGAGGCGGAAGGCCGGCACGAACAGCACTGGCTGAAACTGTTGGGCGACCAGGCGGGCCAGCCGCTGCGGACGTCCTGGCGGAACCGGGTTGTGGGCCTGCTGGCAAGGCGTTTCGGCTCCGTCTTTGTGCTGGCGCTGGCGCAGCGTGCGGAGTCGCGCTCCCCCTATTCGGCAGATGCCGACGCGACCCCAAGCATGGCTGCCGATGAGCAGATCCATGAGGAAGTGGTCCGCGGTCTGGCCACCCGCGGACGCAACCGGCTCTCCGGCACCTTCCGGGCGGCGGTTTTTGGCGCGAACGACGGGCTGGTCAGCAACCTTTCCCTGGTGATGGGCATGGCGGCCTCCGGGGTGGGAACCCACGTGGTGCTCATCAGCGGCGTTGCGGGCCTGCTGGCGGGGGCCCTGTCCATGGGTGCCGGCGAGTTTGTCTCCGTCCGTTCCCAGCGCGAACTGCTCAGCGCCTCGCTTCCCACCCAGATCACCCTTTCTGCCGCACCCGCTCTGGACATCGACCACAACGAGCTGGTGCTGGTCTACCTGGCCCGGGGCATGTCGCGTGAAGCCGCCGAGCACCGGGTGGCCGAGCGGATGGGCCTCTACAGCTGCGACTGCGATCCCAGCCTGTCCCTGCAGCCGGAGAAGTTCCGGTCCGAAGACGAACATGAGGCCATTGGTACCGCCTGGGGCGCTGCCACCTCCAGCTTCTGCTTCTTCGCCTCCGGTGCGGTGGTGCCGATCCTGCCACTGATCTTCGGCATGACCGGAGCCCCTGCCCTGGCCCTGGCCGCGCTCCTGGTGGGGATCGCGCTGGTCGGCACCGGCGCCGTCGTCGGCCTGCTCTCCGGGACCTCACCGCTGACCCGTGGGCTGCGCCAACTGGCCATCGGCTTCGGCGCCGCCGCGGCCACCTACCTGCTGGGCCTGCTGGCCGGAACCCTGCTGGGCGCCTGAATCCACAAACCAAAAAAGCGCGTCCCCGGTGGGGACGCGCTTTTTGTGTTCTGGCCGGGTCAGGAACGGGCGACGGCGGCCGGTGCGAGTAGGCGGCGGCTGGCCGGCGTCATGGACACACCGGACTCCGGAAAAGCGTGAACGTCCACCCGCGCGTGCGTGTGCACCTCCTCCACCGTCCTGGCGGTATGCTCTGCGATCTCCGACAACGTGGTCACCCACATCCCATCCAGGCCCCGGACCCGCTCGATCAGCCGCTCCAGCGCAACGGCCTTGGACGGCCGGCCGGAGATGAACGGGTGGTTGGTGAGCACAAAACAGCTGCCAGCGGCGTGGTGCGCTTCCGCTTCCAGGGTCCACATCTCCAGCACCTTGGCAGGACTTTCGATCACGCCGCTACCGGTCACGCCCGGGTAAAAGGCATACTGCTCCCAGTCATCGAGCGTCCAGTCCACCGGGATCTCCACCAGGTCCCGCGGGTCCCCCTCGGCCACAGCAAAGCGGTAGGGAGCGTCCCCGTCGAGCAGGCTGGAGTCGTACCGGAAGCCGCGGTCGGCCAGCAGCGCCGGCGAGTGCCAGTTCAGCTCCCACCAGGGCGCGCGGTACCCGGTGGGCCGTACACCTGCCACCTTCTCCAGCGCATCCAGGCCACGGTCCATGGAGCGCGCCTCGGCTGCCGGGTCGATGCCCTGCATCTGCTCGTGCAGGTAGCCGTGGTGCGCCACTTCGTGTCCGCCGTCCACAATCGCACGCACCGTGTCCGGGTAGCATTCGGCGGTGAATCCCGGGATGAAGAAGGTCCCCCGGATGTCCTGCCGCTGAAGGATCTGCAGGATCCGCGGCACCGCGACCCTTGGGCCGTAGGACTGGTGGCTCATCAGGGACATCCGCCGGGTCGTGGACGGGTCGTGGGCCAGCATGCAGGATTCAGCGTCGACGTCGAAGCTGAAGGAGGCCGCGGCCTGGTACCCCTCGGGCCAGCTGATGGGATGGATTGCATCGGGAAAAGCCTGGGTAGTCATGAAAATCCTTGAACTAGTCGTTGATCAGGGCCGGCGCGTCCGGGAGGTCCTCTGCGCCGGGGGTGGCGCCGGCAGTTGCAAGAGGCGCGACGGCGGCCGGCTGCGGGTCGACGGCGACGTGCCCGGGAGCAAGCGCGCCGGTGGCCTGTCCCGGCGCTGGGTGCGAAGGCTTATCCGCAGCCAGTGCCGCAGCCGGCAGGTACTTGGCGTGCACCCGCGGCCCCAGCAGGGCGTACACCGCGGCTGCGACGATACCCCCGGCCAGCCAGGACAGATCGATCCCGCCCATTGCCGTGGCGATCGGCCCCTGCATTATCGGCAGGACGCCGTACATGAACAGCCAGGTGGAGACAATGCCGGCCAGCAGCGCGGTGACGCCGGCCCAGTTGACGCCGGGCAACCGGGTGGTGCCGATCGGATCAAACAGCCGGTCCACCGCAACGGGGTGGCGCTTGTCGATCCAGAAGTAGTGCACCAGGATGATGCCGCCCCAGGCCGCGACCCAGGCCACCAGTGCACCCAACCAGGTGCTCAGGGCGGAGGCGAAGTCAGCCTGGATGATGAAGACGACCACGCCCAGCAGCGACAGGACGCCGACGAAGAGGTTCAGGGTGCGCCGCTTGATCTTGATGTCCAGTGCCTGGGCGGCCACCGAGAAGGTGTAGATGTTAAGGATGTTGGTGGCGATCGGGCCATGCAGGACCAGGAAGAGAACGGGGATGGCCAGCACGCCGAAGTTGTCCACGATCAGGTGTCCGGGATCGGCGGTGCCGCTCTTGGTGGCCAGGCTGGCCCCCAGCACGCCCAGCCAGACGACGGGGAGGAACTGGCCAAAGACGGAGGCCAGGTAGACCTTCCGGCGCGGCACGGAACGGCTGACGAAGCGCGAGTAGTCCGCGGCGTAGGTGAACCAGGTGATGCCCCAGCCGATGCCGATCACGGTCATCACCGTGGTCATGGCTGCGATCCTGGCGCCGCCTTCCAGCACTGCCCCGGGAGGGCCGGCGTAGTTCCAGTCAATGTTCATGCCGAACCAGGCGAAGGCGGACATGGCCACCAGCACCACGATGGTGGGCGGCACGGTCCAGCGTTCAAAGGCGGCGATGGCCTTGTAGCCGAACCAGGCGATGGTGACCTGCGCGGCCATGATCAGGGCCGCGACCAGGATCCGGGGGCCGACGTTGGCCGCCTCGGGATCCACCACGCCCAGTTTGCCCAACAGCGCCATCACCAGGTCCAGGATGATCCAGGTGTTGACCGCGCACCAGCCAATCACCAGTACGGCCTGGATGGCGCTGGGCAGGTAGTTGCCGCGCCGGCCAAAGGCAGCCCGGGCCAGCACCATACCGGTGGCTCCGGTGCGCTGGCCGAGCAGGACGAAGATGCCAAAAAGCGCCATGCCGATCAGGTTCCCCACAACCAGGACGGTGACGGTGTCGGCAAAGCCCAGGCCCAGCTGGACGCCCAGCGCGCCCAGGACCCAGTTGATCGGGGCCAGGTTGGCGCCGGCCCAGATCCAGAATTGGCCGGAGACGCTGCGGGTGCGGGCGCTTTCGGGAATAGGTTGCAGGTTCTGCTCGACGTCATGGTCCGACGACGGCGACTCCGTCGCGGCATGGCCCGCGGCGTGGTTGTCTCTCATGGGAAACCTCCGGTTGGAATGGGGACGTCCCAAGGCTATGTGCGGCGGGTCACACGGGACAAGATACAATTCGTCAAGTAGATTTCTAAAGAAACGGGCAAAACGTCATGTCAATACGTTTGGATGAGGTGCTCCGGCACCAAACCGTTGCTGCTGCGGATCCTATTATCCGTGCCGGTGCTACGGATATTGCAGGCGTGCAGGTCCGCTGGGTGCATTCGAGCGAGGTGCTGGATATTGCCCCGCTGCTGCGTGGCGGGGAGCTTCTGCTGACCGGCGGCAGTGGGCTGGCCCCGGTTCCGGCCGAGGACCGGCGGGACTATATCCGCGCCCTTGCCGGCCGGAAGGTCGCCGCGGTGGCCATTGAGACAGGGGGCGTACTGCCGGAACTGCCGGCGGACCTGGTGGAGGCTGCCAATGAGTATCACCTGCCGCTGGTCGAACTGCGGCAGGTGGTTCCCTTCGTGGCGGTGGCGGAGGCCATCAACAGCGCCCTGGTCAGCCAGTCGGTGGTACGGCTGCAGCGCTCGGAGGCCCTGTCCCACTCGCTGGCGGAGGAATTTGCCAACGGCGGCAGCCTCGCGACCCTGTTAGCGGCCATCGCAAACGAACTCGATGCGGGAGTGGCCCTGCTGAACCGGGCCGGTCAGCCGCTTGAGGTCGCCGGGATGGACGATGGCAGCGGCGACGGCGGCCAGCCGATAGACCTCGACATCCCGCTTCGCGGCATCGTCGGCGCCCAGTTGCGGATCCTGCCCAAGCCGGGCGGCGACCGGGAGCTGGCCCGGGCGGTCGGCGAGCGCGGGATCGATGTGCTGGCGCTGGCGCTGCTGAAATACCAGGCGCCGACGCTGCGCGAGGTGGGTGCCGGGGAACTGATCCGGGCCATTTTGGCGGGGGCGCGGGCATCACGGCTGATGCAGTTGGCCGGGGCCGCCGGCGTCGATCCGCAGGCGCCGCTGTGCACCGTCGTCGGGCGGGTACTTGGCGGAATACAGCGGCAGGGGTCCGTGGAGCACCTGCTGCGCCGCCGGTCCCGGCATCTGCTGATCTATGTGGACCGCGACGAGTTTGTGGCGCTGGTGATGCTCGATCCGGTCGAGGTGCGCTCCTCGCGCAGCGAGTTGCTGGCAGAGCTAACCGCCGGGCCGGAGGACAATCCGGTGGTTTTCGCCGTCGGGCCGGCGGCCTACGGGGTCGCCTCAGCCCCGCGGTCGCTGGCGGAGGCGCGGCTGAGCCTGGAGGTTACGGCGGTGCCACCGCAGCGCGGGACGGTGCTCGATGCGGAAGCCCTGGCGGTCGAACGGCTCACCGCCCGGAATCTGGCGCCTGAACAGATCGGCGAATTTGTTCAGGAACTGGTTGGCGAACTGCTCACGCACGACCGGCGGAAGGGCTCCCGGCTGGTCGAGACCCTGGAGACCTGGCTGGCACAGGGCTGCAATACTGCCGAGACCGCCCGGATTCTGCATTTGGAACGGCAGTCCCTGCACAACCGGCTGCAGCGCATCTTCGCGCTGCTGGGCGGGGATCCGCGGGGAACGGGGCGCCTGGCGGGCCTGCACATGGCCGCCCGGCTCAGCCATCAGCTCCCCCTCAGCCCGGCACGGTAGTGGCGGTAGACAAAGCGTGCCGTCACAGCTCCGAGGTCCGACGTGCTGGCACTGTCACACAGTTTCTATCTCGCAAGCAAGGTTGGGAGCTCTGCCCAGCCTTGCATCTGCGGTGATCAGCGGCACGCCGAGTCTGACGGCAAGGGCCACGTAGAGCGCGTCGTAGAAGCTTAGGTTGGCCCGCCAGGTCCATGCGAGGTCCATCAGCGGCACCGCATGCGGGTAGCGATACCCGATGAGCGCCCTGCCCGCCCCCAATGCGGCGCGGGCCTCCTGGGCACTGATGCGTCCACTCAGCTCGTGCCGACGAAGAACGTTGCCGACCTCTGCGTCGATCAAGTGCGGGGCATGCCGGCGCATCATCGGCAGCCGCCGCCGGAGCATTTCCGCGGCTTCGGTCTTCCCAATCAGCGTCAGCACCAACGCCGACGCGTCGAACACACAGTCCTCGCTCACCGGCGGTCTGCGGCGAGGTCGGCCAGGATGGACTCCGGCGTGGCTCCCGGCGTGTCACTGCCCGCCCGCACCGACTCCATCATGGCCAATACCTCGTCAACTGTGGGGTGGCCGGCGAAGTCCACGACAACATCGCGCATGTAGGACTGAATCGACCGACCCGAGGCGCGGGCCCGCTTTCGGATCACCTCGTAAGCATCCTCCGGAATTTCACGGATCTGGATCGTAGCCATAGCGCTATTGTAGCGCTACAGCGCAGTTTTTCCAGATCTGAAACCCTGCGTGGACGCGGAGCATTAGGCGTCATGCCCGGCTTTCCCGACCTGCCGTGCCTGATTTTCAGCGCAGCACAATTGTCCGGTTCCCCTGCAGGAACACCCGGCCCTCGCAGTGCCAGCGCACCGCATTGCTCAGCGCCTTGCACTCGGTGTCGCGGCCCGCGGCCACCAGGTCCTCAGGGGTGAAGGTGTGGTCCACCTCCACCACCTGCTGGGCGATGATGGGGCCCTCATCCAGTGCAGCGTTGACATAGTGAGCGGTCGCCCCAACGGTTTTGACGCCGCGCGCGTAGGCCTGGTGATAGGGCTTGGCGCCCTTGAAGCTGGGCAGGAAGGAGTGGTGGATGTTGATGGCCCGTCCGTCCAGTTCACGGGTCTGCCCGTCGCTGAGCACCTGCATGTAGCGGGCCAGCACCACCAGCTCGACGTCCAGTTCCGCGATCAGCTCCAGCAGCCGGGTCTCCGCGGCGGGTTTGGTGTCGGCCGTGACCGGGATGTGGACGAACGGGATGGAGTGCCATTCC
>DASYGM010000230.1:0-7507 GCA_035999715.1 Micrococcaceae bacterium | reverse complement strand
ACATCATCGCCCTCAACGGCGCGGACAATGTGCTGCACCTTGCCAGCGCAGTCCTGCTGCTGGGCGTGGGACTGTCCCAGGACAAGGCGGCCGTCGCGCACCGCACCCCGGAACGCCGGACGGTCTAACCATGGCCGTCGGCATGAACGGCGGTCCGAGCGGCAGCCCGGCGCGGGGAGCCATGCGCTCCGTTCCGGGCGCACCCGGCCCGGCCCGGCCGCTGGGGACGTCATTCCTGCCCGAAGCGGTGCGGCTCTTCGCCGCCCTGGCCGGGATCGGAGCCGGCGCGCTAACCCTCGGACTCAGCTCCAACCTCCTGGCGTCGGCCCTGCAGGTTGCGGCGGGGGGCGGGGCCGGCTGGATGCCGGCCCTGCCTGCGCTGCCCGGTTTCGCGGCGGCCGCCGTGGTGGCCACCGCCGCCGTTCTCCTGTTGCTGTGGGCGGTGAAGTCGCTCCGGGGGGATACGCTCGCCTGGCAGCTCCCGGTGCGCCGGGTCCTGCCGCTTGCCGTCGCCCTGCAGTTGACCCTTCTGGTCTTGGGGCTGTGGCAGTTGCCGGTCAGTGGGCGCCGGTTCGACCTGACCCTGGCCTGTACGATCGTCCTGGAACTGGCCATTCTGGCCTGCGCCGGTTGGTTGCACCGGCGGAACGCACCCGGGGCGTCAGTCCGTGATGCCGTGGGCGCCCCTGGGAGCGGGGGTGCCGGCGCGACACGCATACTGGCATCGATGTTCGCTTCTGCGGTGCTGGTATCCGCCGTGGCGACCGCTGGGCTGGCTGCCAGCACCGCAGGCCACTTCGCCGTCCCGCATGGGGAGCACGGAGCCCACCAGCATTCCAATCTGGAGCCGGCCCCTGATCAGCAACGCCCCGTCCTACACGATCCCGCCCAGCATCACCACTGAACCTGGCCGGTCGGATCAGTCGATCGAGGCCATCAATTCCACGACCCGGTCCATGAACGAGTCCACCTGGCTCTCCTCGTAGCCCTGTTTGCCATGGGCGGCCCCGAAGACTGCCCGCCGCACCACATCCACGCTCATTGGCCTGTCCTGCTCAAAGTACTCCAGCAACCGGTGGCACAGCGCGTCCACGTCCGCCACACTGTAGCTCCGGGCGTTGCGCTTGGGCCGGCGGAAACGGGCACCATCCGGCCGGTGCAGCCGGCCGCGCAGCACGGCCGAGATCCTGCCGATCTGCATCAGCCAGGCTTCCTCGCCCTGGCCGGCGATCAGGTCGTCCCGCTCCCGCTGGGCAAAGACATCCTCCAGCCGGTCCAGCGCTGCGTCCACCGCCTGTGCCTCGTAGCCGCCCTTGGCCGGGTCGAAGGCCACGGACCGGACATCCCGGCTGGAGAGGGCCTTTTCGCTGCTGTCCTCCGAGGTGTAGAAGTCGCGGGCACGGCTTAAAAACTGGTCGACCTGCTTGACGTTGTACCCCAGGTCGTTGCGTCCTACCCGCGCAAAGGGCGCAGTTGCCCGCTGGTGATCGTCCACGCTCACAGTTGTTCCTTGCCGTTCTTGCCAGAACATTCCTTGCCGAGTCCGGCTTTACCGGACCCCGGCTCTCTCAGCCACTTTCTGCAGTACATCCTACGTGGCAATGCTGGTGGTCTCCTGCAGGCACACCAGACCCAACCCCCGCGCCGCCGCCAAACTCAGGTCCTGATCTGCGCCAGGGCGGTGAAAATCAGGAAGGCCACCGGTGCGGAGAACAGGATGGAGTCCAGCCGGTCCATCACTCCCCCATGCCCGGGCAGGATGCTGCTCATGTCCTTCACCCCCAGCTCCCGTTTCACCATGGACTCGGCCAGATCCCCGGCCGTGCCGGCGGGCACCAGGCAGACGGCCAGCACCAGGCCCAGCCACCATGGCTGCCCCAGCAGGAAGACGGTGGCCAACACGCCCACCAGGACGGCCCCGGCCACAGACCCGGCAAAGCCTTCCCAGGATTTTTTGGGACTGATCTTCGGCGCCATTGGGTGCTTGCCGAAGGTGGCCCCCACCAGGTAGCCGAAGGTGTCATTGGCCACCACCAGCAGGAGCATGATCACCACCTGCAGGGCGCCGACATGCGGCGCCGACAGCCAGGTGATCCCCGTCGTCGGGCCACCCGCGCGCAGCAGCAGGAAGACGAAACTCATCATGAACGGGATCCAGGCCAGCACAAAGACACCGGCGAATATGCTCGGCACAGCCCCTTCGGCCGGATCCAGGCAGCGCCAAACCAGCACGGCCACCGCACTGGCCACCAGAGCAAACAGCAGTCCCTCGGCACCGGAAAAGTAGGCGGCGGGGGGCATCGCCACGGTGCCTATGAGCACCGGCGCCAGCGGCACGGCAATCCGGCGCTGCAGCAGGGCCCGGCTGACCTCCCAGACGCCCACGGCGGCAAAACCGGCAACAATGACGATCAGTGCGACGGGATAGAGCAGCAATCCGCCCAAAACCAGGATGAGCAGGCCCAGGCCGACGACGATGGCGGCGGGAAGGTTCCGTCCGGCCCGCGAGGTTTTGGGCGGCTTGGCTGTGGGCGGCTTGGCGGTCGACGCTTGGGCTGTGGGTGCGGTTTGGGCTGGGGGGACGGCTTGGGCTGCGGGAACGGCTTGGGCTGTGGGTGCGGTTTGGGCTGCGGGAACGGCTTGGGCCGCGGGAGGCTGTGCAGCCCGCGTCGGCGCGGGCTCGACGGCGGAAGGCGCCGCTGTAGGCGTCGCCGCCGGCCGCACGGCGGCCGGCGGGGGTACCGCCGCCGGGCGGGTCCAGCCGGCCACCGCGTTGCGGGTACGGATATCGCGGCGTCGCACCGGTGGCAAGGCTTCGGCTGGCAAGCCGCTTAGCCCTTCGGGGGCGGCCGGGACGGGCGGAACCGGCACCTTCCGGCTGGCCGGCCGCCGGCCATTGGCGTCCGCAGCGGACCTCGCGCTCCCTTTGGAGCCGGCCCGCTCCGCATCGCGGAGGGCCCGCCTGCTCGGGTAATTTGGGGCACCGGGATCGGCCCCGGGGCCATGGTTACCGGACGGGGCTGAGCCAGCCGCCGGGGGCTGGTCGTCGCTCATCAGACCTCGAGGAGTTCCGCTTCTTTGCGCTTGAGCAGGTCGTCAACGTTGTCCGTGTGGGCCTTGGTCAGCGTGTCCAGCTCCTTCTCGGCGCGGGCTCCATCGTCCTCGCCGGCGTCGCCGTCCTTGACGATGCGGTCCAGCTCATCCTTGGCCTTGCGCCGGATGTTGCGGATGGAAACCTTGGCGTCTTCGCCCTTGCTGCGCACAATCTTGACGTAGTCCCGGCGGCGCTCCTGCGTCAGCTCGGGGATGACCACCCGGATGACGTTACCGTCGTTGGAGGGGTTCGCTCCGACGTCGGAATTGCTCAGCGCGCGCTCAATATCATTCAGCACGGTCCTGTCGAAAGGGGTGATCAGCAAGGTCCGCGCCTCCGGCACGGCAAAGGAGGCGAGCTGCTGGAGCGGGGTGGGCGAGCCGTAGTATTCGACCATGACTTTGGCGAATAGGCCCGGGTTGGCCCGTCCGGTACGGATCGAAGCGAAATCCTCCTTGGCTACCTCAACGGCCTTGTCCATCTTTTCCCCGGCCTCAAGCAAGGTATCTTCGATCACGGTCTCTCCCTAACACGTTGGTCCGCACCTGAGGTCCAGACAGCCTGCCGCGGGCGGTGCCGCGGATATCCTGACTTCATCCTAGCGTGGACACTACGGGTCGCTGCCTTACGGGGTGACCAGTGTTCCCAGCTTCTCGCCGCGGATCGCCATGGCCACATTGCCTTCGCCTTCCATGCCGAAAACCAGCATGGTGACGTTGTTGTCCTTGCACAGGCTGAAGGCCGTCTGGTCCATCACCCGGATGTCCCGCTGCATCGCCTCGTCGTAGGTCAGGGTGTCCAGTTTCTGCGCGTCCGGGAACTTCTTCGGATCTGCCGTGTAAACGCCGTCGACCCCGTTCTTGGCCATCAGGACGATGTCCGCGTGGACCTCCAGCGCCCGCTGGGCCGCCACCGTGTCGGTGGAGAAGTACGGCAGCCCGGCGCCGGCCCCGAAAATGACGACCCGGCCCTTTTCCATGTGCCGGATGGCGCGCCGCGGGATGTAGGCCTCTGCGATCTGGCCCATGGTGATGGCGCTCTGCACCCGGGTTTCCACGCCGGCCTGCTCCAGGAAGTCCTGCAGCGCCAGGCAGTTCATCACGGTGCCGAGCATGCCCATGTAGTCCGCGCGGGAGCGGTCCATCCCGCTCTGCGACAGCTCTGCGCCGCGGAAGAAGTTTCCGCCGCCGACGACTATGGCGACCTCCGCGGTGCCGATGGAACCGGCAATCTGCTCGGCGATGCTGCGCACGGTTTCCGGGTCAACCCCCAGCTTGCCGCCGCCGAAGACCTCCCCGGAAAGCTTGAGCAGCACGCGCCGGCGCGGTTTCTTCCCGCCGGCGTGCGGACTGCCCTCGATGGAGGTGGCAGGGTCGGCATCCGGGCTGTTGGTGGTCATTAGATTGTCGATGCTCATATCGCCTTCCCGGTGGCACAGGGGCCGTCTATCTCTTAATTGAATGTTGGCATGAAAAGGGGGTGGCCACCAAGGTGACCACCCCCTCAATATCCTTTTGCAGCCAGACGGTTACGCACCCACGCGGAAGCGGGCAAACGCTGTTGCCTTCACGCCTGCCTCGTCCAGTACCTGGGCGACGCTCTTCTTGGCGTCCTTGGCGAATGCCTGGTCAACCAGGACACCCTCCTTAAAGAAGCCGGTCAGCCGGCCTTCGACGATTTTCGGCAGCGCGGCTTCCGGCTTGCCTTCCGCGCGGGCCGTCTCGTCGGCGATCCGTCGCTCGTTCTCGACAAGCTCGGCCGGGACGTCCTCGCGGGTGAGGTAGGTCGGAGCGAACGCGGCGATGTGCACCGCGACGTCGTGCGCGGCGGCAGCGGCGCCGTCGCCCGCACCGTCAACGGCGAACAGCACGCCGACCTGCGCCGGAAGGTCCTTGGACGTCTTGTGCAGGTAGGCGTCCACGGTCTTGCCCTCAACCCGGGCCACACGGCGGATGGCAACCTTTTCGCCCAGCAGTGCACCGGCTTCGATGACCTGCTCGGAGATCTGCTTGCCGTCCACGGTGTGGGCCAGCAGTGCCTCGACGTCGGAGGCACCGGACTCGACGGCGGCGGCCAGTGCCTTGTTCGCGAACTCGATGAAGGGCGCGGCCTTGGCCACGAAGTCGGTCTCGCAGTTGACCTCGATCATGACGCCGACGCCGCCGCTCACCGCAGCGGCAACCAGGCCCTCGGCCGTGGAACGGCCTTCGCGCTTGGTGGCACCCTTGAGGCCCTTGATGCGGATGAGCTCCATCGCCTTCTCGGCATCGCCGTTGGCCTCATCGAGGGCCTTCTTGACGTCCATCATGCCGGCGCCGGTGCGCTCGCGCAGAGCTTTGATATCAGCGGCAGTGTAATTCGCCATATTGAACTCCTGTTTCTTGTCTGTCTCTTGCCAGTTGCGTCAGCGGCCCGCGCGGGGGCGGGCATGGCACTGCCGGAACACCCAAGGGCATTCCGGCAGTGCTGGGAGGTTACTTGTCGTCGGTCTTCTCTTCGGAGAGAACCTCGGCAGCTTCCTTGGCCGGGGAATCCGCAACCAGGACCTCGGCGGCCTTCTCGGCCTCGGTGCCGGTGAGGACCTCGGCAGCTTCCTCGGCGGAAATCGCCTTGGCTTCACCCTCGGCGGCCTCATGGCCAACCAGCAGCTCGCGCTCCCACTCGGCCAGCGGCTCGGCCGGAGCCTCGGTGCTGCCGGTGGCCTTCGTGTTGCGGGCAATCAGGCCCTCGGCGACGGCGTCGGCAACAACGCGGGTCAGCAGGTTCACGGAGCGGATGGCGTCGTCGTTGCCCGGAATCGGGAAGTCAACCTCGTCCGGGTCGCAGTTGGTGTCCAGGATGGCAACCACCGGGATGTTCAGCTTCTTGGCCTCGTCAATGGCCAGGTGTTCCTTCTTGGTGTCGACAACCCAGACGACGGACGGCGCCTTGGTCAGGTTGCGGATGCCGCCCAGGTTGCTTTCCAGCTTGGTCAGTTCGCGCTTGAGGAGCAGCAGCTCCTTCTTGGTGTGGCCGGAGGAGGCAACGTCGTCGAAGTTGATCTCCTCGAGTTCCTTCATCCGCTGGATACGCTTGGCGACGGTCTGGAAGTTGGTCAGCATACCGCCCAGCCAACGCTGGTTGACGTACGGCTGGCCCACGCGGGTGGCCTGCTCGGCAATGGCCTCCTGGGCCTGCTTCTTGGTCCCCACAAACAGGACGGTGCCGCCGTGGGCCACGGTGGCCTTCACGAACTCGTAGGCACGGTCGATGTAGGACAGCGACTGCTGCAGGTCAATGATGTAGATGCCGTTGCGCTCGGTGAAGATGAAACGCTTCATCTTCGGGTTCCAACGGCGGGTCTGGTGTCCAAAGTGGACGCCGCTGTCAAGCAGCTGGCGCATGGTTACGACGGGCATGCCGGCGCTCCTTCTAGATAATTTGCGGTTGATTAGCATGGTGCCGTCCCGTTTCCGGTCCGGCGGTGCTCCTGGTGCCCGATATTTCCCTCCACCGCGGCGGTTGATGACTCAACTGCCTGCGGACCGAAAGGGCATAACCCACCGATTGCCGGCGGATTCCTCCGCGACGCACGTGATGGTTTGGACACGCGTAGTCAGCCTGCAAACAGCAGACTGCTCCCATCATGGTACTACAGCCCCGGCGCTTCCCGGGCCTGTCCTCCACCGCACCTGCGGGTGCCCGGCGTCCGCACATACGGCCCGACACGGCTGGCGGCCGTCCAGCCACGGGCCCATGCTGGGTCCATGGAACACACCAGGGAATGGCAGCGGCGGCGCGTGGCGGGACGACGGCGGGACCTGGCGTGCGCCCTGATCCTGGCCTTGGCCCCGGCCTGGCTGCCCGTCGGCGCGGTGCAGGCCACCCCCTCGGCCCACCAACGCCTCTCCGCTGCCGGCTGGAGCTGGCCGGTCGAGCCGAGGCCCGCCGTCGTCCGCGGATTCGACCTGCCGGCCGAACCGTGGCTGGCCGGGCACCGCGGAGTGGACCTCGCGGCCGCCGCCGGTCAGCGCATCCGCGCACCGTCGGCGGGCATCGTGGGCTTCGCCGGCTGGGTGGTGGGCCGGCCGCTGCTGACCGTGGTGCATCCGGACGGCTTGACCAGCAGTTTCGAACCGGTACAGAGCACCCTGAGGGCCGGCGACCGGGTGGCAAAGGGCCAGGACCTGGGGACGCTGGCCCCCGGCGGCCATTGCGGTGCGCCGTGCCTGCATTGGGGACTGCGCAACGCCGCGGATACCTATCTTGACCCGCTGCAGTTCATCCTCGACCGGCGGCCGTCGGTGCTGCTGCCCCTGCCGCAGGAGCCCTGAACCGCGTCCGGCGGGTCGGATCCGGCGGCCGGAGCTCAGACGATCGCGGAGATGCCGGTGATGGCGCGCCCGGTCACCAGCGTGTTGATCTCGTGGGTGC
>DASYGM010000217.1:0-11374 GCA_035999715.1 Micrococcaceae bacterium | reverse complement strand
GCGGCGGCCTTGTCCCGGAAGTAGTCCTCGGTGCTCACGCCTGTGACGGCGTCCCGGTCGGCGCCGGAGAGTTCGTAGACGTCAGCGGCGATGTCCGCCCAGGTCTGTGGGACGCCGTCGTTGCTCAGGTTGTAGGTGCCGTAGGGCGCGCCGGTGTCCAGCAGGTGCCGGATGCCGGCGGCCAGGTCCGCGGTGAAGGTCAGCCGGCCGGTCTGGTCGTTGACCACCGAGGGTTTGATGCCGCGGCCGGCCAGGGAGGCCATGGTGGCCACGAAGTTGTTGCCTTCGCCGATCACCCAGCTGGTGCGCAGGATGTAATGCCGCGGCACGGCCGAAACAACAGCGTCGCCGGCGGCCTTGGACTGGCCGTACACGCCCAAAGGGGTGAACGGTTCGTCCTCGGCGTGCTCGGTCTCGGACCCGTCGAAGACGTAGTCGCTGGAGATGTGCACCAGGGTGATGCCGTTCGCGGCGGCCACGGAAGCCAGCGAGGCGACGGCGGTGGCGTTGATGGCCCAGGCCTTCTGCCGCCCCTCGGCCGTTTCGGCGAGGTCGACGGCGGTGTACGCGGCGGCGTTGATGATGGCCGAGTAGTTGCGCCAGTTGCGCCCGGCCAAGCTCTGGCGGTCGGCGAGGTCAAACTCAGCCCGGGTCGCGAACTCAACGCAAGGATCGCCGTCGTACTCCTGCCGCAGCGCGCGGCCCAACTGCCCGTCCGCACCGAGGACCAGGATCTTCCGGCCCGGCATCGGAGAAACGTCGGCCAGCAGAGGGTGGTTCCGGTCCTTCTCGGACAGCTCCGCCTGATCCAGCGGGATCGGCCACGGGATGGCCACGGAGGAGTCCGCGAGGTTCAGGAAGGTGTACTGGCCCTGCGCGTCCGCAGACCAGTGGTCGTTGACCAGGTAGGTGTAGGCAGTGTTGTCCTCCAGGGTCTGGAAGGCGTTGCCCACCCCGCGCGGGATGAAAATGGCCTGCGAGGGGTCCAGCTCGGCGGTGAACACCGTTCCGAACGAAGGCCCGTCCCGTAGGTCCACCCAGGCGCCGAAGATCCGGCCGGTGGCCACGGAGATGAACTTGTCCCACGGCTCGGCGTGGATGCCGCGGGTGGTGCCGGCCTTCTCATTGAACGAGATGTTGTTCTGCACCGGCGCGAAGTCCGGCAGTCCGGCATCGAGCATCTTGGCCCGTTGCCAGTTTTCCTTGAACCAGCCCCGGTTATCCCCATGCACGGGCAGGTCGAAGAGCAGCACGCCCGGGATCGACGTCGGCGTCGCGGCAAGAGGTTTGGAAAATTCCATCGGCTACTGGCCCTGTTCCTGGTATTTCGCTTCGGTCGCGGCCTTCTGCGGCCGCCACCAGGCCTGGTTGTCCCGGTACCAGGCGATGGTGTCTTCGATGCCGGCGTCGAAGTTGGAGAACTGCGGGGCCCAGCCCAGTTCGGTGCGCAGCTTGGTCGAATCGATTGCGTAGCGCAGGTCGTGCCCGGCCCGGTCGGTGACGTGGTCGTACGCGTCCGCGGGCTGGCCCATGTGCGTGAGGATCTGCTCCACCACGTCCTTGTTGTTCTTCTCCCCGTCCGCGCCGATCAGGTAGGTCTCCCCGCTGACGCCCTTTTCCAGGATGGTCAGCACCGCGGCGGAGTGGTCGTTCGCATGGATCCAGTCCCGCACGTTCTCGCCCTTGCCGTAGAGCTTGGGCCGGATCCCGTCGATGACGTTGGTGATCTGCCGGGGGATGAATTTCTCCACGTGCTGGTACGGGCCGTAGTTGTTGGAGCAGTTGCTGATGGTTGCCGCCAGCCCGAAGGACCGCACCCACGCCCGGACCAGCAGGTCCGAGCCCGCCTTGGTGGAGGAGTACGGGCTGGACGGGTTGTACGGCGTGTTCTCGGTGAACCGTTCCGGGTCGTCGAGTTCCAGGTCCCCGTAGACTTCGTCGGTGGAGATGTGGTGGAACCGGGTGCCGTGCTTGCGGGCGGCCTCGATCAGCGTGTAGGTGCCGATGATGTTGGTGTCCAGGAACGGGCGCGGGTTGTGCAGGGAGTTGTCATTGTGGGATTCCGCGGCGTAATGCACGACGGCGTCCGCCTCACCTACCAGCCCGTCCACCAGCTCCGCGTCCGCGATGTCCCCCTTGACGAAGGTGAACCGGTCCCTGGGCAGCCCCTTGATGGAGGCCAGGTTCCCGGCGTAGGTCAGCTTGTCCAGCACCGTGACGTGGTTGTCCGTGTGCTCCATAACGTAATGGACAAAGTTGGAGCCGATGAAGCCCGCACCACCGGTGACAAGAAGTTTCTGCATACACCCAGCTTATTCGACGGTGGCCAAGCGGCACTCAGCCAGACCTCAGCTTGCCGAACGCGCCGCAACAGTCCGCTGCCGCCGTCGTCGTACAACGCCCAGGAACGCCCGGGCCATCAAGGCACCCAGAACCGCGCCCGCGGTGTTGACCGCAACGTCGGCCACGCTGGCAGTGCGGGCGCTGAGGAAGATCAGCTGCCCCAGTTCGATGGAGCAGGAGGCAGCGCAGCCGATGATCATTGCTGCCCACCAGCTCCGCCGGCCCAGCCAAACTGCCATCAGGAAGCCGAACGGGACGAAGAGCAGGACGTTGGAGGCGGACTCGACAAAGCCATAGTCGAACCAGACCGGAAACCCGTGCCGGTGCAGGGCCTGCAGCAGACGGCTGAGCTGTCCGTCGTACGGCCTGTCGACCGGGGAGGGCCAGAAAGCGATGAGCGAAAGCACACCCAGATAGACGCCCAGAAGACACGCCACAGCCCGGCGGCCCATTATGATGGCTCCCATGCGTGGAATCATACTGGCCGGTGGAACCGGGTCGCGTCTTCATCCGATCACCCAGGGCATCAGTAAGCAGCTGGTCCCGGTTTATGACAAACCGATGATCTACTACCCATTGTCCACGCTGATCCTGGCCGGCATCCGCGACATCCTGGTCATCACCACGCCGGCCGACGCGGATCAGTTCCAACGCCTGCTCAAGGACGGCTCCCAGTTCGGGGTGAACATCAGCTACGTCCAGCAGCCCGCACCGGAAGGCCTGGCCCAGGCCTTCATCTTGGGTGAGTCGCATATCGGCAACGACACCGTCGCCCTGATCCTGGGTGACAATATCTTCTACGGCACCGGCATGGGTACCCAGTTGCGCAAGTACAGTGACGTCGACGGCGGCGCGGTCTTCGGCTACCAGGTCAAGGACCCTAGCGCTTACGGTGTCGTGGAATTCGACTCCACCGGCAGGGCCATCTCGCTGGAAGAGAAACCGTCCGAGCCCAAGAGCAACTACGCCGTCCCCGGGCTCTACTTCTACGACAATGACGTCATCGACATCGCCAAGAACCTCCAGCCCTCGCTCCGCGGCGAACTGGAGATCACCGATGTGAACCGCACTTACCTGGAGCAGGGCCGGCTGCAGGTGGAAATCCTGCCCCGCGGCACCGCCTGGCTGGATACCGGTACCTTCAACGACCTCAACGACGCCTCCAACTTTGTCCGTACCACCGAAAACCGGCAGGGACTGAAGATCGGCGCCCCCGAGGAAGTCGCCTGGCGGATGGGCTACCTCACCGACGATGAACTGCGAAGCCGTGCCGAGGCTCTGCACAAGAGCGGCTACGGCGCCTACCTGTTGGGTATCCTGGACCAGCCGTAAGCCTGATCTTGGCAGGGCATTGGCTGCACCACGCCAGTTGTCGGCCCCCCGCGATACGGTTGATTCATGACCTTAACAGCCGGCGATCTGGACGAGTCCGCCCTCCTGGCCCGCATTTTCCCTCGGCTCAACAGCAGCGCATCCGTGCTGCTGGGTCCTGGCGACGACGCTGCTGTGGTGGCTGCCCCGGACGGGCGGACCGTCATTTCCATCGATACGCAGGTTCAGGATAAGGACTTCCGGCTGGCCTGGCCCAACGGCTATGCCTCCAGTGGCTTTGACGTCGGCTGGAAGGCCGCTGCGCAGAACCTGAGCGACATCAACGCGATGGGCGCGGTGGCCAGCAGTATGGTGGTCAGCCTGGCCATCCCAGCCAGCACCCCGGTGGAATGGGTGGAGGATCTGGCGGACGGACTCACCGCCGCCATCACAAAATTGGGGGCGGCGAACTGCTCAGTGGCCGGGGGGGACCTGTCCGGGGGCAGCGAAATAGTTGTAACGGTGGCGGTGCTCGGTTCCCTGGAGGGGCGCGAGGCCATACTGCGGTCCGGGGCGCAGCCGGGCGACGTGCTTGCACTGGCCGGCACCGTGGGCCATGCGGCGGCGGGCTGGGCGCTGCTGGAAAGTGACGTCCGGGAGGATACGTTCGGACAACAGCAGCGGGACGCGGTGGGCGTCTTCTGCCGGCCGCAGCCGCCCCTGACCGCTGGCCCGGAGGCCGCCAAAGCCGGAGCCACCGCCATGCTGGACATCTCCGATGGCCTGCTCCGCGATGCGACGCGCCTGGCCAAGGCAAGCGCCGTCGTCGTCGATCTGGACCCTGTGGCGCTGAAAAACCTGGCGGAACCGCTGCAGGAAACGGCGGCGCTCCTGGGGACGGATCCGCTGGATTGGGTGCTCGGGGGAGGAGAGGACCATGGCCTGCTGTCCACATTTCCGGCCGACGTTCCGTTGCCTCGGGGCTTCACTGCGATAGGCTCGGTATTGCCCGGCCACGGCCTGGCGCCGGTGACAATCGCAGGAAATGCTGCGAAAGCGGCGGAATCGAACACAGCGGGATGGGATCACTTTGCACTCTAAGATTGCCGCCAACGCGCATGCCGTACGGCGTTGGCTGGCCAAGTGCGAGGAGACGCTGGGCAACCACAGCGACCGGCTGAACGCCATCAATATTTTCCCGGTGGCCGACGGCGATACCGGGACCAACCTCTACCTCACCATCCGCTCGGCGTGCCGGGCCATCCACGACCTGGACAGCCCGGACGTGGGCGAGGTGCTGGCAGTGGCCAGCCGGGCGGCGATGGAGGAGGCGCGCGGCAACTCCGGCACACTGTTTTCCGTGTTCCTGACCGCTTTCGCCGAGCCGCTGGCCGGAGCGCCGCGGCTGAACGGACCACTGCTGGCGGCGGGTCTGCAGCGGGCGCAGATCCGGGCCTGGTCCGCGCTGAGCGATCCGATGCCTGGAACCATGCTCTCGGTGCTGGAGGCCAGCGCCAGCGCTGCCTCCCAGGTGGACTCCCCGCACGGCGAGGAGGAGAGCAACCATACACTGGCCCTGACCCTGGACGCGGCCGTGGATGCAGCCTTGGAGGCGGTGGTGCAGACCGAAAACCAGCTGGGCGCGTTGCGCGAGGCCCAGGTGGTGGACGCCGGCGGCGTGGGTCTGCTGCTGGTGTTGGACTGCCTGCGCTCGGTGCTGCTGGGACAGGATCTGCGCGACGAACTGCTGGACGGACTCTCCGGCTACGACGTGCAGGATCCGCACATCCACGCCAGCATGCCGGTTATCGGCGGTGTGGAGGTGATGTGCACCATCAATCTCTCGCCGCTGGACGCCGCCGGGCTTCGGGCCCAGCTCGACGAGCTGGGGGAGTCCGTGATCATGACTGCGGTCTCCGAGGCGGAGCATCCGGAGGGCGGCTACCGCTGGCGGCTCCACGTGCACGTCCCCGAGCAGGAGCCTGCGCTGTCCATCATTAAAGCTGTGGGCGAGCCGATCAACATCAGTGTCACCCAGCTCAATGCCGCCACGCGGGATTCCATGGCGGCGGCGGACCAGCTGGCCGAGCGCACGGAGGTGGCTCCGCTGGACGAGCTGGCGGCGCATCAGGCCGTCATCGCCGCCGCGGCGCTGCCGGACGCAGGCACCCTGCCCGAAGCCCATGAGCGCCGCTAGTCCGCTGCCGGAGGGGCTCGCGGAGTTGGCGCTGCCGCTGGAACGGCTGGTCAGCCCCAAGTCCGCCGGGCCGCTGAAGAAGCACCTGGGCCTGGGCACGGTGGGTGAGCTGCTGAACCATTTCCCGCGCCGCTACCTTAACCGCGGCGAGCTGATGCCCATCGAGCAGGTGCCGCTGAATGAGGACGTGACCATCATGGCGCGGGTGCTCAGTGCCGGAGACCGCCGTCCGATGCGCGGGCGCAAGGGGCATATCCAGGACTTTGTGGTCACGGACGATTCTGGCATCAGTACGCTGAAAGTTACCTTCTTCAATAATTTCGGCGCGCAAAGCCAGCTCAAGCCGGGGGTGCTGGCGCTGTTCTCCGGCAAGGTCACGCTGTACCAGCGGCAGCGCAACCTGACCAGTCCTGACTATGAACTGCTGCCGGACGACGAGCTGTCCGGGCAGGAGGCGGATTTCAAGGCGCAGCGGCCCGTTCCGGTCTACCCCGCCACGGCCAAGGTGTCCAGCTGGAGGATCGAGAAGGTGGTCGCCGCCGTCCTGGATGCCGTGGACCTTGACGTACTGCCGGACCCGCTTCCGGCGGAGATCGCCGCACGCGAGCGGGTTCCCAGCCTGGCCGAGTCCTACCGGCAGATCCACCAGCCGATGCTGGCCGAGGAATGGCAGCGCGCGCGGGACCGGTTCCGGTTCCAGGAGGCGCTGGTGCTGCAGACGGCACTGGCACGACGGCGGTTCCAGGCTGCAGCGGAGGAGGCCACCGCCCGCCGGGGAAGCGCCGAGGGACTGCTGGCCCGGTTCGACAGCGCTTTGCCCTTCACCCTTACCAATGGGCAGCAGGAGGTGGGCGCCGTGTTGGCCGGCGAGCTGGCGGCGCACCATCCGATGAACCGGCTACTGCAGGGGGAGGTGGGATCCGGCAAGACCGTGGTGGCGCTGCGGGCGATGCTGCAGGTGATCGACTCCGGCGGCCAGGCGGCGCTGCTGGCCCCCACCGAGGTGCTGGCTGCCCAGCACTACGAGTCCATCCGGAGCATCCTCGGCCCGCTCGCGGAGGGCGGCATGCTGGGCGGGTTTGACGGCGGCACCCAGGTCACGCTGCTGACCGGCTCGCAGTCGGCGGCGGCCCGCAAGCGCGCCCTGCTGGACACCGCCTCCGGCACCGCGGGCATCGTGGTCGGCACGCACGCGCTGCTCTCCGACAATGTGCAGTTTTTTGACCTGGGCCTGATTGTGGTGGACGAGCAGCACCGCTTCGGCGTGGAGCAGCGGGACCTGCTGCGCAGCAAGGCGGTCAAGCCGCCGCACCTGCTGGTCATGACCGCCACACCCATTCCACGGACGGTGGCCATGACCGTCTTCGGCGACCTGGAAACCTCCACCCTGCGCGAGCTTCCCGCCGGCCGGGCACCGATCTCCACGCACATTGCAGGGCTGGAAAACCCGCGCTGGGTGCAGCGGATCTGGGCCCGCGCCCGTGAGGAGATCGATGCGGGACACCAGGTCTACGTGGTCTGCCCCAAGATCGGCACCGACGACGACGGCGACGGCTCGCTACCGCCGGCGGACGAACCGTCACTGTCCGCACGGGCGAGCCGGGAGCTGGCCGAGGTGACTGCCGTCGTTGAACAGTTGAACCTGGAACGGGCCCTGGCCGGCACCCGGATCGAAGCCCTGCACGGCAAACTGGATCCAACGGCCAAGGCCGAGACCATGGCGGCCTTCGCCGCCGGGGACGTTGACGTGCTGGTCTCCACGACCGTGATCGAGGTGGGCGTGGACGTCCCGAACGCCACCCTGATGGTCATCCTGGACGCCGACCGCTTCGGCATCTCCCAGTTGCACCAGCTGCGCGGGCGGGTAGGGCGCGGAGGCTTGCCCGGTACCTGCGTGCTGGTCACCGCTTTGGAGCCCGGCCATCCCAGCCGCCGCCGGCTGGACGCCGTCGCCGCCACCACCGACGGTTTCGTGCTCTCCCAGGAGGACCTCAAGCTGCGCCGCGAGGGCGACATCCTGGGCGCCTCGCAGTCCGGCGGACGTTCCACCCTGCGGCTGCTGCGGGCACTCCAGCACGAGGACATCATTGCCCAGGCGCGCGAGGATGCCTGGGCGATCGTAGAGAAGGACAGTTACCTGCTCGACCACCCGGCGCTGGATGCGGCGATCGAGGGATACCTGAACCCGGACAACGAGGCCTTCCTTGAACGCGGCTGACTGTCCACCGGGGGCCGGCCGATGACCCGGATTGTCGCCGGGGTGGCCGGAGGACTGCCGCTCGCTACTGTCCCGGGCAGCGTCACGCGCCCCACTACCGACCGGGTCAAAGAGGCGCTGTTCTCCCGACTGGAATCCCTGGACGCCCTGCTTGACGCGCGGGTGCTGGACCTCTACGCGGGATCGGGCTCACTGGGAGTGGAGAGTGCCAGCAGAGGGTCTGTCTCCGTGGAACTCGTCGAATACGACGCACGGGCCGCTGAGGTGTGCCAGCGCAACGCCGCCACCGTCAACGATGCTCTCAGCCGCAGGGCTGTTACCGTGCAGCGCTCCAAGGTCGAATCCTTCCTGGGCCGCGCCAGCGAAGCCGGGGTGGACCGCTGGGACCTGGTCTTCCTGGACCCGCCGTACCCCCTGGGCGAGGCCGAACTGACCTCCGTCCTGACCGAGCTGGCACCCAGCCTCTCAGCCGAAGCCGTCGTCGTCGTCGAACGCTCCTCACGATCGCCGGAGCCCGGCTGGCCCGCTGCACTGGAACGCTTCGCGGAGAAAAAATACGGCGAGACGCGGCTTTGGTTTGCGGAGCCGGCCCTTGCGGAGCCGTGAGGTCCGGGACACAGCGCATCGGCCGGTACAGCAGCAAAACCGCGCTGGCCCAGTTGCACCAGATTGAATCGCCCAGCCCGGTTTTGCCCGGCGTTTCCGGCTACGACACACTCGCCCGTCCGGCAATCTGGTGCAGATTGCCGGAGGTGAGGCAGTACTGTCCCTGCACAGCCCCTGTTCAGGCCGGTGAGATCCAGATGGGGACCGACCACCACCCGTCCACTGCCGGATGCATCCATCCTGTAGCCGTGGATATGGAAAAGCAGTCAAATACTAACTTGATCAGTGCTCTGGCCCGGCGCGGCGGAGCTGCCACAGCCAGCCAGTTGATGAAAGCGGGACTCACCAAGGCGGAACTCGCCACGGGAGTCGTGGCTAACACCGTAGCCCGTCCCGCCCGAGGCCTCTACGTGCTGCCCGGTGCCTCAGCGGACCTGGTTCTGGCCAGACGCTGCAGAGCGCTGCTGACCTGTATCTCGGCCGCCACCTACTACCACCTGTGGCTGCTGCATCCTCCCGAAAAGCCGCATCTTTGCGCAGCGCACCGGAGGCTGCCGGACACCATAGCTGACCACCGCTGGCCTCTGGCGGAGGCGGCCGGTGTCCTTCCCTATGCGCCTTTGAAGGATGTCCTGCTCCATGCCCTTCGGTGCCGGCCCAGGCTGGAAGCTCTGGTCCTGGTGGAATCAGCGGTGAACCGGGGAGAGATGACTATCGAGTTCCTCCAGCGGCGGTTGCCGGGAAACCGGAACGCGCCTCTGCGTTCAATCGTGGACCAAGTAGAGCCGGGTGCAGATTCCCTGGTGGAGACGCTGGCCCGGGTTCTGTTCAGATCCGCCGGCCTGGAGGTGGAAACGCAGGTCCGGCTGGAGGGTATTGGCTACGTGGACTTTCTGCTGGAAGGCTTCCTCGTCATTGAAATCGATGGCATGACGCACTTGGAGAAGAGCCAGTTCAAGAAGGACCGGCGGCGGGACAACAGGGCGCTCATGGACGGCTACCTGGTGATGCGCTATTTCTATGAGGACGTGGTCTTCCGCTCCGAGCAGATGTTGGCCGAAATCCGTGGAGTACTGAGCGGACGGGTGATCATCTAGGCTGTCCGTCCAGTCGCGCGGCAGCGCTTTTGTGACGGCGGAGGTCTAGCGGCGGCGAACTGCACCAGATTGACGGTCTCTGCGTCGTGTCACGGGCGGAAACGCCGGGCATCTCTTATGTGTGCGTCTGAATCTGGTGCACAACGACGGCGACGCCAACGCACCTTGCGGACTCACCCCGTCAGCCGGTCCAACTCCACCCCCGCCAGCGCCGACGCCGGATGTGGACCTCTGGCGGTTAAGGCGGCCGTCCAGGCCTCCGGCCAGGGGAACGCCGTCCCGATCAGGATGATGTTCCCGGGGTAGCGGCCGCTGAACATCCCGGATTCAGCAAAGGCGGCCACGTCGCCGGAAACCGCGGCCGTGGCGTGGCGGAGCGCCGCGGTCTGGCTGCGGACCAGGCTCAGGCCGGGTTCGTCGCCGACGTTGACGATCAGCACGCCGCCGGGGCCAAGTAACGAGGCGGCCTCCGAGTAGAACTCCGTGCAGGCGATGTGCTCGGGGGCGTCGGGGCCGGAGAAGATGTCCAGGATGACGACGTCGAATGCCAGACCGGCGGGCAGCTCGGCAAGCTCGTAGCGGGCGTCGCCGATGAGGGTGGTGAGGTCGGTGCCGGCGGGCAGCGGGAGCTGCTGGAGGACGAAGTCCAGCAGTTCGCGTTCCTGTTCGACGGCGTACTGGACGGAGCCGGGACGGGTGGCCTGGATGTACCGGGTCAGGGTGAGCGCGCCGGCGCCCAGATGGAGGGCGGTGATGGGTTTACCCGGCGGGGCTGCAAGGTCCACGACGTGGCCGATGCGGCGCAGGTACTCGTAGAAAATCTCACCGGGCTGGGCCAGGTTGACGTGGGATTGCTCTGCGCCGCCGATGCTCAGGATGTAGGCGCCCTCGGTCCAGGGATCCGGTTCGATGCTGGCGTGCTGCCCGGACCCGCGCAGGAACCGGGAAACGGCCACGGTCAAACCTTGTCCTTCAGGGTGGCGAGCCGGCTGGCGGCCTCCTCCAGCAGCGGGACCTTCTTGCAGAAGGCGAAGCGCAGCAGGGACTTGGTCCGCTCGGCGCCCTCCGGATGGCAGAACACCGGGACGGGGATCGCCGCGACGCCGATCAGGGCCGGCAGGCGGCGGGCCAGGGCGGTGGCGTCCGTGATCCCCAGCGCGGCGGTATCGGCGTTGATGAAATAGGTGCCCTGGGACGGCAGCACGGTCAGCCCGGCGGCGTGCAGGCCGTCGCTGAGGATGTCCCGCTTGTGCGCCAAAGTGGAAGCGATCCCGGTGTAGAAGCCGTCGTCGAGCCCCAATCCGGCGGCGATGGCGCCTTGGAAGGGGGTGCCGGAGCTGTAGCTGAGGAACTGCTTGACGGTCCGGGCGGCTGCCACCAGTCCTACGGGGCCGCTGAGCCAACCGATTTTCCAGCCGGTGAAGGAGAAGGTCTTCCCGGCGGAGGAGATCGTCAGGGTCCGTTCACTGGCTCCGGGCAGCGTGGCGATGGGGATGTGCCGGACGCCGAAGGTGAGGTGCTCGTAGACCTCGTCGGTGACGATCACCGCATCGTGGCGGTGCGCCAGTTCGACAATCAGTTCGAGGGTTTCGAGCGGGAGCA
>DASYGM010000190.1:0-18949 GCA_035999715.1 Micrococcaceae bacterium | reverse complement strand
CCCGCATCGCCATCACGATCGGCGGCCGCGGCACCTTCTAAGGTCTTAAGGTCAGCCTGCAGGTTTGCCGGCAGCTTGCCGAAACCGGTTTTGTGGTGGATCAGCAGGTAGGCGGCCTCGTGCGCGTTGTCGCCAAAGCCGGATTTGGCCTGGATATCGATCCGCAGTTCCTGCCGCAGCACTTGTCCGAACGGTCGCAGGCCCGGATGCTTGGCGGTGCCGTTTGCGGCACCGGGCGAGGCCGTGCTGGTGGAGGTGGAGGTGCTTGCGGTGGTTACTGAGCCGGCCGACGACGGCGTTCCGGCCAGGGCGGTGCCTGCGGGTGACGGGCCGGGATTGGCAGCGGAAGCCGCCGTCGCACCGAAAACGGCGGCACCGAGCAGGACGGTGCCAGTGGCGGCGGCAATCGCGCGGTTGCGCCAGCGCCGCTTCGCTGACGGATCTCCCATGCCGGTCACGCCGTGTCCGGATGCCGGATCGTGGGCGGGTGAAGGGCTGTTCGGGACGGTGTTCATGATGCTCCTTATCGATCCCCCATGGACATACGGTGCAGCCGCGCAATCCGCGGCCACCCCGGTAGATGACGGTTCCACTATCGCGCGGTCGCATGCGCTGCAGGTTCGATGAATGTAAGAGCCAGGTAAAGTGTGCCCGTTCGTTCCGCGGCCCGCGGCCTGCCGGGGTTGAATAGAGGCATGGAGCAATCGAGCATGCCGCCGGCGGGCCCGGCCCGCGGGCTGGTGCTGATTGTGGAGGACGAGCGTGCCATTGCCGACGTGCAGCGGCTCTACCTTGCCCGTGCCGGTTACGGCGTCCATGTGGAACCGACCGGTGAGGCAGGGCTGGAGCAGGTCCGCAACCTGCGGCCGGTGGCCATCGTGCTGGACGTCGGCCTGCCCGGGATCGACGGGATAGAGGTCTGCCGCCGGCTGCGGGCGCAGGACGATTGGACCCCGGTCATCTTTGTCACCGCCCGTGACGAGGAGGTGGACAAGCTGCTGGGCCTGGAGCTGGGCGGCGATGACTACCTGACCAAACCATTTTCCCCGCGGGAACTGGTCAGCCGACTCAAGGCGGTGCTGCGCCGCAGCGCCGGACCGCCCCGCACCGAGGTCCTCCGTGTGGGTTCGGTGGCCCTGGACCCGGACAACCGGACCGTGAGCGTGGACGGCTCGCCGGTGGAGCTCACGGCCAAGGAATTCGATGTGCTTGCCCACCTGCTGGCCAGCCCGGGCCGGGTCTTCAGCCGTGAGCAGCTGCTCTCCTCCGTCTGGGGCCAGGCCAGCTACAGCGCCGGGCGGACCGTGGATGTCCACATCGCCCAGCTGCGCTCCAAGCTGGGCGATGCCAGTCCCATCCGGACCCTGCGCGGGGTCGGCTACACCGCCAGCGTGCAGACCCCGGCGGGCCCCGGCGCCCACCCCACCGGCCGCCCATGAAGGCGTGGCTGCGCTCGCTCTCCGGCGGCATCACCATGGTGACGGCCGCCGTCGCCATTCTGGCCGTGCTGGTCACCGGATTGGTGGCCTTCCCGCTGATCCGGGCCGCCGCCGTCGACCAAGCCAGGCAGCAGCTCTCGCGGCAGGCCGACGCGTTCGCGGCCACCCCGGTGGCCTCCCAGGCGCTGGACCTGCGCGAGAGGAACCTGCTGGGACCGGATAATTACGAGCTTTCCACCATCGCCGCGGACGGCACGGTGACGGGCGCTGCCGGGCAACTGCTGGGGCCCGGTGAGGTGCGGCGCGTGCTGTCCGGGCTGAAGATTTCCCGGACCGTTAACCAGGGCGGGGCACAATTGCTGGTGGAGGCTCGCGTGCTGAAGCGGGGCGGCGGCATCGTGCTGACCCGCTCGCTGCAGGATGTGAACGCGGCCTCCGGCCAGGTGCTGCAGCGGACCCTGCTGGCGCTCGCCGCCGGACTGCTGATCGCCGTGCTGGCCGGGACCCTGCTGGCGCGCTGGCTTTCCCGCCCGCTGGTCCGCACCGCCGCCGCGGCACGCCGGATGGCGGCAGGGGAGCGTGCCGTTTCGCTGGCGCCGGCAGGGGTGACGGAAGTACGTGATGTGGGGCAGGCCGTGAACACGCTTGATCACGCCCTGCTGGCCAGCGAGGGCCGGCAGCGCGAATTCCTGCTGTCCATTTCGCACGAGATCCGCACCCCCTTGACGGCCTTGCACGGCTATGCGGAGGCGATGCTGGATGGCCTGGTCCCGGCGGAGGAGATGGCCCAGGTGGGGCGGACGCTGGCGGCGGAGACGGACCGGCTGGACGGATTTGTCCGTGATCTGCTGGAGCTGGCCCGGTTGGAGGCGGACGATTTTGCCCTGGACGTGCAACCGGTGGACGTCGCCGCGCTGCTGGGCCAGGTGGAGGCGGCCTGGCGCGGCGGTGCGGCCCAGGCCGGTGTCCGGCTGGAGCTGCGCCTGGAGCTGGGACCGGCTGGCGTCGAACCGCTGCTGGTGGCCACGGACGGCCAGCGCCTGCGGCAGATCATCGACGGGCTGGTGGGCAACGCGCTGCGCGTGACGCCTGCCGGCCAGCCGCTGCTGCTGCAGCTCCGTCTGGAGCGGCCGACGGCGGCTGCCGGGGTCCCGCTGCGGGCAGCTTCGGCACCCTCGCCGCGGCAAGCCTTAGCACCCGCGCCTGGGGCAACTCCAGGACCCGGCCCGTGGCAACCGGGCGAAGCCGACGTGGTGGCCATCGACGTCCGGGACAGCGGGCCCGGACTGACCGCCGAAGACGCCGCGGTCGCGTTTGAACGTGGCGTGCTGTTCCGCCGCTACGCCGGGCAGCGGCCGGTGGGCAGCGGACTCGGGCTCTCGATCGCAGCCCGGTTGGCCGAGCGCCTGGGTGTGCGGCTCTCGGTGGAACCGGTCAACCCGGCCGAGCCCGGCGCCTGCTTCTGCCTGCGGCTCCCGCGTGCCTTAACCGCGCACCTCTGAAGGTGGCCCGAGCAGGGCTCATTCGCCCGGCTCGGCCACAATTGTCGTAACCCATTAGTACAGTGGCCTCTTAGTACAGTGGCCTCAGCACAGTCCCCCGCTTCGGTGGCGGGCTACTGGCGATATTCCGCGGCACGTCCTGATAAGGGGATTGAGATGGGCAGAGGATCCAAACCGACCATCCGCGATGTTGCGGCCAAGGCCGGCGTTTCGCTGACCACCGTGTCCTATGTCCTTTCCGGCCGGGTCGGCGGGACCACCCGCATCAGCAAACCGACCGAGGACAGGGTCAGGGCGGCCGTGCGGGAGCTGGGGTACGTAGCCAACCGGGCTGCGCAGGGGATGCGCCGCGGCAAAACCGACATGGTGGCGGTCTCGGTCGGGGACCTGGAACGGCCGTGGGACCGCGCGCTGGCCTCGGCCGCGGCCCGGATCCTGCCCCAGCAGGGGTATCAGCCGGTCATCCTGCTGGGCGACCTGGCATGGCGCGATTTCATGCTCGCCGGCGGAGCGGACGGACTCATTCTGGGCTACATCAGCGAAAATTCCAGACAGGATCACACCATGAAGGAATTGGCCCGCCGAGGCGTTCCGCAGGTGGTGGTTTCGCAGACCATGCAGCCGCAGGGCTTTGATGTGCTGGCGCCGGAGCCGGAGCAGGGATTCGCCGACGCCATGGCCTATCTGACCGGCCGCCATGCCCGCATCGGTTGCCTGCGCCGCTCCGAAGGCGGGCCGGAGCGCGGCCGGCCCAGCCGCTACAGCCGGTATGTGCAGGGGCTGAAACGTGCCGGATTACGGGTGGACCAGGCGCTGGTCCGCACCAGCCTGCACCAGCGGCACCGGGCGCATCAGGTGGCCTTGGAGCTGCTTGGGCTCGATGATCCGCCCACTGCGCTGCTATGCACGGACGACATGGAGGCACTCGCGGCCGCCCGGGCGGCCGCCCGGTTGGGGATCCGGATTCCCGAGGACCTGGAAATCATTGGGGCAGGCAACTCGGTGGAGGGTCAGGAGGCTGATCCGGCGCTGAGCACGGTCGGGCCGGAGCCGATCTTCGACGAGGTGGTGCACATGCTGGTCAGGCGCCTGGCCCGGCTCGATGACGCCGACGGCGACGGCGGCTACAGCGGCGGCGGCTTCAGCGGCGTGGCGGAGGGGGAACGGCGGCCGGCACCGTGGCGGCTGCACCACCGGGGAACGACTGTGGCGGGCGGCGGGTGGAGTGCGGTGGCGGACATGCCCGGCCCGTAGGACTCAGCTGTTTTCCGGCCTCACGACGCTGGTTTGGTCTTCCTCCAGGGCTGGGGCAGGGTCCTCGTCCCTGCGATCACCGGCCCCGGGTGACTCCAGTTTCCGGTCGACGGTCTCGGCGAAGTGCCGACCGCCGTCCGCCGGAGCCGCCGTGCCCTGCCATTCGGCGCTTTCTTCCTGCGCGTTGTCATTCGACGGTTGGCTGCTGTGATCGCTCATAAGGACACACTATTCCCGCCGGCCTATCCGTGGCGAGGGCGTAAATAGCCCTTGGGCTTCCTGTTCCATCGCGTCGCGTGCGCTGGTACGTTGACGGAATAGGCGCCGTGCAGGAAGGGCAGGAAGCCGATGGCAAGTGAGGACGGGTCCCCAGGGACCCCAGACAAGGACGAGGACGCCGGCGTGGATCCGGAGGGCGCAGACTCCGGCACCGAGGAGAAGGAGCAGCAGGATAATCCGCTGGCCCATGTCGATCCGGAGAAGGCAGCGAGCACCGGGAAAAGTATGTTCAACGACCCCAAAGCGGACCCCTTGTGGAATCCTTCGCTCGAGCCTGAGCAAGCTCCCGGGACCCAAGGCGTTCCGGGGGCGGGCACCGAGGACGACGACGACGGGCGGCGTCCCGAAACCGACTAGTACTGTCAGCTGTCCAGGTGGAACCGCTCCGGTACGGTTTGGCGCAGCTGCGAGCCGATCCACGCGAGCGTGCGTTGTGCAAGGGGATTCGCAAGCCGGACGCGGGGGCCGGATCATCCTGCCTGCGAACATTTTCCGGCAAGCGGGCATCCCTTGCCTACGGCTGGACGGGCTCAGTTTCCTTGAGCGGCTTACGCGCCAGCCAGGCCGCGACGACGGCGCCGGAAATGTTGTGCCAGACGGAGAAAACAGCTGACGGCAGCGCCGCGAGCGGGGAGAAATGCGCGGTGGCCAGCGTGGCGGCAAGGCCGGAGTTCTGCATGCCGACCTCGAAGGCCAGTGCACGTCGGGCCCGTGCATCCAACCGGCCAAGTTTGCCGGCGGCATAGCCCAGCCCCAGGCCGAAGCCGTTATGCAGAATGACGGCCAGGAAGACGATGCCGCCCGCGGCCACGATCTTGGAGGCGCTGCCAGCCACCACAATGGCCACGATTACGGAGATGACGACGGCGGAAATCCACGGCAGCGCAGGAAGCACCGCCTTGACTGCCTGCCGCAGGAACAGCCGAGCGAGCAGGCCGGCGATGACGGGCAGCAGCACGGTCTTGACGATGTCCAGCACCATCGCACCGGCGTCGACGTTGAGGAACGAGCCGGCCAGGAACAGCGTGAGCGCCGGCGTGACAATCGGTGCAATCAGGGTGGAGACGGTGGCCACCGCTACGGACAGTGCCACATCGCCCTTGGCCAGGAAGGCCATTACGTTGGAGGCGGTGCCGCTGGGAGCGCACCCGACCAGGATCACGCCGGCGGCCAGTTCGGGGCTCAGGTGCAGGGCGACGGCGATCAGCCAGCCGGCCCCGGGCATGACGACATAGTGGGCCAGGATGCCCAGCCCGACGGCCCACGGGCGCTTGGCCACGGAGGCGAAGTCCGGCAGGGTCAGTGTCAGGCCCATGCAGAACATGATCACGCCCAGCAGATAGGGCACCGCGGGAGCCGCGGGCTTGAAGCCGCCGGGGACCAGGAATCCCAGCAGACCGGCCACGATGACCAGGATCGGGAATACGGTTACGGCCAGCCGTGCCATGCGGGCTTCCGACCCGCCCTGGCCCGGACCCTGAACTGGCCGTGATGATTTAGTGCAATGTTCTGTTGCCTCAAGCATCCATCCATGCTTTCATCCGGGCGGTGCGCCTGCCACATCGTGACGGAGCTGGCGCGAATATGTCTAGCACCTCTCAGGGCCGGGACGCCTCGACGGTTGGCGCCCCTCCGGCTGGCAGTCCTCAGTGGTGGGGCGTCGGGTGCCTCGCTGCCCGGTAACGGGTGATCTGCTGGAACCGGCGCTGCAGGCTTTCCCTGCGGGGTTTGCTCTCCGCCGTCACAGGCTCTGCGGTCAGGTCGATGTGCGCCGTGCCGAAGCGCCAGAGCAGCACGTCGTCCAGCAACCGGTCCGGGCCGGGCGAATAGCGGTGGTCCAGGGCCTTGCGGACATCGCTGATGACCTGGGACTGCAGCAGGTCCACCAGTTCGATCGTCCGCGTCAGCCCGTGCGCGGCCAGCAGTTCGGCCGCCCAGCCCCAGTCGTCGTCGGACTTTCGGTCCACGTGCGGCAGCAGCGTCTGCCAGACCTCCTTGACCCGGTTGGGAGTCAGCGGCATCGCGCCCTCGCCCTCGCTGTCCCAGAAACTGGTCACCGTCTCGTACCGGTCGTGCAGCTCGGAAAAGGCGGACTCGACGGTCTCCAGCATCGCCGCGGTGGCGGTGAACTGCCGGTCGAAGTACGGGCTCCAGGCTCGCCGGTCCTGTGCCTTGAACCGGATGTCATGCTCTATCTCGCTCCAGGCGTGCGCAAAGACGGTGCGGATCTGGCATTCGAAGAAGTAGCTGCCGTTAGGCTTGGCTGCCGGATCCACCGCACGCTGGTACTCGCGCACCGCCTCGTTCTGGATGGTTCGCAGGATCAGGTGCCGGCTGGAGTAGCCATAGGTGCCGGATTCGATGCTGCCGATGTCCTTTTCACGGTCGCCGCGGCAGTCGAAGATGCTGCGCTGGCGCTTGATCAGGTTGGCCGCCACGGCATTCTCGCCCGGCAGCGTGGTGATGACGCGCACGCCCACCATGTCCGTCAGGTTCCGCAGCGGATCCGGGAACTGCAGCGCCGGCGGCGTTCCCGGCACCGGCTCCACCATGCGCGAGGCCTTTTGCCGGAAAGATTCCACCGTCTTGGTCCGGCTGGTGACGAACAGCGGCTGGGTTTCCGCGTCCCTGAAGATGTCCCGGATTTTGGATTCGACGTCACTGGTGACGGTCTCCAGCACCGGCCGGATCCGCTCGAATTCGGCAACGCTGGCCTCAACGGCGGGACGCAACCGCTCATCGAGCCGGTCCCAGGGGGTGTTCATGATTGCCTTTCCGGCCGGGTGCAGGTAGCAATACGTTAACACCGGATAGTCTCAGAGCATGATTTCAGCGCCCGGGACCGCCGCATGAAGCCATTCGTGCTGCTGGCCACGCGGGCGGAGGATGCCGCGGCCGACGACGAATATCTCGCCTTCGCCCGCTTCGGCCAACTGGCCGACCGGGATCTGGTCCGGATCCGGCTGGAAGCGGAACCGCTGCCGCCGCTCTCGCTGGCCGATTATTCGGGCATCATGGTGGGCGGCAGCCCGTTCAATTCCAGCGATCCACCCGGGAGCAAGGGCGTTGTGCAGCAGCGCGTGGAGCGCGAACTGGCGGGACTGCTTGAGCGGGTCGTGGCGGCCGACTTCCCGTTCCTGGGCGCCTGCTACGGCGTAGGTACCCTGGGCACACACCAGGGCGGCGTCGTGGACCGGAGGTTCGGCGAGCCCATTGGACCGGTGCGGATTGTGCTGACCGACGACGGCGGGAGGGACCCGCTGCTGGCGGGCCTTCCCACGGAGTTCCAGGCCTTTGTCGGCCATAAGGAAGCCTGTGCCCAGCTGCCCCCGAACGCGGTGCTGCTGGCATCCTCCAGCGCCTGTCCGGTGCAGATGTTCCGGGTCAAGGAGAACGTGTATGCCACCCAGTTCCATCCGGAGCTGGACGTCGCCGGGCTGCTGACCCGGATCGAGGTGTACCGGCATGCCGGGTACTTTCCCACCGACCAGGTGGAGCAGGTTCGGTCGACTGTCCGGGCGGCCACCGTCGACCAGCCGTCCGCCATCCTGCGGAACTTCGTCCGACGCTATGCACGGGACTGAGGATGTGTTGAGGCAGCGCTACAGCTACGGGACGGATCCCAGCCAGTATGCCGAGTTGTTCCTTCCGGCGGAGCGCCGTTACGCCGGGGTGGCGGTGGTGATCCACGGCGGTTATTGGCGCTCCCGGTACGGAGCCGAGCTGGGCGAGCCGCTGGCCAAGGATCTTGCCGCCCACGGCATCGCCGCATGGAATCTGGAGTACCGGCGGTCGGGCAACGGCGGCGGCTGGCCACAGACCTTCGAGGATATCGCCGCAGGAATCGACTCGCTGGCGCTGGCGTCAGGGGAGCACGGGCTGGACCTTTCGCGGGTTGTGGCGCTGGGGCATTCGGCCGGTGGGCAATTGGCTGTCTGGGCCGCCGGCCGGGACAAACTGCCTCCCGGTACTCCCGGTGCTCCCGATACGGGATACGTAAGGCTCACGGCGGTCGTGAGCCAGGCCGGATTGCTTGATCTTCGGGAAGCAACAATGCTCAACTTGAGCCGGGGCGCCGTCGTTAATTTCTTGGGCGAAAGTCCCGAAACGTTCCCCGATCGCTACCGCCTCGCGGATCCACGCCGTCAGTTGCCCCTGCAAATCCCCGTGTACGTCCTGCACAGCGAAGCCGACGAGGACGTCCCCATCAGCCAATCCCGGAACTATGCGGCAGGATCGAGGTCGGCCGCGGAAGAGTTTCCGACCGCTGTCCCGGCCCAGTTCGTCCCGGTTCCAGGCGACCATTTCGCCCTGATCGACGTCTCGACCCAGGCCTACAAAGCCAGCCGCGCGCTGGTGGAAAAATCGTTGAAAGCCTTGGCCTAGGCGCAGAAGGCTGCGGATGCATAGGGTGCCCTTAAATGCAGGGAGTGTTTTTAAACTCGATGGCAGTGCAGGCGATGCATGCACCGCAAGCACTGCAAGCGAGTTTTTCCGGAACCCGGGGCAGGAACCCGTCGCCGGGCCAAGTCCAAATGTGGGGTAGGTCCATGAATCACCCTGCAACCCTCCAAAGCCCTTGAAGGCAACCGTCCGAGGCAGCCTTGCGGGCTGAGGCAGAGCGGACAAAGATTCACCCATGGGATTCTTCGTGGTGCCGTTGCCCCGTGCGGGACGGTCTTTCCGCGAAGCGAGGGAAACCGCAGGCGGAGGCCTCCTTGCGTGTCCGGCCCTTTTGGAATCCATAGGTGGCGTGGTTGCGGCGGGAACGTAGGGTTGGACCATGCTGACGGTGATTGGTGAGGCTCTGGTCGACGAAGTGGTGCGTGGAGGCGGCGAGCCGGTGCCGCACGTGGGCGGCAGCCCCATGAACGTCGCGGTCGGGCTGGCCAGGCTGGGCCATCCGGTGCAGTTCCTGGGCAGGTTTGGCCAGGACCCGTACGGAACGCTGATCTCCGGACACCTGCATGGCAATTCCGTGCTGGTGCCGTTGCCCGCCGATGCCAAGCCGACCAGTGTTGCGCGGGCCACCCTGGACGGGGCCGGCGCGGCCAACTACGAATTCCGGTTGGACTGGGAGCTACCGGACCTGGATGCAAGCCTCGAATACCTGCTGCAGTCCACCACGCTGCTGCACACCGGCTCCATTGCCTCCATGCTCGCACCCGGGTCGGAGCAGGTGCTCAGCGCGGTCCGGCAGGCCCATCCGCGGGCCACCATCTCCTACGACCCGAATTGCCGGCCGACCATCATCCCCGACGCCGCCTACGCGCGCACCGAGGCGGAGAAGTTCGTGCGGCTGGCTGACGTCGTCAAGGCCTCGGACGAGGATCTGCACTGGCTCTACCCCGAACTGGACCCGCTGGAGGCCGCCAGGAACTGGCTGGCGATCGGAGGCGCAGCCGGAGGGCCCGCCGTCGTCGTCGTCACCAGGGGAGCCGAAGGACCGTGGGCCGTCAACGCCGCCGGTGAGTCAAGCACTCCGGTCCCACCGACCGACGTGGTGGATACCGTGGGGGCGGGAGACTCCTTCATGGCCGCCCTGCTGTCCGCCCTGGTGGACCGTGAGCTCGACGGGGCGCAGCGGCGCGGCGGCTTGCGGGAGCTCAGCGCCGAGGAACTGGGCCAGGTGCTCCGCTATGCCGCCAGAGCTGCCGCGGTCACCGTCTCCCGTGCCGGGGCCAACCCTCCGAGCCGGGAGGAACTCCTTATTTAGCACGATTATTTAGTTCAGCATTTAACGCAGCCGGAATGGAAACAGAAAGGACTAACGGATGAACGCACATGATCCCTACAGCGAACTGCCCGCGGTGCCCAGCTTCACGGTCACCAGCGAGGACTTCCAGGATGGGCAGGAGGTACCCCCGGCGCAGCGCAGCGGGGGATCCGGAGCGCAGGATGTCTCGCCGCAGCTTTCCTGGAGCGGTTTCCCGGCGGAAACCAAGAGTTTTGCCGTCACCATGTACGACCCGGATGCGCCGACGGCCAGCGGTTTCTGGCATTGGGCGGCCTTCAACATCCCGGCCAGCGTCACCTCACTGCCGGCCGGAGCCGGATCGCCGGACGGATCCGGTTTGCCGGCGGGTGCGGTCCAGCTGAAGAACGACGGCGGATTTGCTGGCTTTATGGGCGCTGCTCCGCCGCCAGGCCACCACCCGCACCGTTACATGGTGGTGGTCCATGCAGTCGACGTGGAGAAGCTGGACATCCCGGCCGGCGCCACGCCGGCGATTCTGGGCTTCAACCTGTTCACGCACACCCTGGGCCGGGCACGCATCACCGGGATCTACGGGCGCTGACCTCCCGCCGAACGGTCGCCCACCTCTCGCTGACCGGTCGCCCACCTCTCGCTGAACCGCTGGCCACCTGCCGCTGAACGGCCAGCCACCTCCCACCGAACGGTCGGTATCTGTTGGTGGAGCCCTGAAACCGACAGATAACGACGCGTTCGCGTGGACCCAGCATCAGGTGGGCCTGAGCCGGCGCGCCAGCCGGATAGCCTTGGACCATGCGGTTAATTGCCAGTGACATCGACGGGACCATCCTGGGCCGTGACGGGAAGATCAGCCCCCGGACGGTGGCCGCCTTCCGCGCAGCCCAGGCCGCCGACGTCGAAATTGTCTTTGTTACCGGCCGTCCGCCGCGTTGGCTCGACCCGCTGCGCGAGCAGATGGGGCACACCGGCACGGTGATCTGTTCCAACGGCGCCGTGGTCTATGACCTGGTTGGCGAAAGGGTGGTCTCCTCGCACCTGCTGAGCCTTCAGACAGTGCTCCAGGCGCGCAGCATCATCAAGGATCTGGTGCCCAAGGCGTTCTTCGCGGCCGAGACGCTGGAGGCATTAGCGCTGGAGCCCGGGTTCCTGCAGCCCGGGTCCCCGGAACTGCTGGCCCAGTCCACGCCCGGCCCGTTGGAGCAGACGCTGACGCCGGCGTCCGGGGTTGTCAAGTTCTTGGCGCTCACGCGGGAGGGCACGGCGGACGACTTCCTCGCCGTGGTGCGCCCCGCCGTCGGCCACCTGATGACGGTGACCCACTCCGCGCCGACGGCCGCGATGCTGGAGCTGGGCCCGTACGGGATCAACAAGGCCGTCACGCTGGCTGAATTCGCCGCCTCAAAGGGTATCGCGGCCAGGGATGTGGTGGCGTTCGGGGACATGCCCAACGACATCGAGATGCTGCGCTGGGCGGGTGCCGGGTATGCGATGGCCAGCGGGCACCGGGCGGCCCGGGACGCGGCGAACCTGCAGGCCCCGCATTTCGACGACGACGGCGTCGCCCAGGTTTTGGAGGAGAGGCTGGCGGCTCTCGGGCCTGGCGCGTCCAGCCCGGCCCAGGAAGCGGATCCGGCCGTAGGACTTTAGGCCCGAAACCGCCGGTTTTGGCAGCTTTGGGGCAAATAGTCCTACTCCTGTATCCGCTGCACTAGCGTTGAGCCGTGAGCAAGCCGTTGCCGTACCTGGACTCCGATGTACCGGTGGCGATCGCCCACCGGGGCTTTTCCACCGAGGGCCTGGAAAACTCGCTGCCTGCCTTCCGCGCCGCCGTCGGGCTTGGCTACGGCTACGTGGAAACGGACGTGCACACCACATCGGACGGCGTCGCCCTGGTGTTCCATGACCCGACGCTGGACCGGGTCACCGACGTCCGGGGCTCAATTTCGGATCTGACCGCTGCCCAGGTTGCCGCGGCGCGGATCAACGGCAAGGAGCCGGTCCCGACGCTGGCGGAGCTGGTTACGGCGCTGCCCACGGTTCGGATCAACCTGGACATCAAAGACGACGGGTCGGTGCTGACGGTGGCCGAGGCCATCGAAAGGTACGGGCTCCACGACCGGGTCTGCGTTGCCTCCTTTTCGGACCGGCGGCGGCGGGCAGTGCTGCGTCTGCTCTCGCGGCGGACGGCGAGTTCGGCTGGGCAGACCTGTACCGCGTGCTTTGTCCTGTTGGGCCCGTGGCTTCCGCGTTTGGTGATGCGGTGGCTGCTGCGCGACGTCGACTGCCTGCAGGTTCCGCTGACCTTCAGGTCCATCCGCGTGGTGACCGCGCACTCGGTCGCGCGCGCTCACGCCCTGGGACTGAGAGTCCATGTCTGGACCATCAACGACCCGGCGATAATGCACCGGCTGTTTGATATGGGGGTGGACGGCCTCATGACGGACCGCGCCGACGTGCTGGCAGGCGTGATGCGGGAGCGGGGCTACTGGGGATAACCGGGGTCGGGAGGCGCGAGCCAAAACTGTCGGTCCCCGCTGATAGACCTGCACTATCGGTTCGAGCAAAGGAGCTCCAATGAAAGTGCTGGTTGCAACGGCGCAGACCCAGGGTCAGCGCCACAACGATTGCTGTTCAACGGTGGAGGGAGAACTTGTCTTCTTTTTCCCTCCCTGCCGTGTCGGCGAGACGGGCCCGGATGCCTGCCGCTGTGCCAGGGTATTCACCGGACTGGTTACCCTGGAAATATCCACCACGGCGCTCGTGGCTGATTTGCCGGACGTGGGCAGGGCGGAATATGTGGAGGCGATGCGAGCCGGATTCCAGGCGCAGGGATTTCCGGCGGAGTTCGCCACGGAACTGGGCAACGGTCTGACCGAACTTATCTCGCAGTGGCCAGTCGGCACGGTCGTGGAACGGCGCGCAGCAATCGTTCCACGCACCCTACCTGCAGCGGGGTCGGCCGGTCCTCCGGCTATTGCGTCCGCGGGACCGGCTGTTCCTCCGGTGCTGCCGGTGGCGGGGCCGGCTGTCCCGCCGGCCGTCCTCTTTCGGCCGCAGGAGGGGACGCGACCTACGGGGTCTGCCGCGATAGGGCCCGGGAGCAATGTGTCACTTCTCCTGGAGCAGCTCTGCGTCCCACTGCCGGCGCTGAGCGAGATTGCCGACATGGTGGTTGCGAAGTCACCGGACGAAGAAGCGAGGCTGTATGTGGACGCGCTGGTCGACGGCCGCGATGTGATCATCCGGGAGCATTACGCCTGGACCAGCCTGTCCCCCCAGCTGCACGAGGAATGGCGCAGCAAGGATATTGCCCGTCTGCGATACCTGAAGTCGCTCGATCTTTGGCAGCTGTTCTCCAATGCGGGCAGGGGCAAATGGTGGACGTACCCATACCAGGAACGGTCGCCGGATATCGGGGTCCTGCTGGAGGAGATCCGCACGGACCAGCACGGAATGTTCTGGAGCTAAGGCCGGAACCGGCAGCTGCGGCGGGCAGCGAAACAATGCTGCCTTTTCTGCCTGCCGGTCTCCGCTGACAGTGCGGTTGCCAACGCAGCTGACAGTGCGGTTGCCAGTGCAGCTGGCCGTGCGGTTGCCAGTGCAGCTGGCCGTGCGGTTGCCAGTGCAGCTGGCAGGATAGGGGGATGCGGATACTGATTGCACCGGACAAGTTCAAGGGCACCCTCACGGCGGCCGAGGCGGCTGCGGCGATGGCGGAGGGCGCGCTACGCGTCTACCCGGAGGCGACTGTCACCACGCTTCCGATTGCCGATGGTGGGGAGGGCACCTTGGAGGCGTCGGTTGCCGCCGGGTATGAGGAGAAGCTCAACGCCGTGGTGGGTCCGATCCTGAAGCCGGTGGGCGCGGCCTGGGCGCTTAAGGGCTCGACGGCGGTGATCGAGACGGCGCAGGCCAGCGGGTACCTGCTGTCGGAACCGACGGTGGAGAACGCCCTGCGGGCACACTCCTACGGGTGCGGCCAGCTGATCGCCGCGGCGCTGGACGCCGGGGCGACTGAACTGATAATCGGCCTGGGCGGTTCGGCGATGTCCGACGCCGGAACGGGAGCCCTGCGCGCCCTGGGCCTGCAGTTGCTGGATGCGCACGGAAACCTGGTGCCCCTCGGCGGCGGGTCGCTTGGCCAGGTGGCGGCTGTGGATGCCTCCGGCCTGGATCCGCGGCTTGCCAACGTCCGGATCCGGATGGCCGTCGACGTGGATAACCCGCTCTACGGCGTCACCGGCGCCGCCCATGTCTTTGCCCCGCAGAAGGGCGCCGACCCGGATGCCGTGGAACTGCTCGACGCCGGCCTGCGCAATCTTGCATCCGTGGTGCGGTCCGCCACCGGGGTGGACATCAATGTCCCCGGTGCCGGTGCCGCCGGCGGCTTCCCGTCCGCGTTCCTGGCGTACAGCAACGCCGCGATTGAACGCGGTTTCGACCTGATTGCGGAACTGACAGGTCTGCACGCCGCGCTGGAGACCGCGGACCTTGTGATCACGGGGGAGGGCTCCCTTGACGACCAGTCACTCTCGGGCAAGGCGCCCATTGGGGTGGCCGATGCGGCCCAGGTGGCCGGCGTGCCCGTCGTCGTCGTTGCCGGCCGCATCGCCGTCACGCCGGAGCAGCTGGCCGCGCACGGGGTAGTTGCTGCCGCAAGCGCCACGGACGTAGCGCGCTCGGCGGAAGAAGCTCAGCGCGATGCCGCCCGTTATGTGGCACTGGCGACCGCGGAGGCGCTCAACGGGATTTAGCTGCATTCCGCTCCACTGCGCTTTGCCCCTATCGGCGTACCCCGGAGAAAGGGCCACTGTCCGTCCGGCGCGCTGCCGTCCAAAAGGAAACCGATCCCGGCAAATGACAATGATATATCCCTGTCATTTTCCGGGATCGGTATCCGAGATGGACCGCGGCCTTGCCCGGAGTCAGACCTCGGGACCGAGCGTCTGAGCCGCCGGAAGGTCCGGCTCCTGCGGGTCCGTCGCAGTGCCGCGCCAGCGGGCCAGCGCGTTCATGCCGTGGTAGATCACCAGCGCGGCGGCGGTCCCCAGTGCAATGCCGGCAAACTGCAGGGAGCCGACGCTCCACGTGTAGTCCGCGATGCCGATGATCAGTGAGACGGCCGCGGTGGTGAGGTTGACCGGGTTGGAGAAATTGACCCTGTTCTGCACCCAGATGCGCACGCCCAGCACGCCGATCATGCCGTACAGCATGGTGGCCGCCCCACCCAGTACGCCGACCGGGACGGTGGCAATAAGGGCGCCGAATTTGGGCGAGAAGCTAAGCACCAGGGCAGCCAGGGCAGCCACCCAGTAGGCGGCCGTGGAATAGACCTTGGTGGCGGCCATGACACCGATGTTCTCCGCATAGGTGGTGGTGCCGGAGCCGCCGCCGAAGCCGGCCAGCGTTGTCGCCAGTCCGTCGGCCAGCAGCGCCCGCCCGGCCACCGGGTCCAGGTTCTTGCCGGTCATCAGCGCCACGGATTTCACGTGCCCGATGTTCTCCGCCACCAGCACCAGCACCACGGGTACAAACAGCCCTATCACGGCCACGTGGAAGACAGGGGTCTGGAACTGCGGCAGGCCTACCCAGGCGGCCTTATCCATCGCGGTGAAATCCACCTCGCCACGCAGCAGGGCGACAATATAGCCCACCACGACGCCGGCCAGGATGGACAGCCGGCCCAGGATGCTGCGGAACAGTACGCTGACCAGGATGATCACCAGCAAGGTGATTAGCGCCGTCAGGGGAGCCGCGACGAAGTTGGCCTTCGCGGCCGGGGCCAGGTTCAGCCCGATCAGCGCGACGATGGTTCCGGTCACCGCCGGCGGCATCAGCCGGTTGATCCAGCCCGCTCCATAGCGCTGGACCACCAGGCCGATGACCGCCAGTACGACGCCGGCCATCACCACCCCGCCCAGCGCACCTGCGACGCCCAGGTCCTTTTGGGCGGCGGTGATCGGCGCGATGAACGCGAAGCTGGAACCGAGGTAGCTGGGCACGCGGCCGGCGGTGAGGGCCAGGAACAGGATGGTTCCGATGCCGGAGAAGAAGAGCGTGGTGGCCGGGGGCATGTGCGTGAGGATGGGGACCAGGAAGGTTGCCCCGAACATCGCGACCACATGCTGGAGTCCGATCCCGATGGTCCGGGGCCAGCTGAGCCGTTGATCCGGGGAGACGACCTCTCCGGGTTTGATGGTCTTGCCATCCCCATGGACCGTCCAGTTGGTGCCCAGCATGCTCATTCCTCGTGCCTTCCTCCGCTAATAACCGCCAGCTAAGACTATCTTTCCGGCTGGCGGCGATCCGGCAGCATGCCTCTGCGCCCCACCTTTGCACCTCATTATTGTGCTTTTCCACCGCATTGTGCTTTTCCACGGAGATTGCAGTGCATGCAATGCAATCGAAGGATGCACTGCAATCGAGCTTTCGAAACAAGGGCCGGGCAAGCGAAGACCCCGGAACCGAAACGCACGCACGTACGATTGGACTATGGCCGGACATGACCACGCGGACCACACGGGCAGCTCGCACCAGGGCCGGCTGTCCGTTGCCTTGGGCATCACGCTGCTGGTGTTTGTCCTGCAACTGGTCGGTGCCTGGCTGACAGGATCGCTGGCCCTGCTCTTTGATTCCGCCCACGTACTCACGGACGCCGCTGGCCTGGGCATGGCGCTGCTGGCCGCCCGGCTAACGGCCCGCCCGGCGTCGGACCGGCGGACTTGGGGTTTTGCGCGCGCCGAGGTCCTGGCCGCGACGGCCCAGGCGGCGGTGCTGCTCGCCGTCGGGCTGGTGGTCCTGGTGGAGGGAATCGGCCGGCTGATCAATCCGACCCCCATTGCTTCCACCGAGATGGCAGTCTTCGGCGCCATTGGCCTGGCCGGCAACATTGTTGCGCTGCTGGTGCTGGCCGCGGGCCGCAACGGGAACTTCAACATGCGTGCGGCGTTCCTTGAGGTCCTCAACGACGCGCTGGGCTCGGTGGCGGTGATCGCGGCGGCGCTGGTGATCAGCCTGACCGGCTGGCTGCAGGCCGACGCCGTCGTCGCACTGCTGATCGGTGCGCTGATCCTGCCCCGGACCGTCAGACTGCTGCTGGAAACGGTCAGCGTATTGCTCGAGTCGACGCCGTCCGGGCTGGACCTGGCCTCGGTGCGGGAACATATCCTGCAGGTGCCGCACGTCATAGCGGTCCACGATCTGCATGCCACCCAGATCGCGACTGGGCTACCGGTCCTAACGGCGCATGTGGTGGTGGATGACGGCTGTTTCCACGATGGTCACGCCCCGCAGATGCTGGACCAGCTGCAGCAATGCGTGGCAGGGCATTTCAAGGTCAGCATTGAACATTCGACGTTCCAGCTGGAACCGGCCGGCCACACCCGCCACGAACACGGCGTGCACAGCTGAGCGCTGCGGGACGGGTCCGTCAGGAAATGACGCCGTCCACCAGCGCCTTCGCCTCGGCCTGGACCTGCTTGAGGTGCTCGTCGCCCTTGAACGATTCCGCGTAAATCTTGTAGACGTCCTCCGTCCCGGAGGGCCGCGCCGCAAACCAGGCATCCGCCGTCGTGACCTTCAGCCCGCCGATCGGGGCGCCGTTGCCCGGTGCCTCGGTCAGCTTGGCCGTAATCTCCTGGCCGGCCAGCGTCGTGGCCGTGACATCTGAGGCGGACAGTTTGGCCAGCGCGGCCTTCTGTTCCCGGCTGGCGGCGGCGTCAATGCGGGCGTACGACGGCGATCCGAACTTCGCGGTCAGCTCACCATAGTGCTCGGACGGTGTCTTGCCCGTGACCGCTGTGATCTCCGAGGCCAGCAGCGCCAGCAGGATGCCGTCCTTATCCGTGGTCCAGACCGAGCCGTCCTTCTTGACGAAGGATGCCCCCGCCGATTCCTCTCCGCCGAAGACCCCTTCACCGGACAGCAGACCTGGGACAAACCATTTGAAGCCGACCGGCACCTCTACCAAGCGCCGTCCCAGATCCTCGGCGACCCGGTCGATGATCGAGGAAGATACCAGGGTCTTGCCGACCCCGGCAGTGACCGGCCACTGGTTGCGGTGCGTGTAGAGGTACTGGATGGCGACGGCCAGGTAATGGTTCGGGTTCATCAGTCCACCATCGGGGGTAACGATGCCGTGCCGGTCAGCATCGGCATCATTGCCGGTGGCAATGTCGTAGCGGCCATTGCTGCCGCCATCGCCCGAGGTGCCCGGAGTGAGCAGGTTGATCAGCGACGCCATGGCATAGGGGGAGGAGCAGTCCATCCGGATCTTCTCATCCCAGTCCAGCGTCATGAACGCCCACTGCGGGTCGATGGTCGGGTTGACCACGGTCAGATTCAGGTTATGGCGCTCGCCGATTTCTCCCCAGTAATCCACCGATGCGCCGCCCATGGGGTCCGCGCCAATGCGCACCCCGGCGTTGCGGATCGCCTCAAGGTCCAGCACCGTCGGCAGGTCGTCAACGTAGCCGCTCAGGAAGTCGAATTTTCCCGTCGCTTCGGCGGCGAGGGCGTCGGCGAGCGGAATCCGGCGCACTCCCTGCAGCCGGTTCTCCAGCAGTTCGTTGGCGCGGTTGGCGATCCAGCCGGTGGCGTCCGAGTCGGCCGGGCCGCCGTGCGGAGGGTTGTACTTGAATCCGCCGTCGCCGGGCGGGTTGTGGGATGGGGTGACCACAATGCCGTCGGCCTGGCCCGCAGTTTCCTGGGGGTGCCGGGAGCGGTTGTAACTGAGGATCGCATGCGAGAGTGCAGGAGTG
>DASYGM010000180.1:0-25827 GCA_035999715.1 Micrococcaceae bacterium | reverse complement strand
GGCATTGCCGGAGCCGTGGGCTGGATTGCCGGCTACCCGAACGCCCTCCCGACCAGCACCGTGGAGCTGTACAACCTGGTGACCTCCGGCAACCCGGCGGACCTTGCAAAGGCGCTGCCGATGTACCGGGACCTGCACCCGCTGCTGCGGTGGGATTCGAAGACCGAATTCGTCCAGTCGATCAAGCTCTCCATGGACGTGGTCGGACGAAAGGGCGGCACCTGCCGGCCGCCACGGTTTGCGCTTCCCGACGAGATCGCCGCGCAGATCACCAAGGACACCGAAGCGGTGTTGGGCAAGGGCTACAAATAGTATGCGGTCCAAGAGAGTGTTCCATGCCGTCGATTCCCATACCGAGGGCATGCCCACTCGCGTCATCACCGGTGGCGTCGGGACGATTCCCGGCGCCACCATGGCGGAACGGCGCCAGTGGTTCATCGACAACGACGACGACGTCCGCACGCTGCTGATGTATGAACCCCGCGGCCATGCATCGATGAGCGGAGCCATCCTGCAGCCGCCGACCCGTCCGGATGCGGACTTCGGGGTCCTCTTCATCGAGGTTTCCGGACTGCTGCCCATGTGCGGCCACGGAACCATCGGCGTGGCCACGGTACTGGTGGAAACCGGAATGGTGGAGGTGCAGGAGCCGGTGACCACCATCCGGCTGGACACACCGGCGGGGCTGGTGGTTGCCGAGGTGGCGGTGGAGGGCGGCGCCGCGAAATCTGTCACTATCCGCAATGTCCCCTCCTTTGTGCTGGCCCTGGACCAGAAGGTTGACGTCGAAGGCCTGGGGCAGGTCAGCTACGACATGGCCTTCGGCGGCAACTTCTACGCCGTCGTCGAACTGGAGAGCCTGGGCCTGCCCTTTGACCGGGCCGCCAAGAACGAACTGCTGGAGGCGGGCCTGAAGATCATGGACGCCATCAACAACCAGAACCTGCCACGGCACCCGGAGCGGGCAGATATCAGCGGCTGCCACCACGTCTACCTCAAGGCCCCCGGCTCCACCGCCGAACATTCACGGCATGCGATGGCCATCTACCCCGGCTGGTTCGACAGGTCCCCCTGTGGCACCGGCACCAGCGCACGGATGGCGCAACTGCACGCCCGCGGCGAGCTGGGACTGAATCAGGATTTCATCAACGAGTCCTATATTGGCACCCGCTTCACGGGACGGCTGGTGGAGGAGACGACCGTGGCCGGCCTGCCCGCCGTGGTGCCCACCATCACGGGACGGGCCTGGGTCACCGGGACCGCCCAGTACCACCTGGATCCGGACGACCCGTTCCCGGCCGGATTTCTGTTGTGAGTGCAGTGTCCGGGGGGCCGGCGGAATGACGACGGCGTTTGCGGCCGGCGGGGCGGGCCTGGAGCTTGAGCCGCGCGACCAGGCCATGCTCGACGGCGGGCACGGCGCGGGAGCCGCGATGGCCATGCGCCTGATTGTGGCGCTGGCCGGGGTGCTGGGCGCGCGGCGGCTGATCGACATTGCCTCCGCCCACATCGACGGCTGCCTCTATCACGGGCAGGCCGGGCTGGACTTTGCCGAAAGGCTGGTGGACCTCGGGGCCAAGGTTTCCGTACCCACCACCCTGAACGTCAGCTCGCTGGACCTGCTGCATCCACACCTGGTCCGGCTGCCCGCGGCCGACGCCTCGGCCGCCCGGCGCCTGATGGACGCCTACACCAGCCTGGGCGCCAGCGCCACCTGGACGTGTGCGCCGTACCAGGCGGCTCAGCGGCCGCAGCGTGGAACCGATATCGCCTGGGCCGAGTCCAATGCCATTGTTTTCGCCAACTCCGTGCTGGGCGCGCGCACCGAGCGGTACGGGGACTTTGTGGATATCTGTGCGGCAATCACGGGAAGGGTTCCGGAGTCCGGACTGCACCTGCCCCGGCACCGTGTACCTACGCTCGTGCTGGACTGCTCGTCCCTGCCGGACCGGGTGATGGACAACGACGCCGCCTGGGCCGCCCTGGGCCACTGCGTCGGTCGGCAGGTGGGCGGCGGAATCCCGCTGCTGACAGGCCTGTCTCCGGCACTGGCCGACGAGGACCGGCTGAAAGCCCTCGGGGCGGCCGCTGCCTCCGCCGGGGGAGTGGCCCTTTTCCACGTGGTGGGCGTGACGCCGGAGGCCTGCAGCCCGGAAGCCGGAGAATGGACCGCGGGGCTGCCCCGGACGGAGATCAGCACCGCCATGCTGCGCTCGGCCCGCGACGAGCTCACCTCGGCGGCAAGCGCCGGGCCCCTGGATGCCGTCTCGCTGGGGACCCCGCATTTTTCGCTCAGTGAATTCGCCAAGCTCGCGGCGGAATTGGCGGACCGTCCGGCCTTCCATCCCCGCTGCAAGGTCTGGATTTCAACCTCGCGCGCCATCCTGGCGCAGGCGCGGGAACACGGCTACGCGCAGCTTTGTGAGGACCGCGGGGCGACCATCGTGGTGGACACCTGTACCTATATCACTCCCATCCTTGGCCCCGGAGTCCGCAACGCGATGACCACGTCCGGAAAATGGGCCTGGTATGCGCCGGCCAATCTGGGCATCGGTGCCGTCTTCGGCACGCTGACCGAGTGCCTGGACTCCGCCTGCGCCGGGGAGGTGATCCGCCATGAAGCAGCTTGGCAATGAGCCGGCGCATGGGTTCGTTGATGAACCTGCGAACGGGCGGGAGAACGGGCCGGCGGATGGGCCACTCGCTGAACCTGCGGACCGGACAGTCGACGGGCCCTGGGATGCGCCGGCTGGGCACTCGGCGGAGCTCATCTCGGCCGTTGGGCTCTGCCCAGGGGTGGGCTCGGGTCGATTGCTGAAGCTGGACGAACCGCTCTCGCTGTGGGGCGGTACGGACCTGCACACCGGAATAATCACGGACGTGCACCATCCGCAGCACGGCACCGCCATCGCGGGCCGTGTGTTGCTCATGTCAGCCTCCCGCGGCTCCAGTTCCTCCTCCAGCGTGCTGGCCGAGCAGATCCGTGCGGGGGTTGGCCCTGCTGGGCTTGTGCTGTGCGCCCGGGACGCCATCCTTGCCCTCGGTTCGCTGGTGGCCGCGGAACTGTACGGCATCCGGATGCCGATCGTCCTGATTGACGAGGCCGTGGCCCGGCTGCTGCCGGACAACAGTCTGGTCACGGTGTCTGCGGCCGCCGGTGCCGCGACGGCCAGCATTTCCATCAAGGGAGGGCCTTCATGACGCTGCCGTTCATTACCGGTCCGGAGCTGTCCGCGCTGATGCCCCCGGCAGCCGCCGTTGCCGCGCTGGAACACGAACTGGGTCAGGGGCTGGATCCGGAGCGGGACGCTCCCCGGCTTTTCAGCCCGCTGGGCGCTGGGGAATTCCTGCTGATGCCAGCCGAATCCAGCCGCTACGCGGGAATCAAGGTGGTCACGGTTGCCCCGGCAAACCCGGCCAGGGGCGAGCCGAAGATCCAGGGCACCTACCTGCTTTTCGACGCCGCCACCCTGACACCGCTGGCGGCGATGGAAGGAGCCGAACTGACCCTGATCCGCACCCCTGCCGTCACCGCGATGGCCGTCAAGCACATGCTGCACGCCGGAGGCCGGGTCTCGATTGGACGGCTGCTGGTGCTGGGAACCTCGCTGCAGGCGGACCGGCACCTCCAGGCACTGACGGACATCCTGGACGTGGCCGACGTGGTGATCGTGGGCCGGCGCCCCGAGGCTGCAGAACAGCTCGCAGGGAAATGGGCGGATCGTGGCATCCCCGCCCGTCCCGGCCATCATGCGGACATTCCCGGCGCCGACGTCGTCGTTTGTGCCACCTCCTCCGCCACCCCTGTTTTCGACGGCTCGTTCGTGGCCCCGGACGCCATTGTTGCCGCCATCGGCTCACACGGGCTCCAGGCCCGCGAAATTGACCACGACCTGGCGCGGCGCTGCGATGTCGTCGTCGAGGGCCGGGCTTCAGCGTTCCGGGAGGCAGGGGACCTGATTCCGGCCCGCTCCGCCGGGGAATGGCGGCAGCACAACGTCACAAACCTGGCGGAACTGGTGGCCGGACACTTCAGGCGCCGGCCGGGGGCTCCCGCGCTGTATACCGGGGTGGGAATGTCCTGGGAAGACCTGGTGGTTGCCTCGCATGCGTTTGAGCGGCTGGGAGCGGTGGCGGCACCGTGATGCGTGGGAGTATTTATATGGACGTCGACAACCGGCCGGAGTCCCTCGGCCGGGAGACCCTGATGAGTTGGAGGCTTCATGGCTGCGGAAAGTCCGTCCAGCTTAACCATGGTGCGTAAGAGCGCCAACCTGCGCGAGACGGTCGGGTTGGCGATGCGGGCCGCCATCATTTCCGGGGAAATGGAGGCCGGAGCGGTGTACTCCGCCCCCACCCTGGGCAAACGGTTCGGGGTGTCCCCGACTCCGGTCCGGGAGGCGATGCTGGACCTGGCCAAGGAAGGCCTGGTGGTCCCGCTGCCCAATAAGGGTTTCCGGGTCACAGAAGTTTCGGATGCGGACCTGGATGACATTACCCGGATCCGCCTGCTGATCGAACCCCCCACGGTGCGCCAGGTGACGCCGATTATTCCGGCGTCCGATCTGGACAACCTCTTTTCGCTGGCCCAGGCCATCGTCGACGCTGCCGCAGCAGGGGATCTGATCGAGTACACCGAGGCGGACCGCCGCTTCCACATGGAGATCCTTGAGTACAGCGGCAACAGGCGCCTGGTGGACATCATTTCCGAGCTGCGGGCGCACACCCGGCTCTTCGGCCTTGCCCCGCTGGTGAAGACGGGCCAGCTTACCGTCATGGCCCACGAACACGTGGAGCTGGTGGAGCTGATCAAAGCGGGCAAAGCGGAGGAAGCGGAAGCGCTAATGGGCCGGCACATTGGCCATGTGCGGGACGAGTGGGCCGGCAGCCGCTGAAGGCCGCCGACGGCGGAGCGCAGATTGTCCTGCAGACCCTGTTCCACACGTATGCAATGTGACATACTACTGGCATGAACCGTACCGGGACCGCTGACGTCGTCGTTATAGGTGCCGGTGCCGTGGGTGCGGCATGCGCCTATTTCGCGGCCCGCAGCGGGCTGCACGTCGTCGTCGTCGAACGCGGAGCCATTGCCGGTGGCACCTCCAGCGCCTGCGAGGGAAACATCCTGGTCTCGGATAAGGAAGCCGGGCCGGAACTGGAGCTTTCCCAGTATTCGCAGCGGATCTGGCGGGAGGACCTGGCCGAATTCGGACCACTGTGGGAATTCGAATCCAAGGGCGGGCTGGTCGTCGCGGCCAGCGACTCCAGCGCGCTGTCGCTGAAGCGGTTGACTGTCCGCCAGCAGGAAGCCGGAATCGAGGTTCTCCCTGTGGACGGTGCGGCTCTGCGGGACTACGAGCCCAACATCAACCCGAATCTGGTGTCCGGCGCCTTCTATCCGCAGGACGCCCAGGTGCAGCCGATGCTGGCCGCGGCGCATCTGCTCCGTCTGGCGCGGGGCATGGGTGCGGCGGTGCGGCCGCAGACGGAAGTGACCGGATTCCTGCGGCAAGGGGAGCAGGTCTCCGGTGTGGTCACGTCCGGCGGCACCATCTCTGCGCCCCATGTCATCAATGCCGGCGGCACCTGGGGTGGCGCCATCGGCCGGCTTGCCGGAGTAAACGTGCCTGTGCTGCCGCGCCGCGGCTTCGTGCTGGTGACCGAGCCGCTTCCGGTGGAGGTCCGGCACAAGGTCTATGCCGCCGAATACGTTGATAACGTTGCAAGTTCCGACGCCGGACTGCAGACTTCCCCGGTAGTGGAGGGGACGGCCAGCGGCACCATTCTTATCGGTTCCAGCCGTGAGCGGGTGGGCTTTGACCGCACCTTCTCCGTTCCGGTGGTGGGCTCGATGGCGGCGAAAGCCATTGCACTGTTCCCGTTCCTGGCTGGGGTGAAGGCGATGCGCAGCTATCTGGGCTTCCGTCCCTACTGCCCGGACCACCTGCCCGTGATCGGCCCCGATCCCCGGGCACCGGGCCTGTGGCACGCCTGCGGACACGAGGGTGCAGGCATCGGGCTGGCCGCCGGTACAGGCTCGCTGATCATCCAGGCCATGCTGGGCGAACCCACCGGCATGGAGCTGGCGCCCTTTGCCCCCGAACGCTTTGCGGAGATGGACTCATGAATCCACAGCTCAAGCTGACCATCGATGGAACCCCCATTACCGCCCGGCCCGGGCAAACCGTGGGCGCAGCGCTGACCGATGCCGGAATCAGGTCCTGGCGCAGCACCCGCGTGGCTGGCAAACCGCGGGGCCTCTTCTGCGGCATCGGCGTCTGCTTCGACTGCCTGCTGACCGTCAATGGCATCCCAAATCAGCGGGCCTGCCTGGCCCCGGCCCAGGACGGCATGTGCCTGGAATCCGGCGGGGAGGTCCACCATGATTGAGGCCCTGATCCGGACCGAGGTGGCCGTCGTCGGAGCCGGTCCGGCCGGGCTGGCGGCCGCCGTCACGGCCGCCGAGGCCGGGCTGCAGGTGGCGCTGATCGACGCCGGCAGCCAGTCGGGCGGCCAATACTGGCGCCACCCGGACCAGGCCCATCCGGTTGCGGACGAGGGTGCAGGACACCACGACTGGGACGCCTTCACCACGCTGCGCGCGCGGCTGGAACTGCACGTTAGCACGGGCCGGATCCGGTACCTGCCCAACTCCCAGGTCTGGCTGCTGCAGTGCAACGGTGGCACCAGCACTTTGCACCTCACACCGACGATTGATGTACCGCCTGTAGGCGCTGGCGCCGGTGGAACATGCGTCGGAAGGCCGGACGCGGGGATGCTGCCGGATCTTAATCCAGCTCCCTCCACCGCCGGCGCTCCCACCGCCGGCGCTCCCACCGCCGGCGCTCCCTCCGCCTGCGGGGAGGCAGGAGCAGTTTCGCGCGTCGATGCCCAAGAGCTGATCCTGTGTCCGGGAGGGTATGACCGGCAACTGCCCATCCCGGGGTGGGATCTTCCGGGCGTGATGGCAGCCGGCGGCGTGCAGGCTCTGCTCAAGGGGAACCGGACACTGGCCGGCAAGCGCGCCATCGTGGCCGGAACCGGTCCGTTCCTGCTGCCGGTGGCCAGCGGGCTGGCCCATGCCGGGGCCACGGTGGCGGCGATCTGTGAGGCGAACAGCCCCAGCGGCTGGCTGAAGAACCTCCGCGGAGCCCTGCAGCAGCCGGGCAAGGCGCTGGAAGCCGCCGAATATGCGGCGGCGCTGGCCAAGCACCGGATTCCGTACCGGATGCGTACCGCTGTCACCGCCATCCATGGCGACACGGAAGTCCGGTCGGTGACCCTGGCCAGGCTGGACGCGCAGGGGCGCGCCATCTCCGGCACCGAACGGCAGGTCCAGGCTGACCTGGTGGCGCTGGGCTGGGGCTTCACCCCTGCCATGGAACTGGTCCTGTCCGCCGGGGCTGATACCGTCAAAGATGTGGATGGATCCTTGGTGGCCGTGGTTGACGATGAGCAGCGCAGCAGTGTGGCCGGCCTCCGGATAGCCGGCGAGGCCACCGGCGTCGGCGGGGCCCGGCTCGCGGTCCAGGAGGGCGAACTCGCGGCGCTGGGCCTGGCGGAGCAGCGCGGGTTGCCGGCGGATGCCTCCCGGATGCGGCGGCTAAAGCAGCATGTCCGGCGCGCCCGGTCCTTCGCGGTGGCCATGCACCGGGCCAACCCCGTTCCGGCCCACTGGTTCGAGTGGCTCACGCCGGAAACCCTGGTGTGCCGCTGCGAGGAGGTGGACTACGCCTCCGTCTGCGCCGCGCATACCGAGTTGGGCGCCCAGGAACCACGGAACATGCGGTCCTTTGCCCGCACCGGGATGGGATGGTGCCAGAGTAGGGTCTGCGGATTTGCCACGGCGGACATCGTGGCCGGACTGCAGGGACGCACCAGTACGGCGGAGGATCTGCGGCCAATGGCCAAGCGGTCGCTGGCGGCGCCCGTGACCCTGTCCCGGCTGGCCTCTCTTGGCAGCAACAGCAATGACAGCAATGCCCAGCAGGAAGTTTAAGGAGTGACTCATGACGGATAACGCAACCAGAGCCACGGAAGCGACGATGGCGGGCCAGCAGACGGTTGGGCGGCAGGCGGCAGAAACGACGGCGGCGGAGGTTGCCGCGATGGTGGAGCGGGCCGTCGTGGCCGGCGAGACCTGGGCCATCACGCCGCCCGCGGTGAGGGCGGCAGCGCTGTGTACCATCGCCGACCGGCTGGATGCCGCCGCCGGCGAGCTGGTGCCGTTGGCGCAGTCCGAGACCCACCTGCTGGAAGGCCGGCTTAGCGGTGAACTCAAGCGCACCACCTTCCAGCTGCGCCTGTTCGCGGAAATGCTGCAGGAAGGCAGCTTTGCCGACGCCCGGATCGATCACGCCGACCCCGAGTGGCCCATGGGAGCCCGACCGGACATCCGCCGCGTCCTGGAGCCCCTTGGCCCCGTTGTGGTCTTCGCCGCCAGTAACTTCCCCTTCGCCTTCAGTGTGGCCGGGGGGGACACCTGTTCCGCGCTCGCCGCGGGATGCCCCGTGGTCCTCAAGGTCCATTCCGGCCATCCGCAGCTCTCGGCGCGCGTCGGTGGTCTGGTGACTGAGGCACTGGCAGCAGCCGGCGCCCCCGAAGGGCTGCTTTCGCTGATCTATGGTACCGAGGCGGGACGGGCGGCGCTGCTGGATCCACGGGTGAAGGCCGCGTCCTTTACCGGTTCCATCCCCGGCGGCCGCGCCCTGTTCGACCTTGCGGTCTCCCGGCCGGAGCCGATCCCGTTTTACGGCGAACTCGGCAGCGTCAACCCCACCTTTGTCACCCGGTCTGCCGCCGCCCTCCGGGGCGGGCAGATTGCGGCGGAATTCCTGGCCTCCTACACACTCGGAGCCGGTCAGTTCTGCACCAAACCGGGAATTCTGCTGGTTCCTGCCGACTCGGAAATCCTTGAGGTGCTCCGTTCCGCGCAGCAGCCCGGCCCGGCCCGGCTGCTCAACGAGCGCATCCAGCACGGCTACGTCGAGGTGCTGCGCGAACTGCTGGAGCACGACGCGGTGGAAGCAGTGGTGCTGGGCGAGGAAGCCTTTGCCGAGCCTCCGGCCCCGACGCTCATCGCCACCAACGTGCAGGCTGTGCTGGCGGATCCGGAGGGCCTCATCACCGAGTGCTTCGGGCCGACGGCGCTGGTGGTCACGTACACGGATGAGAGCGAGCTGCTGGAACTGGCCCGGGTGCTGGACGGCCAGCTGACAGCCACCATCCAAGGGGAGGAGGACGACGCCGTTGCCCCTGAACTGGTGCGCCTGCTGGCGAAGAAGGCCGGCCGGGTGCTGTGGAACCAGTGGCCCACCGGTGTCTCGGTCACCCATGCCCAGCAGCACGGCGGCCCCTACCCTGCGACCACGACACCGGGCACGACGTCGGTCGGTACGGCGAGCATCAGCCGGTTCCTGCGCCCGGTGGCCTACCAGGGCCTGCCGGAAGCACTCCTGCCGGCCGCGCTCAAGGAGTCCAACCCGCTGGACATCCCCCGCCGCGTCAATGGAACGCTGGCCGTCTGAAACCTGCCGCGGACGGAACCAACAGGCAGGTCGCGGGCGGATCCCGAAGGAGGGACATGTTTGAGGTATTCGATGCGCTCAGCTTCGACTGCTACGGAACGCTCATCGACTGGGAGGCCGGCATCCTCGCTGTGTTGCGCCCGTGGGCCCACGGATCACGACGCGCAATCAGCGACGAGGAATTACTGACGGCCTATTCTGCGGAAGAGGCACGCATCGAGCGTGAACAGCCCGGTAACCCCTACCCGGAAGTGTTGGCCGCAGCATTCCGCTCGCTGGCCGGAAAACTTGGTATCCCGGTGCTGGATTCCGAGGCCACCCGGTTTGGCTCCTCCGTTCCTAACTGGCCAGCCTTTGCCGACTCCCATGATGCCCTGGTCCAGTTGAGCCGCCATTTTAAGCTCATCGTTCTGTCGAACGTGGACCGTTCGAGCTTCGCGGCAAGCCAGGCGAGGCTTGGCATCGAATTTGACCACGTCATCACCGCCGAAGACGTGGGCAGCTATAAGCCTGCCGCGGAGAACTTCCGGGTTTTGAATGAGTATGCCGATTCCCAAGGGCTCAGGCTTCTGCACGTTGCTCAGAGTCTTTTCCATGACCACGTGCCAGCGGCCGCCGCCGGTCTGCCAACGGTGTGGATCAACCGGCGGCACGACCAGCCGGGTTGGGGTGCGACCCCCGATCCCGGCGTTGCCGTGCAGCCCCGGTGGGAATTCGCATCAATGGCCGAATTTGCTGCACGGGCAACGCCGGGATCATAGGTAGCGGGCCAAGCCCGCCCACCCGGGAAGCCGGGTGGGCGGAAGAGTCAGTGATTGGCGCTTGAGACAACGTTGCCATTCTGGACGACCGACGCCAGGCGGCTCTCCGAAAGCACCTCAAGGTCCAATAGGGGATCTTCGTACGTCAGAACGAAATCTCCGGCGGCACCGGCCGCGATGACGCCCAGTTCCCCTTCGCGCTGCAGTAGCGCCGCTGCAGTCGTGGTGGCGCTCCGCACGACGTCGATCGCAGGAATGATCTTTCCCCGAATGGCGAACTCTTTGGCCTGGTGACGGTGCATGCCGCCCAATAGGTCTGTTCCGTACGCCAGATTGACGCCCGCCTCGTGGGCTCTTCCCAGAGCCTCGTAGCCGCCGTCCAGCACGGCTGCCACTTTTTCCCAGTTTTCCTGTGACAGCCCGAAGTCGCGGCCTTCCCGCTCCAACGCCCAATAGGTGACCAGGTTCATCGTCAGGAACGCGTTGTGGGCCTGGAAAAGCTCCAAAGACTCGTCATCAAGAAGGTTTCCGTGTTCGATTCCACGCACACCGGCTTTCAGAGCACGGTTGATGGCGCGTCCCGTGTAGGCGTGTGCCGTCACGTAGCGGTTTGCGGCATCGGCCTCTTCGACTGCCGCTTCAATCTCCGATAATGAGTACTGTGTTGAATCGATTCTGTCCGTGGGTGAGGCGACGCCGCCCCCGGCCATGATTTTAATGTGGTGGGCACCCTTGCGGAGCTCGTCCCTGGCCGCCTGACGCACTGCATCAACTCCGTCGGCGATCCTGCCGATATGGGGGCAGCAGTAGTGCCCGTCAAGGGAGTGCCGGCCCCGGGGACGGGGATCGGCGTGACCCCCGGTCTGGGACAGCGCCTTTCCTCCGAAGAACAGCCGCGGTCCGCGCAGCAGTCCCTCGGCCTGGGCCTCGTGCAGCCCAAAGTCGGCGCCGGCCGCGTCACGAACGGTCGTGAATCCGCGGTCCAGCATCGCACCCATGATTTTGGCTGTGCTGAAGGCGGCATAGTTGGGGGACCAGTCGCCTAGCTGGCCCAGGTCCGCGGTGGCAGCGGTGACATGGACATGGCAGTCAATGAGGCCGGGAAGCACAAACCTGTCCTTGGCGTCCAGCTCCTCGGTGCCGCCGTCGTTGCGGACGTCCTCGCCGACTTCGGCGATAACACCCGCTTCGACCCTGATGTTGGCCTTCCGGTACGACCCGGCAGGGACGTCGAGATACGTCGCATTCCTGATGAACAGATTCGATTCCATGTCACTCCTTAACCGCGTCCAGGACGCTTTCCTTGTACCGTTTTGCGATTTCAACCGCTGTCAGGACTTCCTGGTCGGTGTAAGCACCTTCGGCATCCAGGATGTTCAGCGCTGCCTTTGTTGTTCCGCCGTCCACAATGGGGACGTTGATAATCGATCCGCAACCGAGGCTGCGGATCAGTTCAAAATCCTTGAAGATCCGCTCGACATCTTTCTGGGTGCGCCCGAAGAAGGGCACTTGCTCCGTCAGGCAGGCCGAGAGCCAGTCCTGGGCTACATCTGCGGCAACGTTCTTGCGCCCTCCCACCGGGTATTCCGCGGGGTGCGAGGAAAACGTCCGTTCCATTTCGGTGCCGTCCGCCCGAAAGGCGAGGATGGTAAATAATCTGGTTCCTATTTTGTCCTTGATTTCCCGGTAGAGGGAATTGACGGCTTCAGCTGTATCCGGGTTCATTTATCTGCCTTTGTGGGTTGGTTTGCCGATTCCGAAATGGTGATGTCTTCAAGGGAGCGTCCTGCCGTCCGGACGGCAAAGAGTAAGGTGCACACGACCCCGATGGCCAGGACCACCGTCGTCATGCCGAAGACGCCGGCGAAACCCCATTGGGTGGCGAAAACGCCGATGATGAGGGGCGCTGTGATTGAACCTATGCGTCCAAAGGAAGAACTGAGGCCGACGCCGGTGGCCCTGAGCCAGGTGGGGAAGACCTCGGGTGTGTAGGCATAGAGCCCGGCGTAGGTGCCGTTGAGGAAGAAGGACAGGAACATGCCGGCTACGGTGATCCATGCCGGATCGGTCATGGCGCTGAGCCAGTAGGCGCTGATGGCCGAGCCGACCAGGTACAAAGCAATGGTGTTCTTCCTGTCCAGTTTTTCGTTCAGCCAGGCAGCGCTGAAGTAACCGGGAATCTGGGCCAGGTAGATCCACAGGGAGAAGGTGAAGCTGGTGGTGACGGTTAGTCCCTTGCTTACGAGCAGGGTGGGAATCCAGGAGAAGAAACCGTAGTAGGAGAACGTAATAACGAACCAGATGAGCCACGTTACAGCGGTTATGCGCCACATTTTAGGTCCCCAGAGGAACTTGAGCGCCTTCCCGATCGAAAACTTGACCGGCTCGGGTTCGTTGGCGTGAGCCGGATCCACCGGAGGCAGAACTCCTCCGGTGGTCTTGGCGACCCGTCCTTCGAAATCGGTCACGACCCGGTCGGCCTCGGCGTCCCGTCCCTCATTCATAAGGAAACGTGGGGATTCCGGCAACGACCTCCGCCACCAGAGCAGGAGGACTATGGGCAGGAAGGTAATGACCTGCGCCCAGCGCCATCCCTCCGGCAATACCGGGACAATGAAGCGTCCGATCAGCGCCGCAGCGACAAAGCCGAAGGAAAAGAACCCGGCCAGCGCGCCGACAAACCAGCCGCGTCTACGGCTCGGAACGAATTCCGACAGGAAGGGTGCGATGATGGCACTTTCCGCCCCCGCGCCTGCTCCGGCGACCACCCGGGCCAGGAGGAACACTTCGAAGTTCCAGGAAAGGGCAGCGATCAGCGATGCAGCAGCGTACACGGCCAGAGCCAGCATCATGACTTTCTTTCGCCCGATCCGGTCCCCGAGATAGCCGGCGAATGCGGCGCCAAACAGGAACCCGAACGGAGCCGCGGAAGCCACCAGCCCAAGCTGGCCGCTTCCCAGGCCGAACACGCCCTTAACAGAGGGCATGAGGAAGGCAACGATGGCACTGTCCATGCCGTCGAAGGTGTAGCCAAGGCCGCCAATCAGCAGCAGTAAGTAATGGGGCCTGCTCAACGGCAGGCGGTCAAGCCGGGCGGTAAGTGACACGGTGGTTCTCCTATAGCAGCTAACGTGGACTGGAGATGCAGATCACACTAGCCTGCAAGCATTGCTGCAATCAATAGATTGGTGCAAACTTTATTGCAGAGGATTTCTTGCAAAGGGAGGATGGCCGTTGACTATCGGCGAGAGTGCAGTGGATTCACTGGGCCGGGACTCGGTCGAGGAGTGGCTGCGGTCGCTGCTGCCTGCCAAGGGCCTCGGCAGTAGCGCCCAGCAGGTGTTCAACCTGATCGCGAGGGAACCGGCGAAGGCCAGCTTCCTGCCGGCCGCGGAGCTGGCCGCTCTGGCGCAGACCAGCATTTCGAGCGTCACCCGGGCTGCGCAGCGACTTGGCTATGAAGGATGGCCGGATTTTCAGCGGGACCTGCGCGCAAGGCATCTCGCCCACCTCTCGATGATCGATGTTTCGGACGCACACCAGGGCGCCGGTTCACCATACGCGGCAGCCCTGCGCCAGGATGCTGAGTCACTGGCCGTCGCGCTGCGGAATTCGGACGAAAGCCGGATCAAACGGATCGCCGGCCTTATTGCGCGCTCGGACAACATTTATGTTACGGCGCAGGGAAGTTTCTCGGCGGTAGGGCAGGCCCTGGTCCACAACGTCCAGATTGCCGGCTATCCGGCAAGGGAACTGCTGGACCGTCCGGCGGCTGTCTCCAACCATGTGTCCCGGATGACGCCGCGGGACGTGCTCATCGTTTGTTCGTATTGGCGCCTCTACGATGTTGCCGTGACCGCAGCTGCGCAGGCCCAGGCCCACGGGGCCAAGGTGGTGATCCTGACCGACAACATTTCGCCGGCGCTGGAAAGATGCGCCGATGAGATCGTCATTACTCCGGCGGAAGGATCGTCCTTCTTTCCCTCCCTTACGGCGGCCATGGCGGTCCAACAGGGCATCGTCGCAACCCTTGCCTTTCTCGACCCGGAGAGAACCCGGCGCAATTTGATTGCCGTCGAAGAAGGCTGGAGGGAGTTCAAATTACTCCACCGCTCCGTGCCGAGCATCCGTCCGAACATCTAGTTAGCTTCGATAGCTGGCCAGGCACGTGGATGGCGGCGTGCCTGGCGGATCCTAGTCCAGCCGCTGCACGTCCGGGCGCCCGTTCGCGGCGGTTCCGGAGCGCACCCGGCCGCCATTGGCGCTGACCGTGAAGTCCAGGTACGTCCAGGTGGCCACCCAGCTGGTGCGCAGGGCCAGGGTCTCTACTACGTGATCCCCTCGGGAACCGCCTACCAGTACAGCTGCGGGCCGGCGCGAACTCACACGCAATGTCAGGCAGAGCTACTTCCCAGGCAGCGTAGAGGGCGAGGACGCGTCGAAGTCAGCCAACAGCCGACGGGACGCCGAGTCCATGTGGCGCCGCATGGCAGCGGCGGCAGACGTTCCGTCCCGGCTCTTGAGGGCTTCCAGGACTTCCGCGTGTTCCTTGACGGCAGTGGCGGCATGGGCTTCGTCGTGCAGGGCGCGGTCCACCCAGATGCGCAGGAGGGACCGGATGCTTTGGAGGAGCTCCTGAAGGACTTGGTTTCCCGAGCCGACGGCAATGTCGCGGTGGAAGAAGGAGTCGGCCTCGACGAAGGCGGCGAAGTCCTTACCGCTGGTGCGCATGGCCTGAACGTAACTGCCCAACCGCTGCAGGGCCTCGTCGCTGAGGCGCTGGGCGGCAAGTTCCACGGCCTGGACTTCCAGTCCGCTGCGCAGTTCCACGAGTTCGCGGGTACGCGGTTCGCCCAGCATCAGTCCCCAGCTCAGGGTCCTGGGCAGCAGCTCTGAGATGCCGGCGCGAAGGTAGGTGCCGGAGCCGGGGCGGACGATCACGATGCCCAGGATTTCAAGGGCCGCCAGTGCCTCTCGGACGGCGGAACGGCCGACTCCGAGGGAGGCGGCGAGCTGACGTTCGGAGGGGAGCCGCGTTCCGGCGGGGATGTGGCCGCCGGTGAAGTAGGCCATAAGCCGCTCGGCAACCTCCGACACCGCCGATCCGGTGTCGATGGTGCCCAGGGCAGCCCTGATTTCTTCGCTGCCCAGATTGGCCGACGCACTTGTACTCACGGGCCAAGCCTACAATCCGGGAAGCGGGGGCGGGACACGGTAGAAGTCAACCGGTTGACCAATTTGTCGATCAAGCGCTATGGTTGACATCACAGCTTGCGCGCACCTATTGCCGGTAGTCCGGAGGGCCGCAGCAGTAGGCAGCCTCCACCGCTTGTGTTGTGCCAACGGCAAGTGGCTGGGCCCGGAACCTCTTCTAGGGAGTCAAAGTGGACACCATAAACCCGACGGTCGAACGCTCGGCCATCAAAAAGGTAGCGATCCGGCTGGTGCCGTTCGTGGCCCTGATGTTCTTCATCAATTACCTGGACCGCACGGCGGTCTCCTTCGCGGCGCCCAACGGAATGAACAAGGACCTGGGCCTCTCGGCCGCGCAGTTCGGCTTCGCCTCCGGCGTCTTCTTCATCGGTTACATCCTGCTGGAAATCCCCAGCAACATTGCCCTGCACAAGTTCGGGGCGCGGCGCTGGCTGGCGCGGATCATGGTCTCCTGGGGCATTGTGGCCGTGCTGTTCACCTGGGTGCAGAACGCCCAGGGCCTGTACGTGCTGCGCTTCATCCTCGGTGTTGCCGAAGCCGGCTTCTTCCCCGGGGCCATCCTCTTCCTGAGCCTGTGGGTGCCGTCCAAGCACCGGGCAAAGATCCTGGCGCTGTTCTACCTGGCCCAGCCGCTGACCACCGTGATCGGTGCACCGCTGGCGGGACTGCTGATCAAGCAGCACGGTCTTTTCGGCCTGGAGGGCTGGCGGCTGATGTACCTGGGTGTGGCCATCCCCGCCGTCATCATAGGAATCATTGCCTGGTTCTACCTCTCCGACCGGCCCGCAGACGCGAAATGGCTCACAAGCGACGAAAAGACCTGGCTGACAGGTGCCCTGGAGAAGGAAGCGGCCACCAAGGGCGAGGTCAGGCATGGCGGGGCACTGAAGGCGCTGCGCAACGGCAGGGTCTGGATGCTCTCCTTCATCTACTTCGGCTTCATCTACGGCCTCTACGCGCTGGGATTCTTCCTGCCCACCATCATCAAGGGCTTCGAGGCGCAGTTCGCCGTGAAGTTCGACGTCTTCCAGCAGGGCCTGATCACGGCCATCCCCTACCTGCCGGCCGCCGTCGTGCTCTACTTTTGGTCCCGCAACGCTTCCCGCAAGGGCGTTAAAACCTGGCACATCGCCGTACCGGCTTTGGTGGGAGGCGTCAGCATCCCGGTGGCCCTGTTCATGAACAACCCGGTCACCACGGTTGCCGTGATCACCGTGACAGCCTGCGCCATCTTCGCTGCACTGCCCAACTTCTGGACCATCCCCACCCGCTTCCTCACCGGAGCGGCCGCAGCCGCCGGTGTCGCTCTGATCAACACCGTGGGCAACATTGCGGGCTTCGCGGCCGGTTACGTGACCGGGGCGCTGAAGGACTGGACCGGGTCCTATGTAGTACCGATGTTCGTGGTGGGCGGCTTCATGCTCCTGTCCGCGGTGCTGATGGTGGTGCTGGCGAGAAAAGGCCGGGTGGCTGAGGACCAGGGCGCAGCCGTTCCGGCGCCTACCTCCGCCAGCGCTGCCAGGAGCTAACGGTCATGACCCGCTTGTTCAATGACCCGTCCGACTTTGCCGAGGAAATGATCGAAGGCTTCGTCGCCGCACACCGGAACTGGGTCCGGCGGGCCCCGGGAGGGGTGGTCCGCAGCACCCGGAGCACCGCCGGGACGCCGGCCCTGGTGATCGGCGGCGGCTCCGGCCACTACCCCGCCTTTGCGGGGCTGGTGGGGCAGGGGCTGGCGCATGGCGCGGCGATGGGGAACCTGTTCGCCTCCCCGTCGGCGCAGCAGGTCTACAACATTGCCAAGCGGGCCAACCAGGGTGCGGGAGTGCTGCTGGGCTATGGAAACTATGCCGGGGACGTGCTGCACTTCAGCCAGGCCCAGGACCGGCTGCGCCGCGAGGGCATCGACTGCCGGAGCCTGGCAGTGACCGACGACGTCTCCAGCGCGCCGCTGGCAGAGCTGCACAAGCGCCGCGGCATCGCCGGCGACCTGACCGTGTTCAAGATTGCCGGCGCCGCCGCGGAGGCGGGGTACAGCATGGACGAGCTGGAGGCCGCGGCGCAGCGCGCCAACTTCCGGACCCGTTCCTTCGGCGTAGCCTTCACCGGCTGCACCCTGCCCGGCGCGGACCACGCGCTGTTCGAGGTTCCCGCCGGCCGGATGGCGGTGGGCATGGGCATCCACGGGGAGCCCGGCATCGGCGAGTCGGACGTGCCCAGCGCGGACGAGCTGGCCGAACTGTTCGTCACCAAACTGCTGGCCGAGGTGCCGGAGGACATCGGGACGCCGGCCGGACGTCGGGTGGCGGTGCTGCTCAACGGCCTGGGAGGCGTCAAGTACGAGGAGCTCTTTGTGCTCTACCGGCGGGTATCCCAGCTGCTGGCCGGGGCCGGTCTGGAGATTGTGGAGCCGGAGGTGGGGGAGCTGGTGACCAGCTTCGACATGGCCGGCGCCTCGCTGACGCTGTGCTGGCTGGACGATGAGCTGGAGGCCCTCTGGGCCGCTCCGGCGGACACCCCCACCTTCCGGAAGGGCAACGCTGCCGCCGCGGAGAGGCTCGACGACGGCGAGGGCTGGGGCGCGAACGCCGACGGCGTGCTCCCGGCCGAGGAGCTGATGCCGGTGGGCTCCGCATCCTCCCGGGACGCGGCCACGCTGGTGCTGGCGGCACTGGAAGCGGCAATGTCCGCCGTCGACGGCAACGTGGAGGAGCTGGGCCGGATCGACGCGGTGGCCGGCGACGGCGACCACGGCATCGGCATGGAACGCGGCGTACACGCCGCCGTCGAAGCCGCACGGTCCGCAGCCGTCAGGGGAGGCGGTGCCGCGACCACTCTGGAACACGGCGCCGATGCCTGGGCGGACCGGGCCGGCGGAACCTCCGGCGCCCTCTGGGGAATGGCCCTGCGGTCGGTCGCCACGCACCTGGGCGATGAGGCGACGCCGGGCGCACGCAATGTCGCGGACGGCGTCCGGGACGCAGCCGCGGGCATCATGGCCTTCGGCAAGGCCTCAGTCGGGGACAAGACGATGATCGATGTCCTGGTCCCGTTCGCCGAAGCCCTCGGCGCGGCGGTGGAGTCTGGCCAGGCGCTGCTGCCCGCGCTGGGCGAAGCCGCGGAGGTCGCCGAACAGGCCGCCAAGGACACCGCCGCGCTGGTTCCCCGGATGGGCCGGGCGCGTCCGCTGGCCGAGAAGAGCCTCGGCACCCCGGATGCGGGCGCGGTTTCCCTTTCACTCATCATCCGCGCCATCGAAGAGGCATTCAGCAAGGAGGAATCGTGAGCACATCACTGCGCATCATCGTCGGAAGCGACGACGCTGGCTTCGACTACAAGGAGATCCTCAAAAAGGACCTGGAAGGCAGCGACCTGGTTGCCTCCGTGCAGGACGTCGGGGTGGACGCGGCCAGCCACACCCCCTACCCGACGGTGGCCATAGCCGCCGCGGAGCTGGTGGCCGCCGGCCAGGCGGACCGGGCGCTGCTGGTCTGCGGCACGGGCCTGGGCGTGGCCATCGCCGCCAACAAGGTCCCGGGCATCCGGGCGGTCACCGCACACGACAGTTACTCCGTGGAGCGGGCAGTGCTCAGCAACAACGCCCAGGTACTGACCTTCGGCCAGCGCGTGGTCGGCCTGGAGCTGGCTCGCCGGCTGGCCCGCGAATGGCTCACCTACCGCTTTGACGAGACCTCCGCCTCGGCCGAAAAGGTCGGCGTCCTGACCGCCTACGAGAGCGGCAGCTGCAGCTGATGCCGGCACGCCAGATCACTATCGGGGTGAGCCTGAAAATGTACTTCGGCCACGCCCAGACGCTGGAATGGATGCGCTCCATCGCGGACATTGCCCGTGAACACCACGCCGTGCGCAACGGCACTCTCCGGCTCTTCGTCCTGCCCGCCTTCCCGGCCCTGCCCGAATCCCGGCAGTTGCTGGCCGGCAGCGGCGTCAGCCTGGGTGCCCAGGACCTGTTCTGGGAGGACGGCGGCGCGTTCACCGGGGAAGTGGGTGGTCCCATGCTGGCGGAACTGGGCTGCCGCTACGTTGAGGTGGGCCACGCCGAGCGCCGTCGGATCTTCTTCGAGGACGAGGCCGTGGTCGCGGCCAAGACCGCAGCCGCGCTGCGCAACGGGCTGACCCCGGTGCTCTGCGTGGGTGAACGGTCGCGTTCCACTGCCGCCGAGGCCGTGGCCGCCTGCCGCGAGGAGATCCGTTCCGCGCTGGCCCAGGCAGTGGGCGACGACGGACCGGTGGTGATTGCCTACGAGCCGCAGTGGGCCATCGGGGCCAGCGAGCCCGCCGAACCGGACCACATCCGGGCCGTCTGCCGCGGACTAAAGGAGGCCATGGCCGTGACGGAGGGCCGCACGGACAGCGCGGTCATCTACGGCGGCAGCGCCGGTCCCGGCCTGCTCCCGCAGCTGGGTGCGGACGCAGATGGCCTGTTCCTGGGCCGCTTCGCCCACGATCCGGCCGCCTTCGCCAGCGTGCTGGACGAGGCGGCGGCAGTGCTGGAAAAGAGCGCGGCGTCATGACGATCGGACTGAGCACCTACGCATACTTCTGGCGGCTCTCGGACCGGGTCTCAAACCCGCTGAGCCTGCCGGAAGCCATCGCCCATGCCGCCGCCTCCGGTGTCCCGCTGTTCCAGATCTGCGACTATGCGCCGCTGGAAACCATGTCTGAGGGTGAACTGGCCGCGGTCCGGTCCGCCGCCGTCGAGCATCAGGTCACGCTGGAACTGGGCACCAAGGGCATCCGAACCGCGCACCTGCGCCGGTTCCTGCAGATCGCGGACATCCTGGACGCCCGCCTGCTGCGCACCATGTTTAACACTGCGGACCACCGTCCGGACGTGCCGGAAGCCACGGCACTGCTGCGGGCCATCCTGCCCGAACTGGTGGACCATGGCGTCACCCTGGCGCTGGAAACCTACGAGCAGGTGCCCACGCGGGACCTGGTGCAGGTGGTCCGCGACATCGGCCATCCCCGGATCGGGATCTGCTCCGACCCGGCCAACACCGTCGCCGCGCTGGAACTGCCCGCCGCCGTCGTCGACGCCGTCGCGCCCTACGTGGTCAACATGCACATCAAGGACTTCGCCTTCAGCCGCCGGGACGGATGGGTCGGCTTCACATTCTCCGGCGCACCGCTTGGCGAAGGACTTCTGGACTATGACCACATGGTCCGGACCATCAGACCCCATGAACGGGACATCAACCAGATTGTGGAACATTGGCTGCCCTGGCAGGGCAGCGAGGAGGAAACGCTCCGCCTCGAAGACCAATGGACCAGGCAAAGCCTCGAATTCCTAAGGAGTAAATGACCATGTCAACAACACAACTGAGCGTTGCCGTCGTAGGTGCTGGCGGCAAGATGGGGATGCGCGTCTCCGCCAACCTGCAGAAGAGTGAATACACCGTCTTCTACAGCGAGAACTCACCCGCCGGCCAGGACCGCGTCCGTGCCGCCGGGCGTGACGTTACCGCCACCGAGACCGCCGTGCCGCAGGCCGACGTCGTCATCCTGGCCGTCCCGGACACCCTGCTGGGCGTCATCTCCGAGGGCATCGTGCCGGAGATGAAGGCCAGCTCCATCCTGCTCACCCTCGATCCCGCCGCCGCCTACGCCGGTTTGCTGGCCAAGCGCGACGACGTGACCCAGGCCGTGGCGCACCCGTGCCACCCCTCCGTGTTCCTGGAGCGGTACAAGAAAGAGGAATACGAGGACACCTTCGGCGGGGCAGCGGCACCGCAGAACGTCGTGGCCGCCATCGAAACCAACGGCCCCGATGCCGAGCAAGCTGCGCAGAAGGCCGCCGCGGAGGCCGTCATCAAAGTTATCTACGCCCCGGTCATCGACGTGCACTGGGTCACCGTCAAGCAGCTAGCCGTGCTGGAACCCACCCTGGTGGAAACCGTGGCCTGCATGATCGGCACGCTGCTCAACGAGGCCCTGTACGAAACAGTGCACCGCGTCGGTGTCCCGGAGGAAGCGGCCAAGGCCATGCTCTTCGGCCACGTGCAGATCGCCCTGACCAACGCCCTGCGCGGCTCCAACCCGTTCTCCGAAGCGTGCGAAATCGCCATTCAGTACGGTAAGAACACCATCATCAAGGACGACTGGAAGAAGATCTTCGACGACTCGGAGTTGGACAACGTGATCGCCCAGATGCTCAAACTGGATGCCGCCCGGCGCTAGGGCCGTCGGTTGCCGGTGCCGTCGCCCAGTACGTCGGCCAGCACCAGGTCGCTGAGCATTTCGCCGGCGTAGGGGCCCATGGTGAGGCCGGCCGCACCGAAACCGGCGTTGACGAACAGGCCCGGGACCTCCGGGATGACGCCGATGCTGGGAAGCTCGTTGTCGGTCAGCGGGCGCAGGCCTACCCGGGTCTCGACGACGGCGGCACTGGCGAGGCCGGGCGCAATATCCAGGGCGTCGGCCAGGATCCGGTGCTGCCCGCCGGCGGTGACCGTGGTGTCGAAGCCGCTGCCGGTTTCCCGGGTGGCGCCGACGACGATCCGGGAGTCGTCGAAGGCCACCAGGTAGTGGCTGGCCACCGGATGGACGCTGGGCCAATGCGAGGTATCGACGCCGGCCAGCCGCAGATGGGTGATCTGGCCCTTCTGCGGCTCGATGGGCAGGCCCACTTCCAACGGGGCCAGCAGCGCGTTGGTCCAGGCCCCGGCCGCCACCACCACCGCGTCCCCAGGCAGAACGCCGTCGTCGGTCTCCACCCTCACCGCCGCGGACGGCGCGGACTGCGCCAGCCGCGCCGTTCCGGCGATGGATCGCGCGCCGTGGTGCCGCGCACCGGCCAGCAGCGCGTCCCGCAGCGTCCGACCGTCCACGCGCGCGCCGCCGGAGATGTGCAACCCGGTTAGGTCCGCGGCCAGCGGCGGGAACAGCCTGCGCAGCTCCGCATTGTCCAGCCGGGACACGGTGCCCATCTGCGGGGCCGATTCCAGCCGGGCCGCAAGCCGGGCCGCAACCTGGTCCAGGACCGCCGGATCCCGGTTCACCACCAGCGCCCCGCACTGCCGGTAACCGATCTCCTGCACTCCGGAAGCCGCTAGCCGGCCGATCAGCGTGGGATAGTAGTCAGCGCCGGCTGCGTACAGCTCATAAAATGCCCCGTCCGCCATTGAACTCCACGGTTGGATGATTCCCGCCCCCGCCGCGGTGGCCTGTCCCGGGAAGCCGGCGTCCAGCATGCTCACCCGCGCCCCCTTACGGGCCAAGGCGTAGGCCGTTGAGGCGCCGGCGATTCCGGTGCCGACGACGATGATGTGCGGTTGCGTCATTCCGGACCTCTCGGCATTTCTTCTCCTGGCTCTTGGAACATTCCCGTGGAGGAATATGTCCGTGCCAGCTCCTACCCGCTGCGAAAAAACCTGCTGACAGTGCTTGCAATGCATGCAAAATCAGCATTGGCTACAAGTTTTTATCGGTACCTGTTCCGGCCCGGCGCCGCCCAGAGAATTAGGCTGAAACGTTCTGGTCCCGCCAGCTGAATTCCGGTTCGAAGCCCAGCAGCCGGCGTGCCTTGTCAATGGAGAGCAGAGTTTCATGCCGGTCCAGGTCCTTGGTGATGCGCACGTTGGGGAAGACCTCGGCGGCCAAGTCGGCGCTGGAGCGGCCCATGACGGTGTCCGCGGCGGCGATGATGTAGGCCTCGAAGCCGGGCTTGGCGTTCTGCAGCGCGCGCAGCACGGCCTGGCCGCCGTCGCGCCCATCGATGTAGCCCCAGAGGTTCCACTTGCGCAGCATCGGGTCTGCGTCGAAGGACGGGAAGGCCGCGTAGTCGTCCGGGTCCATGACGTTGGAGAAGCGGAAGGCTGTGATACTCAGCTCAGGGTCCCACCGGGTGAGCTGGATGGCCATCTGCTCCTCCAGGTGCTTGACCAGCGAGTAGGTGCTCTCCGGCCGCGCCGCGTACTCCTCATCTACCGGGATGTATGGCGGGTCGGTGTCGAACGGCAGGCCCAGCACCGTCTCGCTCGAGGCGTAGACGATCCGTTTGATCCCGGCGCGGCGTGCGGCCTGGAAGACGTTGTAGGTGGAGAGCATGTTGTTGTGGAAGGTGGCGGCGTCCGGGAGGATGCCCGGCGCCGGAATCGCGCCCAGATGCACGACGGCGTCGAACCCGGTGTGCCTGTCGTCGATGCCCAGCAGGGCGTCCACCACCTGGCCGTAGTCAGTCAGGTCGAGCTGGATGAAGCCGGGTTCCCTTGCTCCAGTGCGGTCCAGGTTCAGCACGTCGTGGTCTTCGGTGCGCAGCCGGGCCAGGACACTCTTCCCGAGCTTTCCGCTGCCGCCGGTGAGGGCAATCTTCATGGTCGGCTCCTAGGCCTGGCGGGACTTGGGCGAGGATTCGTTTGTCTTTTCCGGGTCGCGCTCGGCGAGTGCGCCGATGGCGTCGTCGATCTTAGCCAGTACGCCGTCGTCGAGCTTCACCCCCGCAGCCTTGACGTTGGAGGCCACCTGCTCCGGCCGGGACGCGCCGATGATGGCCGAGGCCACGTTCCGGTTCTGCAGTACCCAGGCGATGGCCAGCTGTGCCATGGTCAGGCCCGCCTCCTCCGCGATCGGCGCCAGCTTCTGCACTCCGGTGAGGACGTCGTCGGACATCCAGCGCTTGATCATGTTCGCGCCGCCCTTCTCATCCGTTGCGCGGCTGCCCGCCGGCGCCGACTGGCCGGGCTTGTACTTGCCGGTCAGCACGCCCTGTGCGATGGGGGACCAGACAATCTGCGACAGGCCCAGTTCCTCCGACACCGGAACAATTTTGCCCTCGATGACGCGCCAGAGCATGGAGTACTGCGGCTGGTTGGAGATCAGCTGGATGTTCAGCTCCTTGGCCAGCGCAGCGCCGGCGCGGATCTGCTCCTCGGTCCATTCGCTGACGCCGATGTAGAGCGCCTTGCCGGCACGGACGACGTCGGCAAAGGCCTGCATGGTCTCCTCCAGCGGCGTTTCCGCATCGTAGCGGTGGGCCTGGTAGAGGTCGACGTAGTCCGTCTGGAGCCGCTTGAGCGAGCCGTCGATGGACTCCAGGATGTGCTTGCGGGAAAGTCCGACGTCGTTATGCCCCTTGGGCCCGGTGGGGCCGCAGACCTTGGTGAAGATCTCCAGCGACTGCCGGCGCTCGCCCTTCAGCGCCTCGCCGAGCACCGTTTCCGCCGCCGTGTTGGCGTAGACGTCCGCCGTGTCGAAGGTGCTGATCCCCGCGTCCAGCGCGGCGCGGACGCACTGGGTGGCCGTATCGTTCTCCACCTGGGAGCCGTGCGTGAGCCAGTTGCCATAGGTGATTTCGGAGATCTTCAAACCGCTGTTGCCGAGGTACCTGAATTCCATCTGCTGGGCCCGTTCCTTGTCTCTTCCGTGGTTGGTTTGGCACGCGTGCTGTCCCTCTCGGGAGGCGCCTTTACCCAGCGTAATCATGTTGGCGGTGGAATTGAGTGCCCTGGAGGGGCGGAGAGGAGGAAAAGTACGGTGAAAGGCTTGCGCGCGGTCGGCCGCGGGTGTGGAATCTGGAGGAGAGCCATAGTTGGCGTACGCAGTGGCCGCCGCTTCGAATGACGGGTTAAACGGCTGAGTGGTGGAAGGCCAAGCCCGCCACCACTCACCCCCCAAGAACGTGCGCTTCGAAGTCCCCTCGATTCACACATTCATGATTATTGCACGCTCTAATGAATTTGTGACCACTTGTCTCTAATGCTGAGACAAGGTTGTCGTGTCTGGCTTCCACAACTGACGAGGTTTCAGCGCCGGAGTGACCTAGATTACGGCGTGTCGTCAATTTTGCCGGGGTGTCGCCCCGAGACCTGAGCAGTTGTGGGAGCCGCAAGATTTGCCAGCGCCGAATTGCCAGTTTTGCGGCCCTGGCTCCGAATCGAGAGCCAGACCAGGGCCAGGCCCACCGCCAGGAAGATGATGGCCCCGTAGGAAATTATGTTCATGAACATAAGCAGGCCCCCAATCGGTGCGGTGGCACGGAACGTCGCCACCTGCAGCAGTGTTAGCAGGACGACCATGCAGAAGGCGGCGCAAATTAGGCCGGCGGAAGTTCCTGCCCTCCATGTTGCTGCAGACCGCGAGGCCCTTGCGGTCGGTCGGATGAGACAAGCGGCGGCGTAGGCGGGGTACAGACGACCGGCAATCACATAGAGTTCGATTGTGAACTGGTGGTAGCCGGCGAGGCCGGTGCTGGAAACCGGCAGGTCACTGAGCAGGAATGGAACCACCGTTGCGACGCAGACCAGCAGCAGCACTGCAATCCCAATCGGCCCGCGGATCAGCCGCTGGGCCCGCGGCGACCGGTA
>DASYGM010000122.1:0-4448 GCA_035999715.1 Micrococcaceae bacterium | reverse complement strand
GGACCACACCATCCCCTACCCCATCGGACCCTCCAACGAGTCCAACCTGGCCTGCCTATGCCCCAAACACCACCAAATTTTGAAACACCGCGCCGGCTGGAAAGCCACCCAAACCGGCAACGCCACCCTGACCTGGCAATCACCCGCCGGCCGCACCTACACCAGCCACCCCCGCGACAGCACCTGAAACGGGGCCGCCGATAAGCCATCGGATTTCGATCGGCGGAGCGTGATTGGTCGTCGGATTGCCGCGACCCCTCCACCCGGGGGTGGAGACGGAGCCAGTTGATGATTCCACCCCCAGGCCGAGTCCGCGCCGCCGGCTGTTCCGTACCTTCGAAGTAGTCAAGAAACAGGACCTGACCGGTCCCGACCAACCGAAGGAAATCATGAACACCACGCAGTGGCTTTTGAACATCGGACTTCTCGTCTTCGTCCTCGGCACCAACCTGGGCACCCGCGGGCTCACCCGCTTTCGGGTCGCGCTGCCGGTGCTGATCGCCGTCGTCGCCGGCCTGGTCTTCCTGGGAAATATCCCCACCCTCGGCAATGACCTGGCCCTGGACTTCATCGGCGGGGGCATCGGCGTGGCCCTGGGCATCCTCGCAGGTCTTTTCATGCGCATTGAGCGCACCGCCGACGGCAAGACTGTCAGCAAGACCGGAATTGCCTATGCGGCGCTGTGGATCCTGGTTATCGGCGGCCGCGTCGCCTTCGCCCAGTCGGCGGACGGCTGGGCGTCACAATCTGTCCGGCAGTTCTCGATTGACAACCACATCACCGGCGCCGACGCCTGGACCGCGGCCTTCATCATCATGGCCCTTGCCATGGTTGCCTCCCGCGTCGCGACCACTGTTGTCCGCGCGCAGGGTCTCAAGCGGCGTAGCCACTCGGCGGCAGTGCCCTCGGCCAGCTGCGCCTAGGCTGCTCTCCGGCCACTGCCGGCCCGGCGCACCGGCCACCGTATGGACGCGCCACCGCGCCGAAGCATCACCTGCCAAACCTGCCACGGAAAAAGCCGGAAATCCGGCCTTCGAATAAGGGACTCTCATGCAACAGCCAGCCCGCACCGCCTCCAGCCTCCCCGGCCGATCCGCCGCCCTGCAGCGGGCACTGTTGCTCACCGCCGTGGCGGCCGGGCTGAGCATCCCGCTCTCGCTGTTCCTGCACCTGGTTGCCCCCGACCTGGACAGCATCGCGCAACGGTTCATCGCCGTGCTGGTCATGGCAGCGCTGGCCCTCGCCGCCACCACAACAACCGACCCCGGGCTGTTCGGCTGGAAGGTCCGCACCCCTCGGCTGCTCCTCCTACCCGCCGTCTTGGCGGTCCTCCCGCTGTTCGGCGGTGTCAAAAGCCTGGAGATGCCCGTTCTGACCATGATCATCGTCGGGGAAATGGCCACCGGCGTTTTCGAGGAATTCTGGTTCCGCGGACTGACCCTGCGGGCGCTACAGGGGTGGCGGCGGCTGCCGGCCGCACTGCTGTCCTCGGCCCTGTTCGCGCTGACCCACCTGGCCAACATAGCGTATGGCGCGGACCCGGCCATCACCGCAGCCCAGGTGGTCGGGGCCTTCACCTTCGGCGTCGGCTACGCAGCCCTGCGGATGCGCACTGGCGGGCTCTGGGCGCTGGTCATCCTACATGCGCTCACGGACATCGCGCTGGCCATCGGGGATGTCCCCGGAGGTCTGCGCTGGGGGATCATGATCGGCAGCGACACGGTGCTGCTGGTGCTGGGCATCTACCTGCTGCGCCGGACACAGACCGTTACGGTCCGGGATCTGCTGACCGGCCGCGCCCCGGCCATCTCGGCCCGGCCCGCTGCCACGGGACTGATGTCGCGGCGGTGAGCCGGTCCGGACTGCTGTCCCGGCGGTGAGCCGGTCCGGACTGCTGTCCCAGCGGTGAGCCGGTCCGGACTGCTGTCGCGGCGCTGAGCCGGTCCGGACTGCTGTCCCGGCGGTGAGCCAGTCCTGACTGCTGTCCGGGGTCCTCAGGCGGTTACGGTAAATGGGACCAGTCCACGCCTTCCGGCCCGGGTCCTCAGGCGTACAGCCCGTTGAGCCATTTCTGCCACGCCGCGCCCGTAGCACCGCCGTCGGCACCGGGGCCGAAGAGGTGAACCGTCATGCCGACCACCGCGCCGAAGGCATTACGGCCAAAGAACCGGTACATTGCATCCTGGCTCCGCAGCCCGATGAAATCCGGGTCCAGGTAGTCCACCACGGCGTCAAAGGGATCCAGACCGGGAACGGACACCTGCACGGTGCTGTCGATGGCCGTCCCGGATGTAATCCCCAGTGCGTTCCCCACTGCGCGGAAACCGTCCGGAGAGTTGGATGCCTCCGGCCCCTGCACATCCGCAAAGGCAGCCGGCCGTCCGGCGAAGTAGCGGACGTACTGACCCAGCGTGTGCTGGTAGAAAGCGGTATGCCGGCGCGCCCCCTCATACTGGTTGTCCCAGTCCTCGAAGAAGATGCCGCTGTGCACGTAGCGCAGCCAGGCCTTGCCGACGGCGCGTTGCTCAATGCGGTAATCCAACTGGTTGAAAAAGCCGTTCTCGCCCTCCATACGGTTGGCGAAGTGGTGCGGCGGGTCCCACGCAGTGACCTTGCTCCCCCATGGCCCCGCCCCGCCCAGCCGTGGCTCGACCTCCATCGGCCACAGCCAGCCGGCGGTACCGGTCGTTGCCGCGTCGAAGACCTGCTGCGGCGTTCCGTCGACGTCTGTTTCGGAGACGATCTCAAATTCCTTGCCCATGGTTTAGCTCCTTGCTGGTTGCGCCGGCGTTGCCGGCTTGAGTGTTTGCTTTTGGGCCCCGGGCGCGGCGCTGCGCTGCCCCAGCACGCTCGGGTGAAGTGCGACGACGATGCGGTGCCTTCGTCCCCCGGGTGCAGTCTCGTCGTGGTACTTACCTGCCAGCACCGTGACGGTGGAGGCAAGCTCCTCGACGAAGGCGGCCCGGTCCGTGGCGGAGGCGAAGCGGAGTTCGCCGTCCATGGCGAAGGTTGCCAACCGCTTGTTTGCGGCGCTGGCCCCGGTAATCAGCGTGCCCACGTCGCGGACCAGCCGGGCCGCGACGGCGAGCATCCAGCGGGCGGAAAGCCGGTCCGGGGTTTGGCCCGGGTCAGGCTGCACCTGCGGCAATGCCGCAGGTGAGATGACAAAGGTCGATGCCACCGCCTGCAGGATGCGCTCCGTGACATTGCCCTTTCGGCGCTCCTCGACCAGCTCCACCAGCCCGTGGTGTTCCAGCGACCTGAGGTGGTAGTTCACCTTCTGCCGCGGAAGGCCGAGCCTGGCCGCGAGTGCCGTGGCCGAAGCCGGTTCCCGCAACTCGGCCAGCAGACAAGCGCGGATCGGATCCAGCGAGGCCTCGGCTGCTGCGCTGTTTTCGATTGGCGCAATTTCCAACATGGCTTCAGTCTCCTTCCGAAAATAAAAGTTGTCAAGAACTATTATACTTTCGGTTTTACACTGCACTGAACCTGCACCTTGCCGACGGCTCTTATAGGCTGGCACTGCAGTGACGAAAGGACCGGTGAAGAGGGCGTGAAGGACACCGGCGTCGAAATTTCAGCGTTTACCAGCGCCCAGGCCCGCGAAACGTTCCAGCGCAGGTATGCCGCCAGTTTCGCCAGACTGTGGGCAGTTCCGTTCCGTACGGAGGATATCGCGACCCGGTTCGGCACAGTCCGTGCGTATCGCAGCGGCCCCCACGGTGTCCGGCCCATCGTGCTGCTCGGCGGCAGGTGCGGATTCGCCGCCAGCTGGTATAAAAACGCCGCCGCCCTGAGCCTGGGCCGCGAGGTCATTGCCCTTGACCCGCTGGGCGAACTGGGTCTTTCCGTCCAGCACGCCCCGGTCTGTACCCCCGACGACGCCGTCGCCTGGTTTGACGATGTCCTGGATGCCACCAGCGCCCGGCGCGGGCATCTGGTTGGCTCCGCGGACGCCGCCTGGCTGATCCTCGGCCACCAGATGCAGGCGGGACAGCCTGCGTCGGCCCTGACGCTGATTGAACCAGCTGGGATACCAGCCACCGCCGCAGGATTCCGAGGCTGGCTCGCGGCCGGCAACCTCGCCGCGTGGGCACCCGGTGCAATGCGGACCAAGACGGCCGGCTGGCTCGGCAACGTCGCTCTGGCGGACCGTGAGCTGTCCCGCCTGGCACGCTTTGGGGTCAGCTTCCGCCGCAGGGTGCCGATCCCTGCAATGCCGACGCAGCGCCAGCTTGCCTCACTGGCTGTTCCCACCACGGTGCTACTCGGGGAACACAGAATCCCATACGGCCGAGGGTCCGCTCTGGCCGGGCTGGTTGCGGCTCCGGCCATTCATGCGGAGGTTGTGTCGGGAGCGGGTAACGCCGTCGCCCTCGAGCGTCCGGACGTTATTTCCGCCGCGGTGCTGGTCCGTTAAGAGCACTGGTTTGCTAAGAGCACCGGTC
>DASYGM010000115.1:0-5459 GCA_035999715.1 Micrococcaceae bacterium | reverse complement strand
CGGCCGACTTGCCCATATTTCTAGCGGCCGCCGTTCAGCGGCAGGAAGCCCAATTTTTCAAACACACTACCCAGTGTGGCAGATGCGATTTCGCGCGCGCGAGCGGCACCGCGCTGCAACAGCCGGTCCAGCTCCGCCGGATCGTCCATCAGCTCGTTGGTCCGGTTCCGGAGTGGGGTCAGGAACTCCACCATCACCTCGGCAAGATCCGCCTTCAAATGGCCGTACATCTTGCCCTGGTAGGCCTGCTCCAGATCCGGGATGGACCGCTCCGTCAGGGTGGAGAAAATGGTCAGCAGATTGGACACGCCGGGCTTGGCTTCCGCGTCGAAGCGGATCTCGGTCCCGTCGTCGGTCACCGCGGACTTGATCCGCTTCGCGGCAATCTTCGGCTCCTCCAGCAGCTGGATGGCGCCGTTGGGGGATTCGCCGGTCTTGGACATTTTCGCCGTCGGATTCTGCAGATCGTAGATCTTGGCGGTTTTTTTCAGGATGGTGGCATCCGGGACGGTGAACGTCTCGCCGAACCGGGTGTTGAAGCGATGGGCCAAGGTCCGGGTCAGTTCCAGATGCTGGCGCTGGTCCTCCCCCACCGGCACCAGGTCCGTCTGGTACAGCAGGATATCCGCCGCCATCAGCGTCGGGTAGGCGAACAGGCCCAGCGTGGCCGAGTCGGAGCCGGACCGCTGCGTCTTGTCCTTGAACTGGGTCATCCGGGAGGCCTCCCCGAATCCGGTGATGCAATTCAGCGCCCAGGCCAGCTGGGCATGCTCGGGCACATGGGACTGGACAAAGAAGATGCACTTTTCCGGATCGATGCCCGCCGCGATGTACTGCGCCGCCACCGTCCGGGTCCGCTTGGCCAGCTCGGCGGGGTCAAAGTCCACCGTGATCGCATGCAGGTCCGGGATGAAGAAAACGGCGTCGTACTCCGCCTGCATGTCCACCCACTGGCGCACGGCCCCGATGTAATTCCCCAGGTGCAGGGAATCGGCGGTTGGCTTGGCTCCGGAGAGGATGCGCTGGCGTGGGGCAGTCATGGGATCAATACTCTCAAATCTCTCGCGGACAGTTCTTGCGGGCGGGCGCGGGCCTGGCGGCCGGCCTAAAGCGCGTAATCGACCACCAGGGGGGCGTGGTCGGAAAACCGGGTATCCCAGCTCGGGGCGCGGTCCACCACGGCGGCAGCAGCCGCGGCGGCCAGCTCCGGGGTGGCCAGGTGGTAGTCGATCCGCCAGCCGGTGTCATTGTCGAAGGCCTGACCGCGCCAGGACCACCAGGTGTACGGTCCCTCGACGTCCCCGGCCAGCCCGCGATGGACGTCCCGCCAGCCGATCTCATCGCCGAAGAAGCGGTCAAAGTAGGCACGCTCATCGGGCAGGAAACCGGCCCGCTTGACGTTGCCCTTCCAGTTTTTGATATCCAGCGTGGTGTGGCCGACGTTCAGGTCGCCCACCACCAGCGCGTGGTCGCTCTCGCGGCGCAGCTCCGGCAGCCGGCTCGCCATCACATCCAGGAAGCGGTACTTGTCCACCTGTTTGGGCGTGTCCGCCTCACCGGAGTGCACATAGGCGCTGGCCACCGTCAGCTTCGTGCCCTGCCCGGCCGCATCGGCCAGCAGGAAGTCCGCTTCCACCCAGCGGCCGGCGGTGGCGAAGTAGTCATCGCCGATACCGACCCGAGTGGCCACCGGTTCAAGGCCCCGCCGGGAGGCAATGGCGACGCCGGCGCGCCCCTTCGCCTCCGCCTCCGCGTGCAGCACGTGCCACTCGTCGCCCAGGTACTCCTGCACCACGGCGTCGGGGGCCCGGACCTCCTGCAGGCACAGGATGTCCACGCCGCGCGGGGCCAGCCATTCGCCCATGCCGCGCCTGTAGGCGGCACGGATGCCGTTCACGTTCACGCTCGCGATGCGCAGGTGGCCGTCCGGGCTCTTCGTAGTTGATGCCATACTCACCCGCTCCACTTTACCGGGCGCCGGGCCCTAGCCGACGACGACGCCGGTGACCGGGCCGTCGTCGTCCGGGCCTGGGGTGCCGGGCTGGCTTGGCCCGGGCGCACCGTCGGGACGGAGCATACCGCGGCCGTTGTGGGCGGTGATCCGGATGGTTTCCAGTGCCCGGTCGACCGTCTCGCGGTCCTCCGGCGCCATCAGGCCAAGGGCTTCCTCGATGACGCCGGCCTGGACCTGGATGATCTTGAAACTGTGGTCGATCTTCAGGTCGCGGATGCCGTCCGAGCCGCCGTCGACCAGCCGCGTTCCGCCGGGATCCCCTTTGCCGGCGGCGACGCTGCCGCCGGCCCGGGCCAGGTGGGCCTGCGCCTGGCGCACCTGGTCGGCGCCGAAGCGGGCGGCCTTGTGCACGCCGATGTAGACAATGGTGGCCAGGGCCAGCCAGCCAAAGGCGATGACGGCAATGATCCAGCCCAGCACGTCATTTCCATTGGCGGCAAAGACCAGGGCCACCAGGAACACCACGGCCAGCACAATGGGCCCTACCGCGGCCCACCTTCCGGGGCGGCGGGGACTGTTGCTGCTGTCGGTGCCTAGGGAGTACATACAGCCATTCTCTCAAACCCGTCCGGCCGCCGGGCCGCCTTCCACCAGCGGCGGAATCCGGTCCCCTCCGGAGCTAGGCGCCGAAGTCGCGGCACAGCTACCCACGGGCTGCAAGCTTTCGGCGACCGGGGTGCGTTCGGGCGACCTCACCAATCAGCGCAGGAACAGTTTCCGCAGCCGGCCCGTGGTGAGCACCAGACCCAGCACGATCATGACCAGGTAGTACCCGATGTGTCCCAGCGTCCCCAGCGAGAAGGCTCCGACGCTGAGCTCGCGCAGAAGCTCCACACCATGCCACAGCGGCATCGCCTGGATCAGCCACTGGATGGCGGGCGGATACACCGAGAGCGGGTAGAACGTGGCGGAGAACAGGAACATCGGCAGCATCACGAAGTTGATCCAGTCCATCTGCTGGAACGTCTTCATGAAGCTGGTGATGCCCATCCCGAAGCTGGCGAAGCCGAACGCAATGAAGACGGAGGCCGGGATCATCAGCAGCGCCCACGGGGTGGTGATCAGCCCCATCAGCCCCATCACCACGGTGAAGCCGGTGGCGTACATCAGGCCGCGCAGCAGGGCCAGGAAAATCTCCCCCAGCGCCACGTCCAGCGGCCCCAGCGAGGTGTAAAGCATGCCCTGGTACAGCTTGGCGAAGTTCATCTTGAAGAACACGTTCCAGGTGGAGTCGTAGACCGCGCCGTTCATGGCGGAGGTGGCAAGCAGCGCCGGGGCGATGAACGCCGCGTAGCTGATCGGCCGCCCGTCGGGACCCGTTACGGAACCCACCAGCGCCCCCAGTCCAATCCCCATCGAGAGCAGATACAGCACCGGTTCAAAAAAACCGCTCACCATGACCAGCCAGTTCGTGCTCTTGGTCGCCAGCAGTCCGCGGCCTATCACGGCCTTGGAGTTGCCGGAGTAGAGGCTGGCCAGCGGGCGCGTGCCGGGGGTCAGCTCCGTCGTCGTCGGCGTTCCTGTCTGTGGCGTCGCGGCGCTCACTTACCCAACCTCCTGATGAAGATCCGCTGCGCAAGGCGCCAGCCGACGACGGCGGTCGCGACCATATAGAGCACGTGGACAATGCTGAGCCAGACCGGCTCGGCGTAGCCGTAGCTGAGCACACGGCCGATTTCCGTGGCATGCCAGAGCGGCGAGAGCCAGCCGATCCACTGCAGGAACACCGGCAGCGTAGCCAGCGGGAAGAACGTTCCGGAGAACAGGAACAGCGGCGTGACGATGAAGCGCTGGACCATGGCGAACTGCCCGGCGTCCTTCTGCAGGGTGGAAACATATGCCATCAGCGGCAGGCCGAAGGAGAGGGCGCAGAGCGTCGCGGTGAAGATGGAGAGCCACGCCCACCGACCCGGGGCCGCGCCGAACAGCGCCACGATCACGAAATAAATGGCAGTGGGCAGCAGGATCCGGATGCCCACGCCGATGATGTGGCCGTTGGCAATCTGCTCCGGACCCAGCGGCGAGGCGTGCGGGCCGTAGAACGTCCGGCGCCACTTGAAACCGTCCATGATCGGGAACATGAATTCCCCGGTGGCGGACATCAGCGCCGCGGACGCCACCAGCGCCGGCGCCAGGAACGTCAGGTACCCGACGCCGGCGAACTGGCTGCCCCCGTTGGCGTTGATCAGCGCCGCGAGCCCGACGCCCATGGCATACAGGTACGCCAGCGGCTGGCCAACGCTGTAGAGGAACACGCTGATGGCGTAGCGGCCCATCACCCGGAAGGTGTGCTCGGCAAAGTACCAGGACCCGAACCGGCGGGCCCGGACGGCCGAGACCTCGGGGGTCAGCGGCACCCGCAGGGGCATGGTCCGCGAACGGGGCTCTGCCGTGTCAACTTCACGCTCAGTCAATGAGACTCCTTCCCGTCAGCCGGAGGAACACATCCTCCAGGCTGGACCGGCGGATCAGTGAGGTTATCGGATGCAGGCCGCGCTGGGATACCTGATCCATGGCGGCCTCGCCGTCGCTGGTGTAGATCAGCACCCGGTCCGGCAGGGTCTCCGTCCGCTCGCCGATGCCCTGCAGCTCACCGGCAACGGTGGCGTTGCGCTCGGAACCGAATCGAAGTTCCAGCACCTCTCGGGTGGAGTATTCCCGGATCAGCGCCGACGGGGATCCTTCCGCCATGATCCGCCCCTTGTCCACCACAATCAACCGGTCGCACAGCTGTTCCGCCTCATCCATGTAGTGCGTGGTCAGGATCAGCGTAGTGCCGGCTTCCTTGAGCCGGAACAGCCGGTCCCAGAGGATGTGCCGCGCCTGCGGATCCAGGCCGGTGGTGGGCTCGTCCAGCAGCAGGATCTTCGGGTCATTGACCAGCGAGCGCGCGATGGTGAGCCGGCGCTTCATGCCGCCGGAGAGATCATCCACCTTGGACCGGGCCTTGTCCGTCAGCTGGGCGAACTCGAGCAGCTCGTCCGCCTTGGGCCGCAGATAGCTCAGAGGCAGTCCGAAGTAGCGGCCGTAGACGATCAGATTGTCCCGGACCCGGAGCTCCTCATCCAGATTGTCCTGCTGCGGAACCACGCCAAGGTGCGAGCGCACCTGCGGACCGTGCTGCTCCGGGTCCAGGCCCATGATGGTCAGCGTGCCGGAGGTCCGCTGCGAGACCCCGCCGATCATCCGCATGGTGGTGGATTTTCCGGCGCCGTTGGGGCCCAGCAGGCCGAAGGACTCCCCGGCCGGAACATCGAAGGAAATATCGTCGACGGCGGTGATGTCGCCGTACTTTTTGGTCAGGTTGTGGGCGGAGATGACATATTTGCGCGAGTGATTTTGTGAGACGTCATTGGACACTCAGCCAAGGTTAGTACAGACCTTCGAAGCCGGTAAGAGCCTCTCCGCGGTCCGGGTTTGCATTCCACCACGGATGGAGGGGATT
>DASYGM010000204.1:0-4924 GCA_035999715.1 Micrococcaceae bacterium | reverse complement strand
ACCGCCACCGCCGCGCCCGCCGGGGAGGTGGACATCCAGCAGCACCACCTGCGGTCCGGTGGCAGCTATGACGGCAATGGCTTCCTCAACCGTGGCGGCCTCCCCCACCACATCGATGCGCTGGTCCAGGTCTGCTTTCAGGCCCGAGCGGAAGATGGCATGGTCGTCCACCACCACAATTCGCACCCGCTCTGCTGGCTCGTTCATCGGCACCTCTCCCATCTTTCATGCCCGCCGCTGCCGGCGGCCATCACCCGTCTGTCCTGCCGGCCGTCGTTCCTTCTGCCGGCAGGCTCAACCGGACCTCCGTGCCGTCCTTGCCGGTGAGAATGACGGCTGTCCCGCCATGACGCTGCATCCGGCCGATCACGGACTCGCGGACGCCCAACCGGTCAGAGGGGATGGCGTTCTGGTCAAATCCCGGACCGCGGTCCTTGATGAAGATGTCCGTCCTGTCCGGGGTAGCTTCAAGGTAGACCGAGACGGCGGTTCCTGCGTGCCGCGCCGCATTGAGCATAGCCTCCCGTGCAGCCTGGGCGAGTGCTTCGCCGCGCTCTGTTATCAGCGCATCACCGACGGCGACGACGTCCACCGGGTGCGCGTAGGTATCCTCGAGTTCCGCGGCAATGCCCTTGATCCGGGCCACCAGATTGCCCGGGCTGCGGGACGCGTCCTGGTAGATCCACTCCCGCAGTTCACGCTCCTGTGCGCGGGCCAGGCGCAGGACGTCAGTCTCGGACGCCGCACGTTTCTGGATCAGGGCCAGGGTCTGCAGGACTGAATCATGCAGATGGGCCGCGATTTCGGCCCGTTCGGTTTCGCGGATGCGTCCGGCCCGCTCCGCCTGGAAGTCACGCCAGAACTTCAGGCCCCATGGGGCCAGCACTAGTGCGACGCCGGCCAGGACCGCCAGCGACGCCAGGATCGATGGCCAGACCAGGTCCCAGGATCCGCCGCCGGCTACCACGATAAGGACCCCGGCGACGACGAGGACAAGTCCGGCGGCCAGTCTCAGCACTCCTGCCGGTTTCTCCGCCCCGGCGACGTTCATCAGTCCTGTCCGCCGGGTATCATCCAGTTGCATCCAGGCGATGACGGCGCCGGCGGCAATCACCCCGACGGGGATGAGGGTCCCCAGCGGGAGGTTCACGCCCACTTGCTGGGCCAGTAAAAGGGCGGCCGCGATGACCAACCCCGTGCCCAGCAGGATCTCTTTGGCACCGACTGGGGTCCGGCGGCGGGCGCCCGGGTATCCCGGCAGGCGACTTCCCGCACCATCGGCTGTGGCGGCCGAAGGGCGTGCCCCCGGTTCCATGCCGCTGCCGGCGCCGCTGGTGGGAGCACCCACCAAGCCGGAACCCTCTGTACGGGGGCGGCCCGGGAGTGGAGCGCCCAAGCCGGGCCCGCCGTCGTCGGCCACGCGAGGGCGCGAACTGGCTTCACCCGCAACCGGCACCAGGATCCACAGCCACGCGTAGAAGATCAACCCGGCACCGAAGAAGAAACTGGAGCCCACCATAATCCCGCGCACCAGGCCCACGCCGAGGTTCAGGTGCTCCGCCAGACCCGCGCAGACCCCGGCAATGACGCGGTCGGGCGAACGGGTCAGAGGAGGGGCCATGCGTCAATCCAAGCACGGTTTTGCCGTCCCCGGACGGTCCCCGGGGTCGGTTCAGGGTAGGTTCAGGGTATCCCCCGATGGCAGTGTCAACAGGCGGCGGGCAGGATCGAAGTATGAACAATCATGATGACTCCGAGGAACCTCAGGTTCCCCATCCGGATCGGCGCGATGCTGCAGAGAATGCTGGGCCGAACGCCGGCGGACAACCCGTCGGCGGGGCTGCCGGCGGGACTCAGGCGCCGCCGTACCCCGGCCAGGTGCCGCCGGCCGGATTCTTTGGCTGGATCCGGAATCTTGGACTGCGCCGTGGCCAGGAGCGCTGGATTGGCGGCGTCGGCAGCGGAATCGCCCACAGACTGGGCATCGATCCGGTGATCGTCCGGGGCCTGCTGGTCCTCCTGGCGCTGTTCTTCGGCGTGGGGCTGCTCGCTTATGGCGTGGCTTGGGCGCTGCTGCCGGAGCCGGACGGCCGGATCCATGTGGAGGAAGTTGCCCGCGGGCACTGGAGCAGCGGCATGACGGGGGCCGCGATCTTCACTCTGGTGGGTCTGGTCGGCCCCGGACGCGGGTTCTTCATCGGGACCGGAAACGGATGGTTCCCCTGGCCGATCCTGTGGATTGGACCCGTGGTCGCCCTGGTCATCTGGGCCATGAACCGTGACAAGGCCCACCCACTGCGAAACCGCGACGGGCACACCGGGGACGGTGCATGGACGTCTGGGCCGCAGCCGTACCGTCCGGCCCAGCCTTCCGCCGGCGGATCTCAGTATCCTGCCGCGGCGGGAGATGCAGGCTATCTGGGGGATGCAGGCTATCCGGTGGCGCCCTCCTATCAGGGTCCGCAGCAGGACCTTTCCGGCCGGGTGAATGAGCGGATCGAGCGCAAACTGGGGCCGGAGGGGCCACTGGGACCTTCCGGACAGAAGCGCCCGCTCAATGGCGAGGCTTCCATGGGAAGTCTCCGGACAGCTGGCCGGCGCCACAACCATCCCGGAGCGGCCGCCGTCGCGGTTTCCACCGGCCTAGCAGTCCTGATTGCCGGGGCTGTGCTCTTGCTCAACACCTCCGGGCTGCTTCCATTGGGCGGTTATGCGGCGGCGACGGCCTGGGCAGCGGGCGCCATCACGCTCGGCTTCGGCATCGTCGTCTCCGGGCTGCGCGGACGGACTTCCGGGAGCCTGGGATTCTTCGCCGTCGTCGCCCTTCTGGTCGCCGGCTCGCTGAGCCTGATTCCGCACTCCAGCTCGTGGACGCTGGCCCAAAATGGCTCCTGGTCCCCTGCCAGCATCAGTTCCGCGGAGGACGGCTACTCCATCGCAATGGGCCGCGGAGACATTTCGCTGACCGGCTTGGAGGCCTCCGCGCCGCTGTCCCAGGACGTCGTCGTGCCGGTAAACCTGGCCGCGGCTAGGGTGGACGTTGCCCTGCCGGCCAATATTCCGGTATCCATCCAGAGCGAGCTGGCGGCCACCCAGATCAGCGTGAACGGCCAGGACAGCTCCGCCGCCACGGTCGGCAAATCCACCACAGCGGTGAACACCACCGCACCCGGCCACCGGATCATCCTGCAGCTGCACGGCGCGGCCGGTCAGGTCAACATCACCATTAGCGGAAGCGAGAGCCCGAAATGAGCGACAACCCCACCGACAAGATCTTTGGCCCGGACCCTCTCGATTCCCCCGGCGGGTGGAAAGGCGGCCCTGCCGCAGAACCACCCGAAGCGTCCCGTCCGGTCCGGATTGGAACCATAGTCTGGGGGCTGATCGTGGCGGTACTCGGGTCCTTGATGGTGATCGCCCGCCAGACTTCCATCCAGCTGGATCCGGGGCAGGTGGCGATCTGGGTGCTCCTGGGTGCCGGACTGGCGATGGTCATCGGCGGCATCGCCACCGCGGCCACCCGACGCAGGTGAAGCGTCCGGATAATGACAAGTCGTGATAATGACAATCAGCACCGCCGCAGGAACACTCCACACCAACGCAAGGAAGGCTAGAGGGCATGAAAACGTTCTTTGAGGGCATCCGCAATATCCCTTTGCGGCGCGGACCGGACAAATGGCTTGGCGGCGTCTGCGGCGGCCTTGCCCAGAGTCTCCATGTTGACGTGGTCTGGGTCCGCATCGCTTTCCTGCTCTTGGGCCTGCTGCCCGGTCCGGCCTGGCTCGTCTACCTGGCGATGTGGCTTCTGGTGCCGGCGCAGGACGGGCACATCGCGCTGCAGGACATGCTGGCGCGCAGGTAGGGCGCCAAGTTGTCCCCGTCACAGTACCGTCTACAATCTCTAGGAGAGCTCAACGGGGTGCTCGGACCACCCACCACTCCTCCACAAAGGAACCGAGCTAGATGAAAATAGGGATTCTGACCAGCGGCGGCGATTGCCCCGGGCTCAACGCGGTGATCCGCGGTGCGGTACTCAAGGGCATCAAAGTCCACGGACAGGAATTCGTGGGGTTCCGGGACGGATGGCGCGGCGTGGTCGAGGGCGACGTCATGGATCTGCCCCGCCAGAGTGTGCGCGGTATCTCCAAGCAGGGCGGCACCATCCTTGGCACCTCCCGGACCAACCCCTTCGAGGGCAACGGCGGCCCGGAGGTCATCAAGGGCCATTTGAAGCGGCTGGGCATCGAGGCGATCATCGCCATCGGCGGTGAGGGGACCCTGGCGGCCGCCAAGCGCCTGACCGATGCGGGACTGAAAATCGTCGGCGTCCCCAAGACAGTGGACAACGACCTGGACGCCACGGACTACACCTTCGGCTTCGACACCGCGGTCCAGATTGCCACCGAGGCCATCGACAGGCTGCGCACCACCGGCGAATCACATCACCGCTGCATGATTGCGGAAGTCATGGGACGCAACGTCGGCTGGATTGCCCTGCACGCCGGGATGGCCTCCGGCGCCCATGCCATCCTGATCCCGGAGCAGCAGACGAGCATCCAGCAGATCACCACTTGGGTGGAGGAAGCCCACGAACGCGGCCGCGCCCCGCTGGTGGTGGTTGCCGAAGGCTTTGTCACCTCCGGCATGGAAGCCCCGCACTCCGTCCGGGGTTTGGACACCTTCGGCCGTCCCCGGCTGGGCGGGATCGCGGACCAACTGGCGCCGGAGATCGAGGCACGCACCGGCATCGAGACCCGGGCCACCATTCTGGGCCATATCCAGCGCGGCGGCGTCCCGTCGGCCTTCGACCGCGTCTTGGCGACCCGGTTGGGCATGGCCGCCATCGATTCCGTGGTGGACCACCGCTGGGGGACCATGGTTTCCCTTTCCGGCACGGAAATCGACCATGTCGGGTTCGAAGCGG
>DASYGM010000199.1:0-5042 GCA_035999715.1 Micrococcaceae bacterium | reverse complement strand
AGGCGGCCAGCGGGTCCAGCTGGCGGAGGTTCTCCAGGCGGCCGGCGGCAGTAAAGGGTGGAACTGTCCTCACGTCATCATCCCTTTCCGCGGGCTTCCCGCGTTTCCCTGTCATTGGCCTTCTGCAGGGCGTCAACCAGTTCGCCCTTGGTCATCCCGGAACGGCCGGGCACGTCCAGCCGTTTTGCCAGTTCATAGAGGTGTTCCTTGGAGGCATTTGCATCAACGCCTCCGCCAGTGGGCCGGTTGGTGTTCTTTCCGCCCTCGGCCTGGCTGTCGGACGGACCCGGCTCGTCTTTGGGCTCCCAATGGTCGCCCACCTTTTCATAACTGTGTTTCAGCGAGGCGTAGGCCGTCCGCGCGGCCCGCTCGCCGTCGCCGTATTCCTCCATCGCCGAGTCGTAGGTCTGCGCGAAGGTGGCCTGCGCATGCTGCTCGGACCGCTGCAACGTACTGGGTAACTCGTCCTTCTTGGCATGGCCTTTCTTGTCTGCCTTAGGCACAACAGCTCCTCTCCGGGTTACTCGAGGCGCCGCCAGAGCCGGGGCGCTCCTATCGACGAGCTTGGCACTGTTTCCGGCAACGGACAACAGGCGGTTGCGGGGAGCAGAATTTTCGCGATATATCTTGTCTTCCTCCCAGACGCGATATAGCGTGGTCCTAACAGACGCGATATAACGTAAATTCCTGGAGGAATCATGAGCAACAACAGCTGGTCCATCAGCGGGCCGCAGACCTTGGATATCGACGGCGTCAGCGAACTTCGGGCGGGCATCGTCCGCGGCCGCCTGGACGTCATCACGCATGACGAGCCCACCACCCGGATCGAGGTCACCGAGGTGTCCGGGCCCCCGCTCCAGGTCCGCCTCACCGGCGGAACGCTGGTCATCGAACACCAGGAGCCGGGTAACTGGCTGCAGAAGATCGGCAACATCAACAGCTCCTACCATGCCGTCATCAGCATCGCGGTGCCGGCCGGAATCGGGGTGGCCGCCTCCACGGTCAGCGGCGACGGACTGGTGTGCGGCACCAGTGCCGGCACGGAACTCAAAACCGTGTCCGGGTCGGTGATGGCGGACGACACCAGCGGCACGCTCGGCGCGAACACCGTCAGCGGCGAAATCATTATCCGCCACCACACCGGGCCGTTGGTGGCCAAGAGCGTCTCCGGGGAGATCACGGCTTCCGGTTTCCTGAGCAATGTCCGGGCCAACACCGTCAGCGGCGACCTGACCTTCGACATCCTGGGCGCCCCGGAGGACCTGGTGGCCAAGAGCGTCTCCGGGGACGTGACGGTGCGCCTGGCTGCAAGTGTCGGCGTGCAGGTGGAGTCAAAAACGACCTCTGGCAACATCATCGTCGATGACCAGCGCTTCACCGGAACCGCGCAGACCGTCCGGACCGCCTCCGGCCCGGCCAGCCCCGCACTGCGCCTGCACACCACCTCCGTCTCCGGCAATGTGGCCGTGGTCCACCATGAAAATGCCACGCCCCGCACCTTCCAGGAGCAGTCGTGAGCACACAGGGAAATGTGCTGACCCGGCTCCCCGAAGACGTGGGCTCCGCACTCACTGTCACCAACGGGGGGACACCGGCCGACGACGGCGGGGAGCCTGGGGCCGACCACGACGGGGTGGTGGAGGAGTAATGGCCACGGTCTTTGCCCACGGCGCGCTGCGCCTGTATCTGCTGGCGCTCCTGGCGGAGGGTCCCAAGCACGGCTACGACGTCATCCGGGCGCTGAGTGACCGCTTCGGCGGCACCTACTCCCCCAGCGCCGGAACCGTCTACCCCCGGCTGGCAAAGCTGGAGGAGGAGGGCCTGGTGGCGACCGCCTCGGACGGCAGGCGCACCGTCTACAGCATCACGGAGGCAGGACTGGCCGAACTGAACGGGCGCCGCGACGAACTCCAGGAAGTGGAGCAGGACATTTCCGCCTCCGTCCGTCGGTTGGCCGATGAGCTGCGCAGCGACATCAGGGCCAACATGAAGGGGCTGCGCGCCGATCTGGCTGCCACCGCCGAAGCCGCCAAGGCAAACGCCCGCCGGATGCCCGCGGAAGGCAGATACTCCCCCACCAACCACCGGCTGCTCAAGGAAGCGGAGATGATGCTGCAGTCCTTCCGCGACGAACTGCGGGTCGAGCTGCGTCAGTATGCCGGCCGGGAGGCCCTCACCGAAGTCACGCTTGAAACCGTCCGCACGGTCCTCGACCAGGCCCGGAAGGCCGTCCGGGCAACACTGAAGCAGTGAGCGGGTTAGGCGAGCCGGTGAGGGGTATGGGAGACTGGAACGCGGATCTTTTCCAGATCACCTTTTGAAGATTGGAGGCAGCTATGTCGAAGCGAGCACGCAAGCGTCGTGACCGGAAGCGTGGCGGCGCTAACCACGGTAAGCGTCCCAACACTTAAGTCTTGTGCTTAAAAGCTGGAAAGACCCCTTGGGCCATTGGCTCAGGGGGTCTTTCTCGTAAGTGCTGAAGGGGATCTTCCCCTAGTAACGGCTCTCCGATAATTCTTCGAAGCGCGGCGGGGCCAACTCGGCAAGCACCGTCCAAAAGCTAACGCGCCCGCTTGAACCGCCGGTAGCGATGCTGGGAACAAGTTCGTGCGTGAGGCTCATCGAGCGCAGTTCTGTCAGGTCCAATTCCCGGAAGGGATAATATTCACCGTTCATGATCATTACTCCTCTTCCGCTGTGCCTGGGACGAACCATCCGGGGGACTCCGGTTGGTGAAGATCACCGGAAACGTTACAAGAATTGTCAACCATGCGTTACCCCTACGTCAAGATCCTTTTGCCTACGGGTTTTACACGGTCTCCGACTGAATATTATTCCGGGGTATGGATTGACAACCATCCGGAAGGGTGCACACCTATGCCCCAGTTCGTCATCCTGGCCGCCGTACCGTTCATCTGGTTCGGCATGGTTGCCGCAATATCCTTCCTTGAAACCCCGCTCAAGTTCAAGGCCCGCGGCATCACGGTCCCGCTCGCCGTGGGCATCGGACGGATCGTTTTCAAGGCCCTGAACATGGTCGAGGCGGTCCTAGCGGTGGCGCTCCTCGCCGCGGCGTTCCTCGGGCCCAGGGCTGTGCTGGCCAGTGCATGGGCAGCAATTGCAGTGGCAGTGCTGGCCCTGGCGGTCCAGATGCTTCTCCTGCGTCCGCCTATGTGGCCTGGAACTGGTCAAGATCATCGCGCTGCCCGCGGCCGGCATTGCTGTGCTGCTGGCCGTGCTCTGAAGGCGCCCGGAAAAGCAGGGCGACGGCAGGTCCCCTGGAGAGGTCCCGGGCGCGTCAGCCGCGGAGGTACCCGGGGGACGTCAGCCGGGGAGGTCCGCCGTCGTCGCCCCGTGGATGCGCTCCAGAATGGAGGCCTTCAGGTTCTCCGGCGCTGCCTCTTTGCAGGACCGCCGGACCACCGAGCGGATGACGCATTCCAGATCGTGTTCCTGGGCACAGTCCGGGCAGCCATCCAGGTGGTCCTTGATCTCCGCCAGGTCCTCCCGGGACAGTGCTCCGTCCAGATATTCATAGATCCGCGCAATCCGCGAATCGTCGCAATCGCCCAAACTCTGGCAGTCGCTCATTTCCTGCTCTCCTGATCCTTGCTTTCCAGCGGGCCTCGGCCCGTCGCAGCCGCGGCCGCCTTCCCCGAACTGCTGCCGTTGCCGGCGGCGCCGCCGAACCCACGCTCCTTGGCGTAGTCGCCGAGCATGTCCCGCAGCATCTTGCGGCCCCTGTGCAGCCGTGACATCACGGTGCCGATGGGGGTATCCATAATGTCCGATATCTCCTTGTACGCGTAACCCTCAACGTCCGCGAAGTACACGGCCAGGCGGAACTCCTCCGGAATCGCCTGCAGCGCGTCCTTTATGTCCGAATCCGGCAGGTGGTCCAGCGCCTCCGCCTCGGCCGAGCGCAGCCCGGTGGCCGTGTGCGATTCCGCCCGTGCCAGCTGCCAGTCCTCAATCTGGTCCGAATTGGACTGCAGCGGCTCGCGCTGGCGCTTCCGGTACAGGTTGATGTACGTGTTCGTCAGGATCCGGTACAGCCATGCCTTCAGGTTGGTCCCCGGCCGGTACTGGTGGAACGCGGAGAACGCCTTGGTGTACGCCTCCTGCACCAGATCCTCGGCATCGCTGGGGTTCCGCGCCATCCGCATCGCCGCCGAATACAACTGATCCACATACTGCATGGCGTCGCGTTCAAAGCGGGCACGGCGCTGGTCGGCGGATTCCAGGGCGGGGTCCACAGCTTCCTCGGCAACCGGCGTGGCAGGGTCAGTTACTGCGGCCGTCTGGGCCGCGCCGGCCGTCTGGGCCGCGCCGACCGTCTGGGCCGCGCCGGCCGTCTGGGGCGCCCCGGCAGGCGGGTTCGCCGCGGCGTCCTCCACACTGGCCGAGGAGTCCTTTGCGACCGCCATCGTCCGGGCGTTCTCAGTTCGTTTCATTGCTGCCAAGTCTACTGTCACGGAGGCCCGTTTCATGGCGGGCCGCGTGCCCGGACAGCGCCCGGACCCTTCGCGGGTCAAGGGGTCCCTGACTAAGGTCTCCATAGGGTCCTTCCGGATGTGTTGACTGGTTGGTTCAACCCGTCGGAGCGGGCAAATATTCCGCTTTAGTGCAAAACTAAGAGGACGCATCGCCAAACCGTATTGACATCACGTTCCGCCGCATCAGCCAGGAGGCATCAATGTCTATCGTCCGTTCACTCGCGCGGCCCATGCTCGCATCATCGTTCATCGTGGCCGGGCTGGACCGTCTGCGCCATGCCGACCAGACTGCCGCGCAGCTCTCTCCTGTGCTCTCCCAGGTGTCCGCGATGCTGCCGATCCACGCGGATGAAAAGATGCTGGCCCGTGCCCTGGGCGGCGCCCAGTTGGGGGCCGGCGTGCTGCTGGCCGCTGGCAAGCTCTCCCGGATGGCTTCGCTGGTGCTGGCCGTGACCTCCACGCTGAACGCCGTCGTGGAATACCGCAATGCCGATGCCAGCACGGCCGAAGCGCGCGCCCACCGCAGGACGGCGCTGCTGAAGAACC
>DASYGM010000146.1:0-2153 GCA_035999715.1 Micrococcaceae bacterium | reverse complement strand
GGCAGCCAGACCTCAAAGTTGCCGCCGGGGCCGGGAAAGACGTCCAGGGTTCCGCCGGCCCGGTGCACAATCCGGGTCACCAGCGCCAGCCCGATCCCCCGCCGCATGCCCGGCCGCGGATCCTTGGTCGAGTAGCCGTCCACCACCACCTGGTCGATTTTGTCCGCCGGGACGCCGGGTCCGTTGTCCCGCACGGCGATGAAGACCCCGTCGGCGTCGTCGAACTGCACGGTCACCGTGCGCGGCCGGGGCGTATTCGCCAGCGCGTCGACGGCGTTGTCCAGGAGGTTACCGACGATGGTCAGCAGCTCCGCCTGGTCCACCTGCGGACGTTCCAGCCGGGACTCCGCGCTCACCTCGATGTGCACATCCTGTTCGGCGGCCACGGTGATCTTGGCCAGCAGCAGCGCCGCCAGTTCCGGCGGCGCGATCCGGGCGCGCAGCCCTTCGCCGAGTGATCTCGACACCCTGGAGAGTTGGGAGACGTACCTCTTGGCCTGCTCCACGTCCCCCATCTCCAGCAGCCCGTCGACGATGTGCAGCCGGTTGGCGTATTCGTGCTCCAGCGCGCGCATTGCTTCGATCAGGCCCTGGACGGAGTGCAGGTCCCGGACCAGGCCCTCAATCTCGGTGCGGTCCCGCAGGGTGACGACGGAACCGATGCTCCGCCCGGCGATCGAGACGGGCATGCGGTTGACCACCAGCAGCGCGTCCTCCGTCAGGGCCACCTGGTCTGCGCCGGGGAGGACGCCGGTGAGCAGGTTCCGCAGCCGCTCGTCCGGAATCAGTTCGGCGACCGGCTTTCCCAGCGCCGTCCCGTCGATCTGGAGCAGCCGCCTGGCCTCGCCGTTGATCACCGTCACCCGTCCGTCGTCGTCAAGTCCGACGACGGCCTCCCGGATCCCGTGCAGCAGCGCCTCGCGCTCCTGCAGCAGGGAGGCGATCTCCGCCGGATCCAGATTGAACGTCACGCGCTTGATCCGGCGGGAGAGCAGCAGCGAACCGCCGACGCCCAGGGCCAGGACAATGGCCGAGAACCCGCTGATCAGCCAGATGTTCTGGACCTGGTTGTCCAGGACCTTGGTGTCCTCCGTGCCCACCGACACCTGGCCGATCACCGAGCCGTCGGTGCCGAAGATCGGGGCCTTGGCGTTGGCGGACCTGCCCAGGCTGCCCAGGTCGAACCCGACGTGGGTCTTGCCGTCCAGCACGGCGACGGGCTCCTCCAGCCGCTGTCCGATCAGCGCCGGGTTCGGGTGGGAGAACCGGATGCCGTTCCGGTCGCTGACCACCACGTAGGCGGGATTCGCGGCGGCGGTGATCTTCTGGGCAAGTCCGTCAATGACGTGCGCGGGGTCCCCCGCCGCCAGGGCGGAGCGGATCTCCGGCATCTGCGCGGTGGTCGTCGCGATTCCGAGGGCGCGCAGCTGGTACTGCCCGTCCAGGGTCTGGTTGCTGATCAGTGTGAACAGGAACCCGCCCAGGACGACGGTGAGCAGCAGCAGCGAGAGCGACCCCTGGAGGATCTGGGTGGTCAGGGTGAACGAGTGGCGGCCGGTGCGGAGCCGCGAAAGGACTGCCGGTCGCCTCATCGGAGGCCGCATTCCGGGCGGGCGTTTGCTCCGTTGCAGAAAACGCACAAAACGTTCACTTTTGCGGCTAAGGCGCACAACTTACTGAAGGCTTCTGGCACGAACGATCACTTTCTAAGCTTGACACAGTTCCGTGATCCGCATCACGGAAGCAACGAACCACCAGCCCGCCCCGCTTCCCGGCACACCTCGGCGAAACGTCCCCTAGCGGGCGGTCCCACGAACCAAAAGACAGAGAGGTCCAAGCAGATGAATATTAACCATCCCCACCGGGTGCCCACGGCCCGGCAAGGAGCCGATGATGCCGCAGGCATTGAGATCGTCGGGTTGACGAAGCGGTACCTCACACCCAAGGGCGAGACATTTACGGCCATCCAGGACGTGACCCTCACCGTAGAGCCCGGTCAGTTCTGTGCGATTGTCGGACCTACAGGGTGCGGCAAGTCAACAACGCTGGCCCAGGTCTCCGGACTGGAGCGGCCAAGCGCCGGCTCGGTGAGCGTCCGCGACCAGCTCGTCGACGGCATCACGAAGGGCGTCAGCTACATGTTCCAGGCCGAC
>DASYGM010000095.1:0-34855 GCA_035999715.1 Micrococcaceae bacterium | reverse complement strand
ACGCACGAGATGGGCTTCGCCCGCAACGTCTCCGACTCCGTAACGTTCATGGACGGCGGTGTGGTGGTGGAATCCGGGTCCCCGGACCAGCTCTTCACCGATCCGCAGACCGATCGGCTGAAGGGCTTCCTCTCCGACGTGCTCTGACCCGCGGGGCCCGGACGACGGCGGGTGTCAGGGGCCGCCCATCAGGGTGCAGCCGTACACGCCTTCGTCGGCCAGGACCTTTATCACAGGCGGAACGGCGGCCGCGGAGGCATAGATGTCTGCGCCACCGGCGGTCTTGCCCCGGACGGACAGTCCCTGCAGCGCCGCATCCCCCGGTCCTAGGCCGCCGTCGTCGGCTGCCACCGCGAGCTTCGCCTCGCGCCCGCAGCTGTAGTCCCGGTCCGCGAACTGCACCTTGGAGGGCACGGCCCTGGGCCACAGCGCCCAGTCCGAGGTCTGCTGGTGGACGGTGATCAGCCGGGACCCGGCGGAAAACAGCGCCATCACGACCACCAGGCCGGCCAGCGCCAGCCCAAGCCTGTTCGCCTTGCCCATGGCTGGAACTATCCGCCACGTCCCTGCCGGTGTCAACGGATCTATTTGCACTGCACCTATTTGAAACTGCACCTATTTGCACTGCACAACGGATGCCGCCTGATTCAGCCCGGACCGGCGTACCAACAGGGCACACCGGCCCCACGAGTCACAGCATCTGTTGTGGAGTGAAAATCACACAGGTGCGGTGGCCTGCGCGGCCGCCCGGGCAGCGGCCGGGAGCGCCTCGAAGATCCGGTTCATCGCCGCGTCATCGTGTGCAGCGGAGAGGAACCAGGCCTCGAAGACCGACGGCGGCAGGTAGACCCCGGAGTCCAGCATCGAATGGAAGAACGGTGCGTAGCGGAACGACTCCTGGCCCTGCGCGTCGTCGTAGTTGCGCACCCCATGCGCCGAGGTGCCGAAAGCGACCGAGAACAGGCTGCCGGCCCGCTGGATGGAGTGGTCCACGCCGGCCTGGTCCAGCGCCGCGGACAGCGCGGCGGACAGCTCCAGGGAGCGGGTATCGACGGTCGCATACACGTCGGCGGTGGCCGCGCGCAGGGTTGCCACGCCCGCGGCCATTGCCACCGGGTTTCCGGAGAGGGTCCCGGCCTGGTAGACCGGTCCCAGCGGAGCCAGATAGTCCATCACCTCGGCGCGGCCGCCCAGTGCCGCCGTCGGCAGTCCGCCGCCAATCACCTTCCCGAAGGTGAACAGGTCTGGGGTCCAGCCCTCTTCCGTCCCGTCGGGGGAACCTGTAAGGCCCCAATAACCGGCCGGACCGGTGCGGAAACCGGTCAGGACCTCGTCAAGGATCAGCAGCGCGCCGTGCTCGCCGGTGATGCGGGACAGTCCGGCATTGAAGCCGACCCCGGGGGTCACCACGCCCATGTTGGCGGGCGCGGCCTCGGTGATGACCGCCGCGATGTGGTCGCCGTGGGTGGCGAAGGCGGCCTCCACGGCGGCCAGGTCGTTGTAGGGCAGTACCAGGGTTTCCGCGGCGGTGGCAGCCGTAACGCCGGCCGATCCCGGCAGTGCCAGCGTTGCCAGCCCGGAGCCGGCCGCGGCCAGCAGCCCGTCCAGGTGGCCGTGGTAGCAGCCGGCAAACTTGATGATCAGGTTGCGGCCGGTGAACCCGCGGGCCAGCCGTACCGCGGTCATGGTGGCCTCGGTGCCGGTGGAGACCATCCGCAGCCGCTCCACCGCGGGAACGCGCTCCTGCACCAGCGCGGCCAGTTCGGCCTCCGCGGGGGTGGAGGCACCGAAGCTCAGGCCATGGTCGACGGCGGCGTGCACCGCTGCGAGCACCTCGGGGTGCGCGTGGCCCAGCAGCGCCGGGCCCCAGGAACAGACCAGATCCACGTAGTCGCGGCCGTCAGCGTCGGTGAGGTAGGGGCCCTTGGCGTTGACCATGAATCGCGGCGTGCCGCCCACCGAGCCAAAGGCCCGGACCGGCGAATTCACGCCGCCGGGCATGAGCTTCCGGGCGCGGGCAAAGAGCTGTGCGGAGGTATCGGTGGAGGTCATGGTCCTATTCTTTCAGCAGGCGGCGGGGGCAAACGGCGGGCAGCAGGGTCAAGCGGCAGGCGGCGGGGTCAGGCGGCGGGGTCAGGCTGGGGGTCAGCGGTTCTTCATCCAGCCGGCCAGCTCCGCAGCCCAGTAGGTCAGGATCATGTTGGCCCCGGCGCGCTTGATGCTCAGCACCGATTCCTCGATGGAGCGCTGCCGGTCGATCCAGCCGTTCGCGGCGGCGGCCTCGATCATGGCATACTCGCCGGAGATCTGGTAGGCCGCGACCGGCACCGGGGACATGGCGGCCACGTCGGCCAGGATGTCCAGGTAGCTCATGGCCGGCTTCACCATGATCATGTCCGCGCCCTCTTCCAGGTCCAGCTCCACCTCCAGCAGCGCCTCGCGCCGATTGGCCGAATCCATCTGGTAGGTCCGCCGGTCACCGGTGAGCTGCGAGTCCACCGCCTCCCGGAACGGTCCGTAAAAGGCGGAGGCATACTTCGCGGCGTAGGCCACAATCGAGGTGTCCTGGAAGCCGGCCTCGTCCAGCGCCTGGCGGATCACCGCCACCTGTCCGTCCATCATCCCCGAGGGGCCCAGCACGTGGGCACCGGCGCGGGCCTGCTCCACCGCCATTTGGCCGTAGATCTCCAGCGTGGCGTCGTTGTCCACGCGGCCCTGGCTGTCCAAGACACCGCAGTGGCCATGCTCGGTGAATTCGTCCAGGCAGACATCGCCCATGACCACCAGGTCGTCGCCCACCTCGGCGCGCACGTCCCGGATCGCCTTATTCAGCACGCCGTCGGGATCCAGCGAGGCGGAACCGGTGGCGTCGCGCAGCAGCGGGACACCAAAAAGCATGATGCCGCCTACGCCGAGTTCCACGGCCTGCGCCGCGGCACGCTTGAGTGTGTCCGTGGTGTGCTGCACGACGCCGGGCATCGAGGTGATCGGGGCCGGCTCGGTCAGCCCTTCCCGGATGAAGGCGGGCAGGATCAGCTCGGCCGGATCCAGCCGGAACTCTGCGGTCAGGCGGCGGATCGCCGGGGTGCTGCGCAGGCGGCGCGGGCGGTGGTGCGGAAAGCTCACTGGGACTCCTTGGTCTTGCTGCTGGTGTCGGTGGTGTCGGGATGCCCGGGGTGGCGGCCGGTGGCGAGGGCGTCGGCGAGCGCCTGGACAATCCCGGCCGGGGTGGGTTCTTGGGCGGTGCCGGCCACCGGCATGCCCAGCCTGGCCGCTTCCCGGCAGGTGGGCAGGCCGATGGCGATCAGCAGGCAGCTTTCGGGCAGCGGTGCCAGTGTTTTGGCGATGCCGCGGGCGGCGCTGCCGGAAGCGGCGACGACGGCGTCGATGGCTCCGTTGCGGATCTGCTGTTGCGCGTCGGCCGGGCTGAGCTGTTCCGGGTCCGAGGGCCCGACGACGGCGGCTGGCTGGCTCCCGAAGCTGCGTTGCGTTTGCTCAGGCTTCCGGGCGGATTCCAGCACAGCTGTCAGCCGCCGGTCCGCGTGCGCGGGGTAGTCCACGGTCTGATAGGCCGTAACGGTACGGGCGTCCCCGCCTTTAGCCGTGATGCCGGAGGCCAGTGTGGGCTCGGCGAGGTTGGACTGCGGCAGCAGCACGCGGGTGGGTCCGGCCGGCCAGAGTTCCACCAGCCCGGCCGCGGACTGGACGTCTACCGGGGCCAGGTCCACGGTCAGCCCCTCCGCGGCCAGTATGGCGCGCGAGGTGGGTCCGATGGTTGCAAGCCGGACGCCTGCCGGAATGAACTCTGCCAACTCCGTTCCGCGCGCGGCGCACCACTGCTTCAGCGCGCGCACGGTGGTGATGCTGCTGATCACCAGCCAGTCGTATTCGCCGGCAGCCAGCCCCGCCATCGCTTCGTCCAGCGCGCCTTGGTCCACGGCGGTTTCAAAATCGATCAGCGGCACCAGCAGCGGCGTGGCGCCGGCGTCCCGCAGGGCCCGCACCAAGGCTGCGGAGCGGTCCGGGCTGCGGGTGACCGCCACCCGCAGGCCTGCCAGCGAACCGGCGTCCGGGACGGATTCCGTCACGATCCGCTGCCGGCCAGATCCGCCAGGTCCGCCGCTCCCTGGGCCAGCAGTTCCTCCGCCACTTCGATGCCCAGCAGGGTGGCGCCGATTTCCGTCAGTCCATCGGTGGCTTTCTTGAGCCGGATGGCCCGCGTTCCATCCACGGCGCAGACCACTGCCTCGAGCCGGAGCATACTGCCCTTGCGGAAGGCGAGCGTGCCCACCGGGGCGGCGCAGCCAGCCTCCAGCCGGGCCAGCAGCGCCCGTTCCGCGGTGACGGCGAGCCGGGTATCGGCGTCGTCAAGCGCTGCCAGCGCCAGGCCGAGCGGACCTTCGGCATCCTCGCTGCGGCACTCCACGGCCAAGGCGCCCTGGCCGGGGGCGGGCAGCATCAGTGCGGTGTCCAGATATTCGGAGACAACGTCCAGCCGGCCAATCCGACTCAGCCCGGCGGCAGCCAGCACCACGGCGTCCAGGTCCGCGAACTTGCCCTCAACCCGGCTCTGGCCGTCCAGCGAGACGGGATTGCCGGGCAGTCCGGGGACGCGCCCCAACCGGGTATCGACGTTACCTCGGATATCCACGACGTCCAGGTCCCCCCGCACGGAGCGCAGTTGCGCCGCGCGCCGCGGCGAACCGGTCCCCACCCGCGAGCCGGCCGGAAGATCCGCCAGCTTCAGGCCGTCCCGGGCGCACAGCGCGTCCCGCACGTCCGCCCGCGGTGGAATGGCTGCCATCTTCAGCCCCGGAGCCACCGCGGTGGGCAGGTCCTTGAGCGAGTGGACGGCCACGTCGCAGCGCCCGTCCAGCAGTGCATCGCGCAGTGCTGTGACGAAAACGCCGGTGCCGCCCATCTGGGACAGCGATCCGGTCAGCACGTCGCCGTCGGTGCGCACGTGCACCAGTTCGACGGCGAAGCCTCCCACCGCTGCCAGCTTGTCCGCCGTCTGCTGGGTCTGCGTCAGAGCCAGTTTGCTGGCCCTGGTTCCGACCCGTACGTTGAGCAGATCCACTAGTCGTCCGTCCCGGGTCTGGGCTCGTGGCGGATTCCCACGGTACTGCCCTCCTCGGCGATGACGGGCTTGTCGCCCCGGAAATTGGCGCAGCAGCCGGGCCGGCAGACGTCGTACCAGGGGCCCAGGGCAGTCATGGCCGGCCGCTCGGCGATGTGCTGGTCCACGGTCCGCTCGCAGATCAGATCGGCCAGGCCGGCAATGAACTTCGGATGCGTCCCGGGGGTGGGCGCGCGGTGGAAGGCCAGTCCCAGCTTTTCGCAGGTTTCCTTGGCCTCGGTGTCCAGGTCCCAGACCACCTCCATGTGGTCGCTGACAAAGCCGAGCGGAACCACCACCACGCCCTTGGTACCCTGCCCTGCGAGCTCCTCGAGGGCGTCGTTGATATCCGGTTCCAGCCAGGGCACATGGGGAGCCCCGGAGCGCGACTGGTAGACCAGCGACCAGGGGGTTTCCGGACCGTCGCTGTCCCGGCCGGAGCGGATCCGCGCCATGATTTCCGTGGCGGTGGCCAGGTGCTGGGCCACGTAGGCCGAGCCTTCCGCGAATTCCCGTGGCTCCCCCGAGGACCGGCCAGCAGCCTCGGCGTCGCGCATCGGGATGGAATGCGTGGCAAAGAGTACGTGCACGGGTGCATCCGGGATACCGGCAGCCGCAAGCTCCGCGCGCACCTGGACCAGTCCCGCCGTCGTCCCCTCAATAAACGGTTCCACAAAGCCGGGGTGGTCAAAGTACTGGCGGACCTTGTCCACCGCCAGCTTCCCGTCCAGGCCCGTTTCCGTGAGGGCCATCCCGATGTCCTCACGGTACTGCCGGCAGCTGGAGTAGCAGGAGTAGGCGCTGGTGGTGACCATCAGCAGCTGGCGGTGGCCGGCGTCGTAGGCGTCCTGCAGCGTCTGCGGGATGTAGGGGTCCCAGTTGCGGTTTCCCCACAGCACCGGAAGGTCGATGCCGCGGGCGGCCAGCTCGGCCTCCAGGGCAGCCTTGAGCGCGCGGTTCTGGCCGTTGATCGGGCTGGTCCCGCCGAAGGCGCGGTAGTGGTGGCTGACCGCTTCCAGCCGCTCATCCGGAATGCCGCGTCCGCGCGTGACATTGCGCAGGAACGGGAGCACGTCGTCCTGGCCCTCCGGACCGCCGAAGGAGGCCAGCAGCACCGCGTCGTACTGCTTCGGGGCCATCCGGCCGCTTTCGGTCGCCGGATTGGGGGCGGTCAGCGGCCGGGCGTCCGTGGCGTCCGCATTCACCGGAGCACCTCGGCGATTTCCGCGGTGCTGATCCGTCGGCCGGTGTAGAAGGGGATCTCCTCGCGGACGTGCATCCGGGCGTCGGTGGCGCGCAGGTGCCGCATCAGGTCCACCAGGTCCACGACGTCGTCGGATTCCAGTCCCAGGATCCATTCCCAGTCGCCCAGGGCAAAGGAGGAGACGGTGTTGGAGAGCACCTGCGGGAAGTCCCGGCCCAGCATGCCGTGGTGGCTCAGCATCCGGCCGCGCTCCTCCGGCGGCAGGATGTACCACTCATAGGAGCGCACAAACGGGTAAACGCAGACCCACCCTTTGGGCTCGGCAGCACGCATGTAGGCCGGGGCATGGTTCTTCGCGAACTCGGCTTCGCGGTGCACGCCCATCGCCGACCAGGAGATCTCGGTGTTGGCAAACAGGTCGCTGCGCCGGATGTCCCGGATCGCCTGCTGCAGGCCCTCCGCGGTTGGTCCGATCAGCCAGACCATAATGTCCGCATCCGGACGCATGGCCGAGACGTCGTAGGTGCCGCGCAGCTGGATCTGCTGGTCCGCCAGACCCGCCGCCAGTTCATCAAAGGCAGTGGCCTGCTGTTCACTGCCGGCGCCTGCCAGCCCGGTCCGCTTGAAGACGGTCCACAGTGTGAAGGGGGTCTCCACCGGCGCTGCGTCGTCGCCCGCGGCGGAGTTTTTAGTGACAGATTCGGCAAATGTGTGGCTCATGGTTACCAGTTTGCCCCTTGCCGTGCCAAACCCGAAAACCGAGGTGCTCTACAATCCGTAGAAGTCGTCAAAATCACACACCGCCCTCCCCTCACCCATCCGTTGAGTGTGGAGGTATGCACCCAAAACGTGGTGTCTAGGGTGCAGATCCCGACACTCAACGAAGGGTCAGCCGGGCAGGAGGGGATGATCAGGCTGGCGGGATGACTCGACGAGCCGGGACACCTCGGATCGGGCATCGGCCACGACGGCGGTCAGACCGTTGCCGGCCAGCCAGCCGCCGGTGAGCAACAGACCCGGAACGTTGCGCACTTTAGCCCGCAGCTCCGCGACGCGCGCACGGTGCCCCAGCGTGGCGAATGGCAGGGACCCGGGCCAGCGCACGACGTCCCAGCCCAGCAGGTCTTCCGGCTCCAGGTCCATGCCAAGCAGTCGCGAGGCATCGGCCAGCGCTACCGCCAGCAGATCAGTCTCGTCGTCCGGAATGTTTTCCGTCCCGGCCGCGGCATTGGCGTCGCCGGCGCGGCCGTAGGAGAGCCGCAGCACATGTGTGCCCGGCCCGGTTTCCTCTGCCAGCCAGCCCCATTTTGCCGTCGCGTGGGTGAGCGCCTTGGCCTGGATTCCGGGGGTCTGCGGCGCCACCAGGATTCCGGTGCCGCGGGGGTGGACATCCAGTTCCGGCCGGTCCACCACCAGCGTCACGAGCCGGACATCGGGACCCGGCTGCGGGGCAAACGCCGCCAAACCGGGGACGGGTCCGCTCAGCAGGCGCACCGCGGTGGGCCCATCCGTCGCTACCACCAGCATCTCCGCCTCTGCGGACCAGTCGCCGGCCGCTACCGTCCATCGCTGGGATTCCGTGCCAGCGCGGACGCGGCCAATCCCCGTCACCGGATGGCCAAGGTACACCACGACGCCGGTTTCGCGCAGCCTCTGCGCCAAGGCGGTGACCAGGGTGTGCATTCCACCGACCAACCCGGCTACCGCAGCACCTGCCTTGGCCGTACCCCGTTGTGCTGCCACGGCGGCTGCTAGCGAGCCGTGCTCCACAATGCCCTTACGCAGCCCCGGCGCCACCATATCGACGTCCAGCACGGCGGGATCTGCCGAGTGCACGCCGCCGACCACCGGAGCCACCAGGCGTTCGAGCACCGTTCGGCCCATCCTGGCCAGGACCAGGTCGGCCACACTGATGACCTCCTCCTTGGTCCCTACCGACGTGGGCAGACGGGCATCCATCCCCGCCCGCAGCGACCCGGCCAGGCCCAGCGCCGCACGCACCTCAGGCGCCCAGGGATCCGCGGGAATGCCCAGGACACCTGTTTTGGGCAGCGGAACCGGCCCCTCCGGAAGCTGGACCCATGCTCCGGCCGGATCCGGGGCGCACTGCCGGTCCGCCAGGCCAAGCTCCGCGGCCAGGCTGGCCACCGCCGTCGAACGCGTAGCGAAGGATTCCGCGCCGCTGTCCAGCAGCAGGCCGGCGACCTCGTGCGTGCCGACACATCCGCCCAGGACCGCGGCGGCCTCCAGCACTGTCACGGCGTAGCCGGCGGCGGCCAGATCCAGCGCGGACACCAGACCTGAGATCCCACCGCCGACGACGACGGCCGGCGGGCGCGGTGCATTGCCGCCGGCGGGCTTCCGGCTTGCCCCACCCGCCCGTTGCGGCAGATGCGGAAGATGCGGCATTTTCATGTCCGGCAGCTTCATGTCGGGCAGCTTCAGGTCCGGCAGTTTCAGGTCGGGAAACTTAAGGTCAGGACGCTTGAGCGGCTTATCGGCCGGGGTCTTGCCGGTGAGCGGTTCGCCGGGTTCCGTCTGGTCTTTGGGTGTCTTCTCTTCAGGCATGGCTTTTCCTGTCGGGGTTGCCGTACGTCAGGATTCGATCGAATGGACCAGCTTGACCACGCGGGTCAGCACCTCCGGGTCCGTTTCCGGCGGCACACCGTGGCCCAGGTTCACGACGTGGCCCGGCGCCGCGGAACCGGCGGCGACCACCTCGCGGACATGCGCTTCCAGGACGTCCCAGGGCGCTGAGAGCAGGGCCGGGTCGATGTTCCCCTGGAGCGGCACCGTCCCACCCAGCCGCCGGTTCGCCTCTCCCAGCGGCAACCGGTAGTCCACCCCCACCACGTCCACGCCTACGTCGCGCATGGCCACGAGCAGCTCCGAGGTTCCGGTTCCGAAGTGGATCAGCGGTGCACCGAGTCCGCGGACGTGGTCCAGCGCGCGGGAGGAGGCCGGCGCAACGTGCCTGCTGTAGTCCGCCAGCCCCAGCGAGCCGGCCCATGAGTCGAAGAGCTGGGCGGCGCTGGCGCCCGCTTCCAGTTGGGCGCGCAGGAACATTCCGGAAGCATCGGCGGCCCAGTCGGCCAGCGCGGTCCAGGCCTCCGGATCCGCGTGCATCATGGTCCGCGGACCCAGGTGGTCGCGGGACGGCTTTCCCTCCACCATGTAGGCGGCCAGCGTGAACGGCGCGCCGGCAAACCCGATCAGCGGCTTGGTCCCCAGTTCCGCGACCGTCAGCCGGACCGCCTCCCGGATAGGCTCCAGCGCCTCTTCCGTCAGCACCGGCAGCGCCGCAACGTCCGCGGCGGTCCGGATGGGTTTGTCCAGCACCGGACCCACACCCGGAACGATGTCCACCCCGACTCCTGCCAGCTTCAGGGGTATGACGATGTCGGAGAAAAAGATGCCTGCATCAACATCGTGGCGACGCACCGGCTGCAGCGTGATTTCCGCCGCCAGCTCCGGATCCAGGCATGATTCCAGCATCCCCGTCCCCTGGCGCACGCGCCGGTACTCCGGCAGCGAGCGCCCTGCCTGGCGCATGAACCATACCGGCCGGCGGGAAGGCTTTCCCCCGCGGTAGGCGGTGATAAGCGGTGAATCGGCGGTCCGGCCGTCCATCAGGGGATGCGTCGGGCTAAGTGTCATGGATTCAAGCCTACCGACACATGTCCGTTTGGCCGGGGCGTAAGCAGAATCACCCCGCGGATTTCCGGCTTGTCGGGGCTTCCTTGTTCTACGCCTCCGGCGAAGTCGCTACTATGGAAGGGCCGTGGTTCTAATTTCCTTTGTTGCTTCGCATGCCGATATCGACCTCGAGACCGTTGCCCGCCTCAGTGCCGGCGCCGCCGAGGTCGCTTCCTCCGTGCTCGATGGCAACCCCGAGATCCTGGGTGCGGTGGCCCTGGCCACCTGCAACCGCTACGAAATCTATGCCGAGGCCCGCTCGGCCGACGACGTCGAGGCGGCCCGCGCCGCCGTCGTCGGGCAGATCAGCGAGCGCAGCGGACTGGCCGAGCGGACCGTCTCCCGTGCCCTGGACACCCGCAGCGGGGAGGCGGTCAGCCAGCACCTTTTCGCCGTCAGCGCCGGACTTGACTCCGCCGTCGTGGGCGAACGGGAAATTGCCGGCCAGGTCCGCCGGGCCCTGATCGGTGCCCAGCAGGACGCCACCGCCAGCCCCGCACTGGTGCGCCTGTTCCAGGCCGCCTCCAAAACGGCCAAGGACGTCGGTGCGCACACCGCCCTGGGTAACCGCGGCCTGTCGATCGTCTCGGTGGCCCTTGACCTCGCCTCGGACCTTGACTTGGACTGGCCGGGCAACAACTGGTCAGGCAAAAAGGCCGTCATTTTCGGCACCGGCGCGTATGCCGGGGCCACGCTGGCCAAACTGGCCGAGCGCGGCTGTACCGACATCAGCGTCTACTCCTCCTCCGGCCGTGCCGAGGCCTTCGTCGCCTCGCGCGGAGGCCAGGCACTCACGCCTGCCACCCTGCCGGAGGCCGTGGCCGCCGCCGACGTCATGATCGGCTGCAGCGGATCCGATACCCGGGTCTCAGCGGAGGAAATCGAACAGGTCCGGCGCGGAACCTCCAAACCGCTCATCATCATCGATCTGGCCCTGACCCGGGACTTCGATCCGGCCGTTGCGGAACTGGACGGCGTCGAGTTGCTCACCCTGGAATCCGTCCGGCTGGCAGCACCGCAGGAACAGGCCGAATCGCTTCACCATGCCAGCGCCATCGTGGCCGAGGCCGCCCGGAGTTTCGAAGAAAAACAGAATGTCCGCTCCGTGGATGGTGCCATCGTGGCCCTGCGCCGCCATACGCTCGCCGTCCTGGACGCCGAGATCGAGCGGGTGCGGGCCCAGCACGGTTGCACCGCCGCTGCCGAGGAAGTGGAATTCGCCATGCGCCGCATGGTGAAGTCACTGCTGCATATCCCCACCGTGCGCGCCCGGCAGTTGGCCGCCAATGGTGAGCAGGAAGCCTACTTTGCCGGCCTTGAAGCCCTGTACGGCATCAGCGTCGAGCAGCCTCCCGCCCTTCATGCCGACGCGGCGCACCGTGCCGCCGACTCCGCCTGTCCGGCGGAGCCCGCCGGCGCGGCAACGGAGCGCGCCGAGGGCACTGCAAGCGCTTAGGCGCCCTGAACTACCTAACCCGCCTTACGGGCCAGATCCTGCCGTGCGACGGCCCTGGCCGGCGCCGGGGCGCCCGCCACGTCGAGCCGGAACCGACTGCGCTGCGCGGCCGGAACCAGCGACCGGTACCGACGGTCTGCGGAGATGAACCTGCGGACGGCCGGGCAGAACGGCAGTACGGGTACGCGCCGCCGGTGCAGGTCAACCACCGTGCTGCGGATCAGTTCCTGCGCCAGTTCCTTGCCGTGGACATCCTGCAGCATCTGCAGCGAGAGCAACCACATCTCCCCCTCCTGCATCCGGTACCGAACAAACCCCGCCAAACACCCGTCGTCGTAGATCTCAAAACGGGACCGGGATGAATTATGCGCTACGGCGTGCATGTGCTCCTCCTTATTCGGCAACAGTCCTGCGTGCGGCCAACAGGGTCCGCGACGTATTTCCACGCTAACAGGTATGTCAAACATTTTTGACAATATGGTCACAAATGCCTTCTTTTCCCGGTGGCCGCAGGCGGTTTAGCGAGGGGATAGGGTGGATGCCAGTGATTCCCGCGGCCAAAGGCAATGCCGGCTGCGGGACTTTTATGACGTCGAATGGAAAGGGACCGAAATGTCGTCTGGGAAAGAATCGCCGGATAAACAACAGGACCTGTTCAGCCGCTTCACCTCACGGACCTCTGCCGTTTTAGGGCACCCCGGAGTGTTTGTGGGCGCGGTGGCCATTTTGGTGGTCTGGGCGCTGAGCGGCCCGGTCCTGGGCTTTAGCGATACCTGGCAGCTAATCATCAATACCGGCACCACCATCGTGACGTTCCTGATGGTCTTCATCATCCAGAACACGCAAAACCGGGACAATCTGGCGCTGAACCTGAAAATCGAGGCCATGATGCTGCAGCTCGAAATAGCCAATTCCAAGCTCTATGGCGCGGAGAGCAACGGCGAGAAGAACATCCAGGAGCAGGTTGACGCCATCCGCAGCGAGGCCGAGGAGCAGTGCCGGTAGACGGCCCTGCCAGTAGACGGCCCTGCCAGTAGACGGGCCCTGTCAGTAGACCGGCTTGTCCGGCTCCACGTCCCGCACCCAGGCGAGGATGCCACCCTCAAGATGGACGACGTCGTCATAACCTGCCGCTTTAAGGCTCGCCAATGCCTGGGCTGACCTGGCGCCGGATTTGCAGTGCAGCACCAGCGGCACTTCGTGCCGGATTCCGGCCAGTGCGGTGCCGGATTGGATTCCGGCCAGCGGCACCAGGGTCGAGCCGGGGATGCGGACCATGGCGTACTCCCCCGGTTCGCGCACATCGATCAGTTCGAAGCTGTCCTCGCCCCGTTCCCTGGCCGCGAGCCGGGCGGCCAGCTCCGACGCCGTCAAGGTGTCCGCCGAACCGCCTGCGTCCTCCCCGGCCACAGACGCGGACCCGTTTCCGGCTCCGTTGCCCGGCAGGCCACAGAACACCTGGTAGTCCACCAGCTCCGTCACCGGTTCCGCCTCGGGATCGCGGGCGATCCGGATTTCCCGCCAGCTGGAGGCCAGCGCATCGAAGATCAGCAACCGCCCCAACAGGGTTTTCCCGACGCCGGTGATCAGCTTGACCGCCTCGATCACCATCATCGACCCCACCGCTGCGCAGAGCATGCCGAAGACTCCGCCTTCCGCGCAGGACGGCACCGATCCCGCGGCCGGCGGCTCCGGATACAGGTCCCGGTAGGTGGGGCCGTATTCGCCCCAGAAAACGCTGACCTGCCCGTCAAAGCGGAGGATGGATCCCCAGACGTACGGCTTTCCCAGCAGCACGGCGGCGTCGTTGACCAGATAGCGGGTGGCGAAGTTATCCGCCCCGTCCAGGATCAGGTCGTAGTCCGCGAAGAGCTCCAGTGCGTTGCCGGAGTCCAGCCGCAGCGGATGCAGCACCACCTTGACCAGCGGGTTCAGGGCCGCAATGGAGTCATGGGCCGAATCCAGCTTCGTCCGTCCCACATCGGCCACCGAATGGATCACCTGCCGCTGCAGATTACTCGTCTCGACGACGTCGTCGTCCACGATGCCAATCGTGCCCACGCCTGCCGCGGCCAGATAGAGCAGCGCGGGCGAGCCCAGCCCGCCGGCACCGATCACCAATACCCGGGCATTCTTGAGCCGGCGTTGCCCCTCGATGCCGATCTCCGGGATGATCAGGTGCCGGGAGTAGCGTTCCACCTCCGACCTGCTCAGCTCCGGTCCGGGCTCCACCAGGGCGGGCAGGGCGGTGGACTGCGGCGGCGTCGTGGTGCGCAATGTGGAGGACATACGGTTAAATCTATTCCGCGGCGGTGGGCGCAGCCATATTACCTCCCAGTAGAGTGGAGCATGACACTGCAGCGGAGCGTGCGCAGCAGGGTGAATACGGGAGGCAGCGGCATGAACCAGAACCAGCACAGCACCGGGCTGCACGAAAACCGCCCCCGTCCGGCCCGGCTGCCGCGCGACGAACGCCGTGCGCAGCTGCTGGCCGCAGCGCAGGAGGTCTTCGTCGCCAATGGCTACCACGGGGCAGCCATGGATGAAATCGCGGACACCGCCCGGGTCAGCAAACCCGTGCTGTACCAGCACTTCCCCAGCAAGCGTGAGCTCTATCTGGCCCTGCTGGACAACCATCTGGCCGAGCTGACCGAACTGCTGCTGAACGCGCTGCGCTCGACGACGGATAATAAGCTGCGCGTGCAGGCCACCATGAAGGCCTACTTCGAATTCATCGCCCAGGATGACCAGGCGCACCGGCTGGTCTTCGAGTCCGATCTGGTCAACGACCCGGATGTGGCCGGCAGGCTGGAAACCTTCAACGCTGCCTACGCGGACGCCATTGCCACCGTCATAGCGGTGGATACCAAGCTGCCGCACATCGAAGCCACGCTGCTGGGCCGCGCCCTGGCCGGGATGGCCCAGGTGAGCGCACGGTACTGGCTGGAGACCGGCGGCAACCTGGACCTGGACGTGGCCAGCGAACTGGTTTACCGGCTGGCCTGGCGGGGAATCAGCCGCTTCCCCAAAGAGTCATAGACTAGGACGAAAGTTAGGCACGTTGCAGCCAAAAGGAGATACCCGTTGGAAATCAAGATCGGCATTCAGAATGTTGGGCGCGAGATTGTGCTGGATTCGGCGCAGAACGCCGATGAAGTGGCCAAGCTGGTCTCCGACGCGCTGTCCAAGGGTTCGGAGCTGCGGCTGACCGACGAAAAGGGCCGCATCATCATTGTCCCCGGCGGCTCACTGGGCTATGTGGAACTCGGTGCCGAGGAATCCCGCCGCGTCGGTTTCGGCGCCCTGTAGCCCGCCATGGTCGATCTGGTTGTCATTGCCTTGCTGGCCATCGGCATCGGTGCCGTCGTCTGGGGCTCGGACAAACGCCACGACAAATATGGCGCCCTGCTGCCGGCGGGCATCGCCGTAGTCACAGCCTTACTGACCTGGATCATCACCGTCGCCGCCGGACTGAGCTACCGGCCTGGGTGGACTTGGGTGCCCTGGATCGCCGCCCTGGTGGCCGCCGGCGTCGTCTCCACCGTCGCTTCGCTGGCCCTGGGCCGCAACCGGGCCGCGAACGAGAAGGCACGCCTGACCGCGATCCTGCGCCGTTAGGCGCCACTACTGCGCCGCCAGGACGGACCCAGGACCCATCCCCGGATGGGTCCTACAGGCGGGGATGCTCCTACAGGCCGGGCTGCACGTCCGGGCCGCGCCCTTCTTCGGTGCACACGCATAGCCGGTTCCCCTGGCTGTCCCTCACCACCACAAAGCGCGGCGCGCTCTCCTGATCCAAGGTGGCGGGCGTGGCCGCGACCTCGTCGAGCACCTGTCCGGAGTCCGTGAGGCTGACGTGGATATCCACGTGCATCCGGTTCGGATTGGGCGTTTCAGTCTGCTGGAACCACAGGGTTGGCAGCCGGCCGTGCGGGTCGGTCAGGTCTCCGGACCTGCCGGCCTTGTAGCCCAGCGCCGCGCGCCAGGTCTCGGAGATCGCCGCTGGATCATCGGTATCGATGGCCAGCTCCAGCGTCCGACTGAGCCGGGGTTCCGCCGTGGCGCCGGCGGTCTGCGCGGCAGCGGAAATCTGCTTAGCCAGTTCCATGTCCCGCGCGGTCACCTCGCCGCCTGCATCGTGGGAGATCAGCCGGACAAAGAGCAGGTTGTATCGCCAGTCCACATCCGGATGGTGGTTGGCATGCTCGGCCAGGTCCCCGATCCGGGCCATCAGGTCCAGCGTGGCGCGGGACGTCGGCAGCTTAAAGACCGCGTGGAGTCCGCCCAGCCTGTACCGCCAGTGCGGCAACCGCTCCAGTCCGTCGTCAATCTGCTCCCTGGTCAGGATGTCTTTTGCACTCACGCCGGGATCCTTCCTCAGAGGTCCGGACGGCCCTCCATGGCAGAGGATGCCAGTGCGTGCTGGCGTTTGGGAATGCGACCGGACTGTGCCGCCAGCCTACCGCCGATGACGGCGTGTTTAAAGGCCTGCGCCATCCGTACCGGGTCCTGTGCGCGGGTCACGGCGGTGGCCAGCAGGACGGCGTCGCACCCCAGTTCCATGGCTAGCGCGGCATCCGAGGCGGTCCCGATGCCGGCATCCAGCACCACCGGGACGGCCGCCCGGGAGACAATCAGTTCAATGTTGTGCGGATTCAGGATCCCCAGCCCGGTGCCGATCGGGGCTCCGAGCGGCATCACGGCCACCGCCCCCAGATTCTCCAGCCGCAACGCCAGCACCGGGTCATCGTTGGTGTAGGCGAAGACCTTGAAGCCGCGCCCCACCAGCTGTTCTGTGGCTTCCACCAGTTCGACGGCGTCCGGCAGCAGGGTGTGCTCGTCGGCAATGACCTCCAGCTTGACCCAGTCCGTCTCCAGTGCCTCCCGCGCCAGTTCAGCGGTCATCACGGCTTCCCGGGCGGTAAAGCAGCCGGCGGTATTGGGCAGCACCCTGATGTTGTTGCGCACCAGCGTCTCGAACAGCGACGTGCCGGAATCCGTCGGGCCGGCCTTGTAGCGCCGCATCGCCACCGTGGTCAGCTCGGTGCCGGACGCCACGAGCGCCGCGCCCAGCCCCTCCAGGCTTGGCGCTCCGCCGGTCCCCATGATCAGCCGGGAGCCCAACGGCACCCCGTCGATCAGCAGTGCATCGGTCTGTGCCGAAGTGCCTGCGGCTGCCTCGAAGGTGGTTGACTCCATCAGGGTTCCTCTCGAGTGGTTGGAGTGCATTTTCCTCAGCCGCCCTGGACGGCCGTTACAATTTCGACGTCGTCCCCGGCCTGAAGTGCGGTCGCCGACCAGCGGCTGCGGGGCACAATATCCGCGTTCAGCGCCACGGCCACACCCAGCCGCCGCCCGTCCGCAGCCTGGCCGGCGTCGTCAATCCTGCGGCCCGTAACATCGCCCACCAGCGCGGCGACGCTTTGCCCCGGAAGCAGCGGATGGTTCTGGCCGTTGAGCCGGATGGTACTCATGCTATGTCTCCTGAATTGAGGGCGGTTTCCCTGTGGGCTGTTTCCGTGTGGGCTGTTTCCGTGTGACCGGTGGAAAACCTGTCCGGCCGGAAGCGGGTCCAGGCCAGATCCGTGATGCCGTTCATCAGCTGGCGGCAGATCTGCGCAGCCACCGGCGTCAGCAGGACGCCGTGGCGGTAGAAACCTGTGGCGATGATCAGGCCCCCAATGTCCCCCGCCCTGCCTGCAACCCGGCCAAGCAGCGGGGCGTTGTCCGGGGTGCCGGGACGGGCCCGGGCCGTGGTTTCCAGCAGCTCCAGCTCGGCCACGGCGGGCACCAGGACCTGGGCGTCGCGCAACAGCTGGTAAACGCCTCCGGCGGAAACGCCCCCGGCAGAATCCCCGCTGCCCGGCCCATTTTCGCGCTGGGTCGCCCCGATCACCACCGTGCCGTCGTTGCGGGGCACGATGTACACCGGGACGCCCCGCACCAGGCCGCGGACGGTCGCGGTGACCAGCGGCCGCAGGTGCTCAGGTACCCGCAGCCGCAGGATGTCCCCGTATACCGGACGCAGCGGAAGCGACAGACCCTCCGGCAGCCCGGCCAGTTCACCGGCAGCCAACCCGTTCGCCACAATAACCTCCCGGGCCCGGACGTCCCGGCCGTCCTCCAGCAGCGCCCCGACCACCGGTGACTGGCGGTCCTCCGGGTCCCTGTGCAGCAGTGCAACGGCCTTGCGCCGGATGGAGGTCTGCTCCTCCCTCAGCCTTCCGGCCGCCGCGGCCACCACGTTCAGCTGCACCCGGATAGCCGTGGCCAGGCCGCGCGGGTCAACCTGGTGGTCCTGCACAATCCTCTGCACATAGGAAAGCTGTGCGCTCAGCAGAGGCTCCTGTTCCCGGGCCTGCCGGAGGGTCAGGGGCTCCACGGTAAGCCCGTGTGCCTGCTGGACCTGGCGCAGATCCAGCAGGGCCCGCCGGTCCGCGGCGTCCGCCCCCAGGACAAGGGTTGCGGTGGTGCGGAATCCCGTGTCGGCGTGCCCGGCCTCGCGCAGCGGTGCCACGAACTCGGGCCATAGGGCCGCCGAAGCAAGGGTCAGCTCCAGCAGATCCTCTTCCTGGTAATGCAGTTCGCTGACCGGAGCCAGCATGCCGGCAGCCGCATAGGTGGCCCCGGTGGCCGGGCTGGGATCGATCACCGTCACCGAGCGTCCGGTGCGCTGCGCTTCCCAGGCGATGCCCAGTCCCACAACGCCGCCGCCGATCACGGCGACATCGGTCTCGATGCTCATGGACATACGGTTTCCTTCCCTACGCCGGTACTAACCGGATCAGGTCATGTGGCCGCGGGCGACGCCCGTGGAACAGTACGGTCGGCGCGTGTGGCAACACCCGGCACCCTCTCAGCCAGCTACCCTGGCTCCCGCGGTACTGAACTAGTCTAAGAGATATGACTGCCCTGCCCGCCCCCGCTACGTCCCCGGATGCACACGCCCAGCCAGCCGGCCGCCTTGAACAGCTGAAGAACGCCAGGCTCTACCTGTGCACGGATGGCCGCAGGGACCGCGGCGACCTAGCCGAGTTCCTGCACGCGGCCTATGCCGGCGGCGTGGACATCATCCAGCTGCGGGACAAGACCATCCAGGCCGGCGAGGAGCTGGAACTGCTGGAGGTGCTGCGTTCGGTGGCACAGCAGCACGGCAGGCTCTGGGCCGTCAATGACCGCGCGGATCTGGCGGGGCTAACCGGCGCGCCCGTCTTCCACATCGGCCAGCAGGACCTCCCCGTTCCCTCCGCCCGCACGCTGCTGGGCAGCGGAACCGCGGTTGGGCTCTCCAGCCATACTCCCGGACAGGCCCGGGCTGCCGCGGCCGACGACGACGTCAGCTACTTTTGTGTGGGGCCCCTCTGGGCCACCCCGACCAAACCGGGACGCGCCGCCGTCGGCCTTGGCCTGGTGGAATACGCCGCCTCCCTGGGCAGCACCAAACCCTGGTTCGCCATCGGCGGCATCGACCTGGGCAACGTGGACCAGGTGGTGGCCGCCGGAGCCCGCCGCATCGTCGTCGTGCGCGCCATCACGGAAGCCAGCGACCCGACGGCCGCCGCCCAGTCACTGCTGCGGGCCCTAGGATAGCTGCGTGTCCGGGCGCTGCATGTCCGGGCGCTATTCAGCTTCCTCCCGGATTCCGGTCAGCACGCTGCGCTAGGCTGGGTCTAATGGTCTCCGTCATTGCGTCCGCCCCACCCTCCCGAAACGCGGAGAACCCCGCACAAACGGTGGCGGGTCCCCAGGCCACCCGACCTGAACCGGCACCGTCCCGGCCGGATATCCGCACGCTCACCGCGCTGCGCTTTCTGGCCGCCCTCTGGGTGGTGCTGTTCCACCTGCAGGCCCTGCGCCATACCTTCCTGGCCCCCGTCTACCAGATGTTCAGTCCCGTGATTGCCAACGGCGACCTGGGGGTGGATGTCTTCTTTGTCCTCAGCGGCTTCATCATCAGCTATACCTACCTGGACCGGCTGGGACCCCGCTTCCGCTGGCGGGCAACCGGTGACTTTGTCTGGGCACGGTTCGCCCGGATGTGGCCCGCGTTCGCGCTGGTGGTCGGCGTGCTGGGGCTGTGGTTCCTGTACGGCACCGGACAACAGTCGGCGCGGGCATGGTCGCTGCAGACCCAGGCACCGGACCTCTCACTATGGGGGCTGGTCAAACAGCTGCTGATGATCCATCTGTGGTTCCAGCCCGGCACCGATGGGGCCAGCTGGTTTGGCCCGGGCTGGACGGTCAGTGCAGAATGGCTGGCCTACCTGGCTTTTCCCTTGCTGGCCCTGGTCCTGTACCGCCTGCGCCGCATGCATCCGCTGCTGGCGCTGGCCGCCTCTGTGTTGGTTCTGGTGCCCACGGCATTAGTGGGCCCCGGCCTGCCTCTGGCCGGCTGGCACCTGCCGTATGAATGGCTGGTCCGGATTCTGTGCTGCTTCGCTGCCGGGGCCTTCGGCTGCCTGGCCGCCCGCAATTCGGACCGGTTTGAAGCCAGCCATAAACTGGCCGGACCCGGCGCTGCGCTGGCCGCGGCCGCCGTCGTCGTCTTCCTGGCCTGCGCCGGGAAACCCGGCCCCGGGCGGGCGGCGGTCCTGGCGTTCCCGCTGCTGATCACCCTGCTCAGCCTGGCCCACGGACCTGTCCGCCGGCTGCTTTCAGCCCGCTGGCTGCAGTACGGCGGCCGGAGCTCCTACAGCCTGTACCTGGTGCACATGTTCTTCATCTACCTCTTCTACTGGCTCAACCGCGACTGGCTTCACGGAGCCGGACCGCTCGCCACCGACGTTCTCGCGGCAGCTTGCCTGGTGGGCATCGGACTGGCCACGCACCTGCTCTACCGGTATGTCGAAGAACCGGCGCGACGGGTTCTGCGTGCTCTGGTTCCGCCGAGCCGCAGCGCTGATTCCGGCGTTGCCGCAGGGCCCCAGCCTGGTAATTCCGGAGCCGCCAAAGGGCCTGTGCCGGAGGACTCTTGCGCCTCGAATCAAGCTCCCCTAGGCTCAAAAATGAGCCGAGCAGCTGGCTTGGAAATCTCCGCCGAAGGCTAGATCCGAAGGGTGAATCCGAGGGGTGGACCCGCAACCACGGGCTGCGCGCTGACCGGCCAGGATACGGCCCTCCACCCGTTCCCGCCTCGGATGCCCTGCGGCCAACGGTGCCCTTGAACCGCCGCTGGTGGGACAATGGAGAAGAGCAGGAAGGCCCAATATGCTCACGGATGGCTCGCCGGTGGGAGCCGCTGAAGTACCGGCTGAAGTACCGCTGGGTGGTCGCTACACGCCCCGCTCTGTTGTTGGCCGCGGCGGAATGGCTGCGGTTTACCGTGCCCGTGACGAGACACTGGGTCGCGACGTGGCCATCAAACTGTTCCCGCCGCAGGGAGCCGACGCCGAGGAAATGCGCCGCCAGCAGGCCGAGCTCCGCCTCGCCGCCACTCTGAACCATCCCGCATTGGTGACGCTGTTCGACGCCGGAACGGACCTGCGCACACCGGACGAGCCGCGGATGTTCCTGGTAATGGAATTCGTCGACGGCCAGGACCTGCGCAAACGGCTGCTGCAGGGCCGATTGCCGCCGGCGGACGTGGTCCGGATCGGAGCTGATATCGCCTCCGCACTCGACTACATCCATAGCTTCGGTGTTCTGCACCGTGACATCAAACCCGCCAATATCCTGCTCGGGGAGGCTGCCCCGGGTGGCTGGCCGGATGCCGGACCATCCGCTGTCGGCGTCCCCGCCGAGGAGTCGGGCGCCGCCGTCGAAAAGTCGGGCGCCGCCGTCGAAGAGTCGGGCGCCGCCGTCGATGAGTCGGGCGCCCTGCGAACCGGCCTTCATGCCAAGCTGACGGACTTCGGCATTGCCCGGATCACCGAGGGCACCCGGTTGACCGCAACGGGCTCCACGGTGGGAACGGCCGCCTATCTCAGCCCGGAACAGGCGAAGGGGATGCCATTGGGCCCTGCGTCCGACATCTACTCGCTGGGACTCGTGCTGCTTGAATGCCTAACCGGACGCACCGAGTATCCCGGCGGTGCGGTGGAGGCGGCAGTTGCCAGGCTGATGCGTCAGCCGCAAATGCCCGACGGACTCGATGAGGCATGGGTTGTGCTGCTGGAGGCAATGACCTCTGCAGAACCGTCGGAGCGCCCAACTGCGCAGGCCGTTGCGGCCCTGCTGGCCGACGACGGCGGCTACGGACCCGCGCGGGAGGCTCCCCGAATCTTGGACAACGGGCAGACGCAGATCCTGCCAAGGCTTACCGAAGCCCGCACCAAGCCGTCGGGAATGACCAGCCTCTTGGCACGGGACGCGGCGGTGCTACGACGAGGCAGTCACGGCCCACGCGCGTTGGAAACACCGGATCCATCTGGCGCCGGTGGCCCCTACCTCGCTGACCCGGATGAAGAGGCGGACGAGCCGTCGCGCCCGCGGTGGCGCAAGTGGGCCTGGATGTCCGCCGCCGTCCTGATCCTGGTAGCCCTGTCCATCGCAGTCTCGGCCATGCTCAGCGCTCCAGCCCCTACCACCGTCCCCACGCCACCTGCCTATCCGACGATTTCCGGTCAGCTGGGTCAGCATCTCCAACAGCTCCAGCGGAGCGTGGAACCATGAATGCCCGCTCCCGAAGACGCTTTCCCGCAGTAATGCTGTTGGCAGGCCTGGCAGCCGGTGGCCTATTGACCGGCTGCAGCAGCAAGCCGGCCGCCGACCTCGAAGTAGCCACAGCGCAAAAGCTCCAAACCCGTGTGCTGGATGTAGCCCATTTGGCAGCCAACAAGGACTATGCCGGAGCCATGCAGTCCCTGGACCTGCTCAACCGCGATCTCGAATCCGCCGCCGCCAACGGACAGGTTTCCTTTGCACGGGACCAAAGCATTCAGAACGCCATTAATCTGGTCCGGGCAGATTTGACGGCCTCAATGCCACCCCCGACGCCGACCCCCCAGCCCACGCAGACGGTGCTGGTACCCGTCCCGACAACGATCGTCATACCCGTCCCAGTGCCGGCACCGGTTCCGTTGACCACGGCAGCCTCACCGACCACCACAGCACCCGCAACGGCGGACACAACCACGGCAACGTCGGCCGGCGGTCCAACGAATGGTTCGGACAATGGTGGTGGGAGTGGCGATGACGGTGGAGACGGCGTGCATGGTCATGGAAAGGACAAGTAGCCCTGAAGCGCTTCTCAGCGCGAGGAGGTAACCGGGGCTCCGGCGGGGACGGTCTTGGCCTGCTCCTTGAGCAGATGGACCATGGTGTCCACGCTGTTGGCGATGCGGTCCGCCGCATCAAGAATGGTGGGCATGACCGACTGGGGGAACTCCGGCGAGCGCTCCAGGTCCTGCTTGAGCGCAGCATAGGATGCCCGCAGCGCCTTGGCGCCTCGGGGTCGGGCAGAGGCGCTTACAGCCTGTTCGCATGCCTGCAGGCTGGCTGAGGCCTCGGCGATAAATGGGGTCAGCGCCTTCAGCATGGCGGTGACCGGTTGGTGCTCCTGGCGCAGGGACAGCCGGGCGGCGTCGAGCACCATCGCGGCCTGGATCAGTTGGTGGCTCTGGACCAGAACACCCTCGCCGGTCCGTAGTACGTCCGAGCCGGCGACAGGCTCGGCCTGGGTCCGGTCCAGCGATGCCTGGGCGTTGGATCGGGCCCTCCTGGATTCGATCCTCGCAGCACCAATCCGGTCATCGTCGGCCCCCGGATCGGTGACGGCGAGAAGGTACCGGCGGTAGGCCGCCAGCAGTTCGGCGATCCGCACCGGCAGGTAGCCGCGCTCCCAGGCAGGCCAAATCAGCGTCGCCACCACCACCAACGCCCCGGCCAAGGCCGTATCGATCAGGCGCGGCAGTACAACCGCGGAGGCAGGGAAGCCGGCCAGATCCAGCAGGGCCACCAGGTAGGCGGCAATCCAGATGCCCATGAAGAAGGCATTGGGCGCGCCTGAGGAGCGGACCCCGAAGACGAAAACGAACACCAGCGCAATCAGCGCATAGTGGCCAGCGGGTGCCAGCAGGAAAGTCGCGGCGGTACCGACGCCCAGTCCCACCAGAGTGCCCAGCAGCCGGGCGCTGGTCCGGTGCAGGGTGTCCGCGAAATCGGGCCGGAGCAGGACCAGCACCATCAGCGAAATCCAGTAGCCGCGCTCTCCCCCGGGCAGCAGCCGGGCCAACCCGTCGGTCAGCGTGACCAGCAGCGAAAGCCGGACGGCGTGCCGCGCGATGGCCGAGTTCCAGTCCAGGTTGGCCCGGATGGTGTCCCAAGGCGCCTGCAGGGCGACCCGGACCCGGCCAACCTTGGCTTCATCCTCCTCGACCCTCCCCTCCAGCGCGCCGGTGGTGACAATCCGGCCACAGGCCCGCAACTGCCCGGCCAGGGCGCGCGCGTGAAGGAGGGCAAACCGGGCTGTCGGGGAATCGGTCATGTTCCCCAACACCCCCTCCATCTGGCCCAGCTCCACCAGCAGAAGCTCCAGCTGGCCGCCCTCAAACCGATGGCCGCTGCGCAAGGAGGTGCCGACGTCGTCGAGCACCCTGCCGACGGCCCCCAGCAGGTCCTCCACCACGCCGTCCGCCTCCGCCTTGCCGGCACGCCGGAACCGGTCCACACAGTAGGCCAGAGCGATAATTTCCAGCCTGATCCGTTCCGCTTCGTCCAGCAGGGCGCGGTAGGACTGCATGCTGGGTCCGTGGCCGTGGCCAAAGCCGGTAATCGTGTCCCGGGCCCGGGTCAGGACCGCCGCAGCGCCCGGCGCCATCCGCTTGTCCTGTCCGGAACGCGTCCGGTTGGCCAGCCCAGCGTAGAGCTCGGCCAGCACCCTGCGCTCCGGCGCGTGCCGGCGCAGCGGCCAACCCGCCACGGCCAGCAAACTCTGGACCAGTCCGGCGGCTGCGATCAGGATGGCAATGCCCAGGGCCTGTGTTGGGGGCATCGGGAACCTGTTGAGGACAATGGCCACGGCGGTTCCGGCGGTACCGATCTGCGCCACCGTGGCCCCCAGCGACATCAGCATGCCGGTGGTAAAGGCAAAGACGGCCACCAGCAGCAGTGAAAGGGGTAGGGAGTGTGCGCACAACACGGTCAGGCCGCCGCCCAGGCCCGCGGCGAAGGACGTGACACTCATCCGGGCCAGCCGGCGGCGGTAGCTGCCGGGCCTGTCGGCAAAGGCCGCGAACATGGCTCCGACCGCCCCGAAGACGCCGATGCCGATGTTGCCGCTGACGACGCCGACCACCAGCGGGATGGCCACACCGACTGCATTGCGCGCCGCTACCACCGGATCCGACTGGGAAAAGTCCAGCCGCAGGGATTTCCGGAGTGTGGCGGAGATTGCCTCCCGTGCGGGCACTGCAGCCTTCCCTACGCCGTCAGACCCAGCTGGCTCATCCGGCGTGAATGGTTTTTGGTCAGCTGCGCCATCAGCCTGGCCACCTCACCGCGGTCCACGGGTGAGGGCCCCGCGTCCCCAAGGCCCATCAGGAACGCGTGCTCAATACCTACCCGTTGTGCCTGGGTGAGCGCCTCCCCCACCAGCCGCCGGCCCCACAGCGCCAGCCGGGAAGCCAGCCGCGGATCATCGGCCAGCATTCTCTTCAGCCGATCCCGCAGCAGGGTATTGGACTCATCGCTGGCGCGGACCTGGTTGATCACCTGCCGGGTCTGGGGATCCAGGTGCTCGCTGATCGCCTGGTAGAAGTCTCCGGAGATCGCGTCGATCACGTACACCTTCATCAGCGACTCGTACCAATCCGCCGGCCGGGTCCGGTCGTGGAAGGAATCGATGGAGGGCTGGAACGGCCGCATGGCCAGTTCCACGTCCACCCCCATCGCGGCCAGCTTGGCCCGGACAATGTCAAAGTGCTCGAACTCGCCGACGGCCATCCTGCCCAGCACCGCGCGGTCATGCAGGGTGGGAGAGTAGCGCGCGTCCGAGGAGAGCCGTTCAAAAGCGGAAAGTTCGCCATAGGCCATCACGCCGAACAAGTCAACCACAAACTTGTCGTAGCGCACGCCCAGTTCGCCCTGCGGAGAGCCGGAGGACATTTCTGCTGCGGATTCGCCCGGCTGATTGGTCATAAGTCCTAGGGTAGCCGGTGCCGCCGGAAGCTGGACCCGTAGGGCTAGGCTATGTGCGTGCCCTATTCACGGATTGATGTGCACGCCAGTGCCGCGCAGCAGCAGCTGGCCCAGGCCCTGGCAGACCTGAAGACGGAGTTCAAACTGCCCGGTGCCTTCAGTTCTGGCGTTCTGTCCGAGCTGCAGCAGACCATGTCCCGTCAGCAGCTTCCAGACCTTGACCTGACCGCGTTGCCCTTCATCACCATTGACCCGCCGGGTTCGCAGGATCTGGACCAGGCCATGCTGCTGGAGCGCCAAGACCGGGGCTACCTGGTCCACTATGCGATCGCCGACGTGCCCTCCTTTGTCCCGCCGGGCGGCGCGCTGGATGAGGAAACGCGGCGGCGCGGGCAGACCGTCTACACCCCGGACGGTCGCGTTCCGCTGCATCCGGCGCGGATGAGCGAGGGCGCGGCGAGCCTGCTGGCCGGTCAGGTGTGTCCGGCCTTTGTCTGGGAGATCCAGCTGGATGCGGCGGGCGAGGCGGTGTCGACGCGGGTGCGGCGGGCACGGATCCGCAGCGTGGCGAAGCTTGGCTATGAGCAGGCGCAGCAGATGCTCGACGGCGGCGGGCACGACGGCGACGACGGCGGCGGCGGGCTGCCTGCCGTCGTCGGAACCCTGCGCCTGCTCAAGGAGATCGGGCTGAAGCGGATCGGCCTGGAGCACCAGCGCGGCGGCGCCAGCCTGAACGCCCCGAAGCAGGAAGTGGAGCACGACGGCGAGCAGTACCAGCTGGTCTTCCGGCCGCCCCTGCCGGTGGAGGACTGGAACGCCCAGATTTCGCTGCTCACCGGGATGGCCGCGGCGGAACTGATGCTGGCGGGCAAGGTGGGCATCCTGCGCACGATGCCAGAACCGGACAAGGGCGCCACCGACCGCTACCGGTTGCAGACGGTGGCACTGGGCAGGCCGTGGCCGGAGGGCATGCCGTACGGGGACTATCTGCGCTCACTCAACAACAGCGACCCGAGACAGGTGGCACTGATGCACGCGGCCACCTCGCTTTTCCGCGGTGCCGGCTACACCCCCTTCGACGGCGCCGCACCGGAACGCACCGTCCAGGCTGCCGTCGCCGCCCCCTATGCGCACACCACCGCGCCGCTGCGCCGGCTGGTTGACCGCTTTGTCCTGGTCATCTGTGCCGCGCTCAGCGCCGGCGAGGACGTGCCGCAGTGGGCCCGTGATGCGCTCCCGGCGCTGCCGGCCATCATGGCAGCCTCCGATCAGCTCGCCAACAAGGTGGACCGTGCCGCCGTCGACGCCGTGGAGGCAGCGCTGCTCAGCTCGCACATCGGCCAGGAGTTCGACGCCGTCGTCGTCTCCGGCCCGCGCAGCAACGGCAACGGGAACGGCAACGCCGCACGCAGCATCATCCAGATCAAGGACCCTGCGGTCTCCGCCTACTGCGAGGGCTCACTGGAACCCGGGAGCACGGTGCGCGTGGAGCTCGTGCAGGCGGACATTGCCACCCGCACCGTCCTGTTCCGTGCGGTGTGATCCGCTGAGGTCGTGGGAAACCTGCCCTGCCGCCGGAAGCTTCGGTCAGTCTCGCAGGCTTCCCGCGACCCGGCTGTAGCGCCTCCACGTGTCCGCGGCGCGGTACCGGTGTCGAACCAGCTAGAATAGAGGTGTAGATATGGATGCCCGGTCGTTGATTGATCCTTTTTCTCAAATATCAACAAGCCCGCCCCTACGCGATCTTATGATGCTGGTCCGCACACCTGGAACCGGCAAGCAGTTGTTAGCCCGCGATCGGCTTCCACTGGATGTGCCCGCCCCGGCTGGTTCCGTTCGGCCTTTCCCAAGTGCCGGCGTCGAGCCTCACCTGCGGCACCTGAACAGATGAATTGAACGGTACGCATTGAACACTGAAATATTGAACACCGAGAGCCAGACGCGCCTGCACGCGGACAACACCAACGATGAGCTGGCGGTGGAGGCGACGCTGAGCACCAGCGAAGAGCCGCACCGCGAGCGCAAGGAAACCTTCGCGGACTTCAACGTCCGGGCGGACATTGTCTCGGCGCTGGCGGATGCCGGCATCACCCACCCGTTCCCGATCCAGGCGATGACCCTGCCGGTAGCGCTGGCGGGACACGACATCATTGGCCAGGCCAAGACCGGAACCGGCAAGACGCTCGGCTTCGGCATCCCGGCCCTGCAGCGCGTGGTCAGCCCCTCCGACCAGGGCTTTGACAAGCTGCCGGCTCCCGGAGCACCGCAGGCCATGGTCATTGTGCCGACCCGCGAGCTGGCCGTGCAGGTCGCCAATGACCTCTCCACCGCCTCCCGGCACCGCGGCGCCCGGATCGCCACCATCTACGGCGGCCGCGCCTACGAGCCACAGATCGAATCCCTGGTTAAGGGCGTGGAGATCGTCGTCGGGACCCCCGGACGGCTCATCGACCTGTACAAGCAAAAGCACCTGAACCTGAAGAACGTCAAGCTCGTAGTGCTGGACGAAGCGGACGAGATGCTGGATCTGGGCTTCCTGCCGGACGTCGAGACGCTGATTGCCGGCACCCCAGCCGTCCGCCAGACCCTTCTGTTCTCCGCCACCATGCCCGGCGCCGTCGTCGCCATGGCCCGGCGCTACATGACCCAGCCGACGCACATCCGTGCCGCGGATCCGGATGACGAGGGCCTGACCAAGCGCGACATCCGCCAGCTGATCTACCGCGCGCACAGCCTGGACAAGGCCGAGGTGGTGGCCCGCATCCTGCAGGCCCGCGGCCGCGGCCGGACCATCATCTTCACCAAGACCAAGCGCACCGCCGCGAAGGTGGCCGAGGAACTGGTGGACCGCGGGTTCGCCGCCGCGGCCATCCACGGCGACCTGGGCCAGGGAGCGCGCGAGCAGGCGCTACGCGCCTTCCGCAACAACAAGGTGGACGTGCTGGTGGCCACGGACGTTGCCGCCCGCGGCATCGACGTGGACGACGTGACTCACGTGATCAACTACCAGTGTGTCGAGGACGAAAAGATCTACCTGCACCGTGTGGGCCGCACCGGCCGCGCCGGCAACAAGGGCACCGCGGTGACCTTCGTGGACTGGGATGACACGCCGCGCTGGGGCCTGATCAACAAGGCCCTGGGCCTGAGCGTGCCCGAACCCGTCGAAACGTACTCCTCCTCCCCGCACCTGTACGCGGACCTGGATATCCCCGAGGGCACCAAGGGCCGGCTGCCGCGCAACAAGCGCACGCACGCGGGCATCGATGCCGAGGTGCTGGAGGACCTGGGCGAGACGGGCAAGCGCCACGCCTCGTCCCGCGGCGGGCACGACGGCGGCTCCCGCGGCGGGCACGAGGGCGGCTCCCGCGGCGGGCGGCGTTCCGGTACCGCAAATCCGGACCAAGCAGCAGCTGGCCGCGAGGGTGGACGCAGCCGCACCCGCCGCCGCACCTCCGCCGGCGAAGGTACCGAAACCGCCGTCGCCGGCAACGGACCGGCCAACGGCGCGGAGGGCGACGAATCAACCAAGGCCGCGCGGCCGCGGCGCAACCGCAGCCGGACCCGCCGCCGCAACGGTGAGGTCGTGGCCAAGCCGGACGCCTCCGGCGCCGAGTAGCGCCGGGCAGCCGGGGTTACGGGGAATATGAGCGATGAAGTGTGGCCGCCGTCCGGCGGTGGAAACCTGGTGGTGCATGCGGACAATGCCGCGTATCTGCCGACCCTGCCGGACGGCGCCTTCACGCTGATCTACATCGACCCGCCCTTTAATACCGGACGGGTCCAGCGCCGGCAGCAGACCTCGATGGTCCGCAGCGCCGCTGGCGGGGACCGGATCGGCTTCGGTGGCAACAGCTACGACACCATCAAGGGTGCGCTGCACAGCTACGACGATGCCTTCAGCGACTACTGGTCCTTCCTGGAACCGCGCCTGCTGCAGGCGTGGCGGCTGCTGGCCGAGGACGGGACCCTGTACCTGCACCTGGACTACCGCGAGGTGCACTACGCCAAGGTCATGCTGGACTCGATCTTTGGCCGCGAATGTTTCCTCAACGAGATCATCTGGGCCTACGACTACGGCGCCCGGGCAAAAAGCCGGTGGCCGGCCAAGCATGACAACATCCTGGTCTACGTGAAGAACCCGGATAAGTACCACTTCAACAATGCCGAGGTGGACCGGGAACCCTACATGGCCCCCGGGCTGGTGACGCCGGAAAAGCGCGAACTCGGCAAGCTGCCCACCGACGTGTGGTGGCACACCATCGTCTCCCCGACAGGCAAGGAAAAGACCGGCTACCCGACGCAGAAACCCGAGGGCCTGCTGCGCCGGGTGGTGGCCGCCTCCTCACGGCCGGGCGACTGGGTGCTGGACTTCTTCGCCGGCTCCGGAACGCTCGGAGCGGTGGCCTTCGGCCTGGGGCGGCAGTTCGTCTGCGTGGACCAGAACCCGGCCGCGATAGAGATCATGGCCAAGCGTCTGGGCTTGGCCGCGAGCGTCGTCACGCATTGAGCGGACTTCGCCTTTCAACTGTCCCGCAGTTAACGCACTAAAACACCCGTTTTGATGCGGTATCTGCGGGGCAGTTCGTTAATGCGCTGGCTGCGGGGCAGTTCAAGGACGGACGACGGCGGTGCCGGTGCCGCGTTCCTCGATCCGGGCCAGCACTGCGGGTGAGGTCAGGTTCTCCCCGAGCAGGTTCGGCTTGCCGGCACCGTGGTAGTCGGAGGACCCGGTCACCAGCAGTCCGTTTTCGGCCGCCAGCTTGCGCAGCCAGGTCCGGCCGTCCTCCGTATTGTCCCGGTGGTCCACCTCCAAACCCAGCAGGCCGGCGTCGATCATGTCCCGGTACGTCTGCTCCCCCACAATCCTGCCCCGGGAAGTGGCCACCGGATGGGCGAAGACGGGAACACCCCCGGCGGCCCGCACCAGTTGCACGGCCAGCACCGGGTCGGGAGCATAATGCGTAACGAAGTAACGTGAGTGGGAGGTCAGGATGCCGGAGAATGCCTCGGTCCGGTCCGCCACCACGCCTGCGGCCACCAGCGCATCGGCAATGTGCGGCCGCCCAACTGTGGCCCCCGGGGCGACGTGCTGGGTCACGTCGTCCCAGTTCAGCGGATAGTCCTCCGCCAGGCGTTCCACCATCCGCTCCGCCCGGCTGAGTCTGGCGTCCTTGGACTTGGTGATCTCATCCAGCAGTTCGGGATTGAAGGGGTCGTGCAGGTAGGAGAGCAGGTGCACCGTGATTCCCTCCGAGGTCCGGCAGGAAACCTCCATGCCCGGCACCAGTGCGATCCCCAGGGCACGGGCCGCCTGGGATGCCTCCGGCCAGCCGGCAGTGGAGTCGTGGTCGGTCAGTGCGATCACGTCCAGCCCGGCGTCCTTGGCCGCGGCCATCAGCACCTTCGGGGCCTGGGTACCGTCGGAAATATTGGAGTGGGCATGCAGGTCAATCCTCACTCCCCTAGCCTACTTCGACGGCGGCGCTCCCCCACGGCCCCAACTTGCGGATTGGTGGCAAAATGTCGGCTGCCGGTGAGAGACTGGACGGGTGAATGAGTCAAAGCAGGCCGCAACAGGCGCAGCAAACACAGAACCCACAGCCACTCCGGTTACCCCCGAGGCTACCGCCGAAAATGCCGCAGCGGAGCAGCCGCTGGAGGACCGGGTGAACAACCGGTCGCAGCGGCCGGAGTCGGAGGCGTTCCGGAAGTTCATGGCCAGCGGCTGGGCACCGGCAAGCCAGGAACTGCCCGCCCGCGACGACGTCGCAGACTTTGCCGCGCGCCGCCGTCGTGCCATTTCCGAGCTGTTCAAGGGCGAGCGCCTGGTCATCCCTGCCGGGGCGCTGAAGGTGCGCTCCAATGACACGGATTACCGCTTCCGGCCGCATTCCGGCTTTGCGCACCTGACCGGCCTGGGCGTGGATCACGAGCCGGACGCCGTGCTGATCCTGGAGCCCACCGATGAGGGCCAGGGGGACGACGGCGGCCACCACCACGCCACGCTGTACTTCCGTCCGCTGGCCAGCAGGGACACCGAGCAGTTCTACGCCAACGCCCGCACGGGCGAATTCTGGATCGGCCCGCGCCCCACGTTGGCCGAATTCAAGTCCCGGCTGGGCATTGCCACCGCGCACATCGACGAGCTGGAAGTGGCGATCACCAAGAACGTTGGGGACCCTTCGATCGGCGGCGTCTCCGTCCGGCTGCTCCGCAGGGTGGACGAGCTCATTGACGCGCTGGTGGACACCGTCCGCTACAACACCGCGCAGAACCCGGAGGAGGCGGACCTCAGCGTGCTGGACGCCCTGGACGCGAAGCTGACGGAGGCGCTCTCGGAACTGCGCCTGCTCAAGGACGAGTGGGAGATCGAACAGATGGATACCGCGGTGCAGGCAACCGTGGAGGGATTCCGGGAGATCATCAGGGCGCTGCCGCGCGCCATCAGCCATGAGCGCGGCGAGCGCGTGGTGGAAGGCGTCTTCTTTGCCCGTGCCCGCGAGGACGGCAATGAGCTGGGCTATGACACCATCGCCGCGTCGGGCAACAACGCCACCATCCTGCACTGGACCCGCAACACCGGCGAGGTCACGCCGGGTGATCTGATCCTGGTCGATGCAGGGGTTGAAGCGGACTCGCTCTACACCGCGGACATCACCCGCACGGTGCCGGTCAACGGCAAGTACACCGAGGTCCAGCGCCGGGTCTACCAGGCCGTGCTGGACGCCGCCGACGCCGCGTTCGCCGTTGCCGTCCCGGGACGTAAGTTCCGCGACGTGCATGCCGCCGCCATGGAGGTGCTGGCCGCCCGGCTGGAGGAATGGGGCCTGCTGCCGGTGCCCGCGGCGGAGGCGCTCTCCCCGCAGGGCCAGCAGCACCGGCGCTGGATGCCGCATGGGACCAGCCACCATCTGGGCCTGGATGTCCACGACTGCGCGCAGGCCAAGCGGGACCTGTATCTGGACGGCGTAATCACCGCGGGCATGGTCTTCACCATTGAGCCCGGGCTGTACTTCAAGAATGAGGACCTGGCCATTCCGGCCGAGTACCGCGGCATTGGCGTCCGGATCGAGGATGACATCCTGATCACTTCGGACGGTCCGGTCAACCTCAGCAGTGCCCTGCCGCGCACGCCGGAGGACGTGGAGTCCTGGATGGAAGGCATCTACGAGGCAGAGCAGGCAGCGGAGCACAAGCACGGCTGACACTTCCCGAAACGACGACGACGGCGGCGCCCCAGGAAGGTGGGGTGCCGCCGTCGTCGTTCGTGTAAGGGTTCTTCTACGCGTCGTGCTGAGGCTGCTCCGTGGCCGCATGCTGCGGTCGGGCCGATGGATTCTGCGGGCCGTTCTGCTGCGGGCTGTCCGGCTCGGCGGGCAACCGGATGCCGTACTGCGGCCGGCCGTCCGGGAGGTCATGGTAGCTGCCGGGGGTAGGACCGGATTCCGGCACCACCGCACCCTCCACCGGAGCCTGGTCCCGCGGATCTGCAGGGGCGGCATCGTGACCACGCGGCGCTGGCGCCCCGTAGGGATCGGTCCATCCCTCCGGACGCTGCGGCGGGGTCTGCTGCTGCTCGTCGCGCGGTACGTGATAGGCCGCGGGCCGGGCCGCCGAGGTGCTCATCGGCAGTTGAGCCAGGACCCTGCGGGCCTCCACCGCGTGGTCCGGGGCCACGATCACCTCATAACTGGACGCCAGCACCTGGCTCGTCGAGGTGAAATCGCGCTTGCCGCGCTGCATCGCGTAGGTCGCGATGCCGAACAGCATCCAGAACGCTGCACCCATCAGGATGGAGGTCATGATGGAGAAGTATCCGCCGCCGGTGGCCGAAGCGGGGGCAAAAAAGCTCAACAGGACACCAACAAACAGTCCGAACCAGGCGCCGGTGAGTGCGCCGTTCAGCGCCACCCGCGGATAGCTCAGCCTGCCCGTGACCCGCTCCACCATCTTCAGGTCGTTGCCCACGATGGAGACGAACTGGACGGGGAACTGCTGGTCGGCCAGGTAGTCAACGGCCTTTTGGGCATCCAGGTACGAGGTGTAGGATCCCACCGTGTCGCCGGTGGGCACACTGCGCGACTCATCAAGAGCCCGGGTCCGTCCAAAAAGGTTAGCCATATGCCCATTGTCCCCCATAACGGCAGACAATCGGAGGGTTATCGCTCGCAGTGAACTCCCCGGGCACGCACTCAGGCCCCCGGATACCTTAGGATGGCGCGCGAATTGCCCCAATGTCCGCGCTTCGACGTAGCCTGTACTAGTGAGCACAAATCCCTCACGCGTCTTTGTTGCGCGTCTGCTAGGACTCGACGTTTTCGACCCGCTGGGTGACCGGCTGGGCCGATTGCGTGATGTCGTAGTGCTCGCGCGCGGGCAGCGCGGCGCGGCGCCGCACGTGGTCGGCATCGTCGTCGAGGTCCCCGGGAAAAAGCGCGTCTTCGTGCCGATGACCCGGGTGACCTCCATGGACCAGGCGCAGATCATCTGCACCGGCCTGGTCAACCTGCGCCGCTTTGAACAGCGCGGCGCAGAGATGCTGGTGGTCGGGGAGCTCTTCGACCGGAAAGTATCGCTGATGGACGGCAGCGGGGACGCCATCATTGAAGACATCGCCATGGACCATCTGCGTAACGGCGAATGGTTGGTCTCCCAGCTTTTTGTCCGCCGAGGCTCTTCCACCTCCCGCCTGCGTGGCCTGCGCCGCGGGCACACGCTGTTGATCGACTGGGCGGATGCAAATCAGGGCGCGGACAATGAGCCGCAGGGTGCCAGCCAGTTCGTGGCCACCCATGAGGACCTCAAGCCTGCGGACTTTGCCGATGCGCTGCAGGAGATGTCGGACAAGCGCCGGATAGAGGTGGCTTCCGAGCTGCAGGACCAGCGGCTGGCCGACGTGCTCCAGGAGTTGCCGGAGGAGGATCAGGTGAGCCTGCTCTCCGCGCTGGACAATGAGCGCGCGGCGGATGTCCTGGAGGAAATGGACCCGGACGACGCGGCGGACCTGCTCGCCGACCTCCCCTCGGCCAAGGCCGAAGAGCTCCTGCAGCTGATGGCTCCTGAGGAGGCCGACGACGTCCGCAGGCTTTTGCAGTATGACGAGGACACCGCTGGGGGGCTGATGACCCCGGTCCCGGTCATCCTGCCGCCGGAGGCCACGGTGGCGGAGGCACTGGCGCACGTGCGAAGCGAGGAACTTTCCCCAGCGCTCGCTTCGGCCATCTTCATCTGCCGGCCGCCGCTGGAGACGCCCACCGGCCGGTTCCTGGGCGTGGTGCACATCCAACAGTTGCTGCGCAGCGCG
>DASYGM010000016.1:0-18967 GCA_035999715.1 Micrococcaceae bacterium | reverse complement strand
TTTTAAAGTTGATTGCAATGCATGCATTGCAATCAACTTTTGGAAAGGACCCTAGTCCTTGGTCCTTGTGCCCGGCGTCCAGGCGCCTCCAGGTGCTTCGCGTCCAGGTGCTCGGTGTCCAGGTGCTCGGTGTCCAGGTGGAAGCGGGACCGGGTGAATTGGACCTTCGGGGATTAGCATTATGTCTTGGATCCGACGCTGGCCGCCTTTGAAACGTTGATGGGGCCCCGGCCGTTGAAATGGGTGGAGCAGTTTGCGGCGGCGGGAATAAGGGAGCTGGCAGGAATGGTTGTTGCGCTGGGGTTGGCCCACGGTCTCATGCCGGGGGCGTTCTACTACTTGGGCTCGGGCCAGAGTTTCGGGTGGGCGCCATTCGTCGTCGTGGCGTTTATCATTTTGCGGATCGTGGTCGGTTCTTCGCGGACGCGTGCACGCCGGCGCGAGCGCGACCGCAACCGCGAACGGGGCGTGGCAGGAAACCACGGCTGGAATATTGACAATTCCGGAGGTGCTGCCCATCACGGGCCGCCTTTGTCGGACCAACCCTTGCCGGGCCATCCCCGCCAAGAACATCCCAGCCAAGATCAGGCCCGCCAGGACCAGCATGCCCCCGATTTCAGCCAATTCGATGCCACCTACCAGCCTCCGCCGGCGGACTTCCGGCCGACAGTGCCAACTCCTACTGAGGGCCAGGGCGAATCCTTCGCCGGCCAGCGGCTGGCCGCGGAGCAGTCGCTGAAACGCCGGTTGGACGAGCTGGACGAGTTGCGCCGGTCGGGGCGGATCAGCGCCGACGAATACACGGCGGCGCGGGAGGAAATCTTCCGCTCCAGCTGACCCGTCTCCTGCTGGTCCAACTCCGGGCGGCTCGTCTCATGGAGGCTTGCGTTCCGCCGGCCCGCCGCCCCGGGGCTGTCAGGCAGGGAAGAACGTCCCGCGCAACAGCTCCCCGACTTTCTGCGTCTCGGTCAGGAACCCGTCGTGGCCGATCTCCGAGTCGATGCTCTGCACCGCCACGTCGCCCGGGAGGGCTGCGGCCAGCTCGTGTGACTGTGCGGGGAAGTACAGCCGGTCCGAGGTCACCGCGGCGACCAGGAAGTCGACGTCCTGCGCCGCAGCCAGGGCGCTTTCCAGCGAACCGCGGCCGCGGGCAACATCATGGCTCATCAGTGCTTCGGTGATGACAATATAGCTGTTGGCATCGAACCGCCCGACCAGCTTCTGCGCCTGGTAGTCCAGATAGCCTTCCACCTGGTACCGCCCGGCATGCGAGGCGGCGGACGGTGCCGATCCTGCCAGGGTACGAAGCCGGTCGGGGCCCAGTGGCCGTTCGCCGGGTTGGGCCTCACGGCCGAACCGTCCTGCCAGCTCAGCTCCCGAGCGGTAGGTGATGTGCGCTATCCGGCGCGCCAGCCCCAGCCCCGCGATGGGGGCAGCGCCGTCGTAATAATCCCCGCCCGCAAAGTTCGGATCCTGCCGGATGGCCAGCACCTGGGCCTGGGCAAAGGCGATCTGCTCGGCCGTGCTGGCCGCGCAGGCGGCGACGACGGCACAGCGTCGGACCCGTCCGGGCAAGGTGACCGCCCATTCAAGTGCCCGCGCGCCGCCCATGGATCCGCCCAACACGGCATACCACGCGGGGATCCCCAACAGGTCCGCCAGCCGCGCTTCCGCATGTACTGAGTCCCGGATTGTGGTGAAGGGGAACCTTGCGCCCCAGGGCTTGCCGTCTGCGGCAATGCTGGACGGCCCGGTGGTGCCATAGCAGCCACCGAGCATGTTCGCGGCCACCACAAAGTAACGGTCGGTATCCACCGCTTTGCCCGGTCCGACCAGGCCCTCCCACCAGCCGTCCTCATCGCTGGCTCCGCGGGCCACATGTGTGCTCCCGGTCAGGGCATGCTGCACCAGCACGGCGTTGGAAGCATCCGCGTTCAGTGTCCCCCAGGTCTCGTACGCGATGGTGACATCCGGCAACAGCCCACCGGCCTCCAGTGGGAGGTCCCCGATCCGTGCGGACCGGACCTCGCCGTCAACCGTTGCGCCGGGCTGGTAACCCTGTTGCTGCAGCGTCACCGGGTGCCCGCTTTCGACCGTTCCTGCGTTGCTCACGCGTCCTTGGCGGCCCGGAACCCCGCGTCCAGGTCGGCAAGGATGTCCACCACGTTTTCCAGTCCAACCGAGAGCCGGACCAGCCCCGGGGTGACACCGGCGGCCAGCTGCTCGGCAGGGCTGAGCTGTGCGTGCGTGGTGGAGGCAGGATGGATCACCAGCGAACGGACGTCGCCCAGGTTGGCCACATGCGAGTGCAGTTCCAGTCCGTCGACGAAGCGCTTGCCCGCCTCAAGGCCGCCCTTGATGTTGAAGGCAACCACGGCACCGGTTCCGTTGGGCCCGTACTTGCGGCCACGCTCGAACCAAGGGCTCGACGGCAGGCCCGCATAGGCGACGGATTCGACGTCGTCGTGCCCCTCCAGCCAGGTGGCGACCTTCACCGCATTCTCCACATGCCGCTCCACCCGCAGGCTCAGCGTCTCCAGCCCCTGGGCAATCAGGAAGGCGTTGAACGGGGCAACGGCCGAGCCCAGGTCACGCAACAGCTGGACGCGCGCCTTGAGAATGTAGGAAAGGTTGGCTCCGAGTGCACCGTTAGCCCCCAGGTCCCGGCCGTAGACCAACCCGTTGTAGCTGGGGTCCGGGGTATTGAAGCCGGGGAAGCGATCCGGCTCCCTGGTGTAGTCGAAGGTGCCGCCGTCGACGATCACGCCGGCGATCGCGCTGCCATGGCCGCCCAGGTACTTGGTCGCGGAATGCACGACGACGTCGGCCCCCCACTCGAGCGGGCGGATCAGGTAGGGGGTGGCCAGCGTGTTGTCCACGATCAGCGGGACGCCGGCTTCGTGCGCCACCGCGCTGACTCCCTCGAGGTCCAGCACATCCTGGCGCGGATTGGATACCACTTCGCCGAAGAACAGCTTGGTGTTGGGTTGCACCGCGTTACGCCAGTCGTCAAGGTTGTCCGGGTCAGCCACAAAAGTGACGGTGATCCCGTACTTCTTAAGCGTGTGTGCAAAGAGATTGTAGGTGCCGCCGTACACGCTGGGGCTGGCAACAATGTGGTCCCCGGCCTCCGCGATGTTGAGCACTGCGAAGGTTGAGGCAGCCTGGCCGGAGGAGAGCAGCAGAGCCGCCAGGCCTCCCTCGAGGCTGGCCACCCGCTGTTCCACAGCGTCCTGGGTGGGATTGCCGATCCGGGTGTAGATGGGTTCCAGTTCCGCCAGGGCAAACCTGTTCGCCGCGCTCTCTGCGCTGGGAAAGACAAAGGACGTCGTCTGGTAGATGGGCAGCGCGCGGGCACCGGTTACCGCGTCGGGCTGCTGGCCAGCATGGATCTGGCGGGTTTCAAAAGACCATCCGTTTTTGCTCATTATGTGGCTCCTCCAACTTCCGGGGCCGCCTGCGACCTGGCGGCAGAGCCAGCTCTGCCCTGCCGAGGAGTCGTGGGACCCGCGCTTGCGCTTAGCCGGTTGGCCAAGGCCTGGTCTTCACCCGGGGCACCCCACCGCGGTTGGAGGGTTGCCGGCCAGCGAGCCGGGGCTTGTCGCTGGCGCTCATGACCTCCACCCAGTGTCCAAGAAGGGCCGCGGGACCCGCAAGAATATGACGCCAATGTGACATTCAGGGCCGCGCGACCCGAATATCCGGCGGAAATATCCGCGCCACCTGGGTCGTTGAGAGGAATAGGATCGACACGGAGTGCCGCTACCCCCGGCGCCGGTGCGGTCCACCGGGACTTTAAGGCGCGGCCGTTCCTCAGGACCAGGGACGCCGCCCGTGAAGGGATGAGGCCATGGAAACGGTCGGCGAGATCAAAACGGCACGCGCCATTGCCATCATCCTTCCCAAACTGGCCCACGCTGCCGTGGCGGTGGCAGGCGTTACGGCCGGATTTACGGCAGCTGTCAGCGTGGTCACCGTTCTGGAAGGGCTGTGGGCTCGAGGCCGGCTGCTGGCCGCGGGTTACACGACTGAATCGGTCTCCACCGTTGATGACTTCGGCAGCCATTACGACGGCGATCGGCTGGAACTGACGCTGCTGGGCGACTCGTTGGCCGTGGGCGTGGGCGCCGGCTCCCCCGAAGCCACAGTGGGATTCCTGCTGGCAGAGGGACTCTCGCGGACCGCCCGGCGCCCGGTCAGGCTGCGCAACGTGGCCGTTGTGGGCAGCCAGTCCAGCGAACTGGTGGAACAGCTGCGGGCCTTGGAGGACAGCGAGGTCCGCCCGGCAGTGGCGGTCATCATAGTGGGCGGCAACGACGTGATGCATCTGCAGGGCATCCCTACTGCGGCAAAATACCTTGCCCATGCGGTCCGGCAGCTGCGCCGGCGCGGCGCCCATGTGGTGGTGGCAACCTGTCCGGACATGGGCACGGTACGACCGTTCTTCCAGCCGCTGCGGTTCTTTGCGCACTGGCTCAGCCGCCTGCTGGCCACCACGCAGACCATTGTGGTGCTGCGCAACGGCGGGCGGGCCGTCTCCCTCGCCGACACCGTGGGCCCGATCTTCCGCCAGGCGCCGCGGCTGATGTTTTCCACCGACAGCCTGCACCCCTCCGCCCTGGGCTACGCCCGCGCCGCCGAGGTGCTGCTGCCCAGCGTCTGCGCCGCAGCCGGATACCACCGGGACGGCGGGGGCAACGTCCCACACCGGATCTACCGCAAGGGCGGGCGTTACCCGCTGGCATGGTTCGCCTTCCGGGCCTCACGCGAAGCCGGGACGGAGATCACCCCGGCCCACGACCGGCATGGCCGTCCGGCCTTCCTCAGCGGCAGACCGGCCTTCCTGAACGGTCTGTCACTGCCGAACCGGCAGCATGCCTAGGACCGCTTTCGGGACCGGTGAAGGTCCTACGACGGTAAGGGTCGCCTAAGTCGAGAGCCATCTCACAAAGTGCCAAGATGTTGGCATGCGCATGGATCATGTCTCTTACGCCTGTGAATCAGATGGCCTCGCGGCCACCACCGAGCGGATTTCTTCTGCCCTCGGTGTTGAAGCAATCCGGGGCGGTGTCCACCCGCGCTTCGGTACCCGCAACATGATCATTCCGCTTACCGACCACCATTATCTGGAGGTCGTGGAGGTGCTGGACCACCCCGCATCGGACAAGGCGCCCTTCGGGCAGGCCGTCCGCGCCCGCTCCGCCGCCGGCGGCGGCTGGATGGGCTGGTGCGTCGCGGTGGAGGACCTCTCCCCCTTCGAAGAGCGTCTGGGCCGCAGCGCCGTTCCGGGTAACCGCAAGTTCCCCGACGGCCAGGAACTGATCTGGCAGCAGATCGGCATCAAGGGCCTGATCGCCGATCCCCAGGTCCCCTACCTGCTCAAGTGGGAGGGCGATCCCGCACTGCATCCGTCGCTGGCGCGTCCTTCCAGCGTGAAGCTTTCCAAGCTCACCATTGCCGGTTCCGCCGAGCGCGTCACGGAATGGCTGGGTGAGCCGGTGGAGTGCCCGCTCGACGACGTGGCGGTGGAATGGATTGCCCCGCACGGAACGCCGGGGATCATGAGCGTCACGTTCGAAACCGCCAACGGAGACGTCACCGTCTGAGGACGGGTCTTACCCGAAGCCGAGTGCGGGTCCTGCCACAAACGCGGTGATGTCCAACAGTGAATGCGCAATGACCAGGGGCATGACCCGGCCATAGCGCCGGTAGAAAAAGCAGAAGACCAGCCCCATGGCGAAGTTGCCGATGAAGGGCCCAAAGCCCTGGTAGAGGTGGTAGCTGCCCCGCAGCAATGCGCTGGCCAGGAAGGCCGCCGTCGTCGTCCAGCCAAACCTGCCGAAGCGTTCCAGCAGGTAGCCGACCACAATGACCTCCTCCACAAGCCCCTCGCGGATGGCGGAGATGACCAGCACCGGGATGGTCCACCAGTAGGCATGCAGGCCGCTGGGGATGATCTGGGTGGTGATGCCCAGCGCGCGGCCCACGAAGTAGAGGCCCACCGAGGGCACGCCGATCAGCAGGGCCAGGCCCAGTCCCCAGGCAAAGTCGCGGCCCGGCCGCTTGAGCGTCAGGCCCAGCTTTTGGAAGGCGGACCGGCCGGGTTCCCAGAGTAGATAGAGCGCCAGCGCCACCGGCACCAGCGCAAAGCCGATGCCCAGCAGCTGGTAGGTCAGGTCGAAGTAGCCGCGGCTGCTCTGCGTCTGGTTCAGCGTGGACGTGCCCTGCGACAGCGGCGCCCGGGTCAGCTTGTCCAGCAGCTGGACGACGGCGTAAACGGCTGATTGCCCCAGCGAGAGTCCCAGCACAATCCAGACCTCGGCCCGCAGCCTGGTGCGCGGCGGTCCGGCGATGCTGCTGGTGGCCGCGGGGACGGGGATGGAATCGCTCATGGTCACTATCTTGCCGGTCTTTCCTGAGCAGGGGCCAAACCCGGCCTCTATATGCTTGGCTGCTATGAGTGCGCCACGCCAGATCATCATGGTCCGCCACGGCCAGTCCGAGGCGAACGTTGACCAGACTATCTATAACCGTGTTCCGGATTACCGGATTCCGCTGACGGAACTTGGGCGCCGGCAGGCCACCGCCGCGGGTGAGGAAATCCGGCGCAGGCTGGATGGCCAGAAGGTCACCATCTATGTCTCGCCGTACCTGCGGGCCTACGAAACGCTGGAGGCGCTGGAGCTTGGCGCCCTGGTGGACCGGGTGGTCGAGGAGCCGCGGCTGCGCGAGCAGGACTGGGCCAATTTCCAGAAGCCGCTGGACATCGCGGACCAGAAGGAACTGCGCAACGCCTACGGGCATTTCTTCTACCGGTTCCGCGAGGGCGAGTCCGGATCCGATGTCTATGACCGGATTTCCTCCTTCATGGAGACCTTGTACCGGCACTGGTCCAAGCCCAGCTATGCGCCCAATACGCTGTTGGTCACGCACGGGCTGACCATGCGGCTGTTCTGCATGCGCTGGTTCCACTGGTCGGTGGAGTACTTCGAATCGCTGAACAATCCGGGCAACTCGGAAGTCCGCACGCTGGTGCGGGAGCGGGGGAAGTATGTGCTGGACAAGCCGTTCGACCAGTGGTCCCCGATCAGCCAGACGCAAACCGTGCTGGATGCCCCGCGGATGACCTGGTGAGTAGGCTGGGAGCAGGAACGCACGGCGGCGGAAGGCGGGGCGCATGACGACCAAGGCGGCAAGCAATTTCTTCAACCCCGAACCCACCAGCAATCAGAGCACCTTCACCGTGCTGCTGGCCTTTGCCGTCAATCTGGTCATCGCCATTGCCAAATCCATTGCCGCCGTCCTGACCGGCTCTGCCTCCATGACGGCCGAGGCGGCCCATTCCTGGGCGGATGCGGGAAACGAGATCTTCCTGCTGGTGGCGGACCGGCGGTCCAGGAAACCTCGGGACCGCAGGCATCCGATGGGGTACGGCCGGGAGGCCTACGTCTGGTCCATGTTCGCCGCGTTTGGCCTCTTCGTGGCAGGCGCCGTGGTGTCCTTCATGCACGGCATCCAACAGCTGATCACCCCGGAACCTGCCTCCGATTTTGTGGTGGCCTATGTGGTGCTGGCCGTGTCCTTTGTCCTGGAAGGAATCTCCTTCAGCCAGGCCTGGCGGCAGGCCCACCGGATGGCCAACCGTCTGAACCGCGCCACCCTGGAACACGTCGTGAACAGTTCCAACCCCACCATGCGCGCCGTTTTCGCCGAAGATGCTGCCGCCCTGATCGGCCTGGGCATTGCCTTCGCCGGGGTGCTGGCGCACCAGCTCACCGGTAACGCGGTGCCGGATGCGCTCGGTTCCATCCTGGTGGGTGTGCTGCTGGGCGTGGTGGCCCTGATCCTGATCGACCGCAACCGGCGGTTCCTGGTGGGCGAACCGGTGCAGCGCGACGTGGACCGACTGGCCGTTGGCATGCTGCTGGAGCGGCCGGAGATTGAGCGGGTGACCTACATGCACCTGGAGTTCGTGGGACCGGAGCGGTTGTACCTGGTGGCCGCGGTGGACATGACCGGCGACTTTTCCGAAACCCACGTGGCGGTGGAGCTGCGCCGGGTGGAACGCGAACTGGAGGAGAACCCGCTGGTGGAGGAGGCGGTGCTGACCCTCTCCACGCCGGAGGAGAAGTCGATCCAGCCGTGATGCCGCGTTATTTGCACTCCGCAACAGATGCTGTGGCGGCTGTGATTGCTGCTACCGATGTGACTGTCTTGCCCCGTCCCGTGCGGCCTATCGGTTGCCGGGTGTAAATCAGGGCTCCGGCGCCACCAGGACCTCGATGCCGTTCGCCTCGAAGTCTGTCAGCTGGTCGTCGGTGATGCCGGAGTCGGTGATCAGCCGGCGGAACTGGTATCCCTCCATAGTGGCGAAGGCGCGCCGGCCGATCTTGGACGAATCCGCGAGCATGAACGCCTCCGCCGCGCGGCGTGCCATCAGCGAATTGACTGTGGCCTCCCCCTCGTCGTTAATGGTGGGGCCCAGCCTGGGGTCGATCCCGTTGATGCCGATGAAGGCGAAGTCCAGCGCCACCCGCTGCAGGATGATGTCCGTGTACGGACCCACCAGCTCGTAGGAGCGTGGGTTGACGATGCCGCCGGTGACCATGATCTTGAAATTCGGCCGCACCGCCAGCTGGGCCGCGATGTTGATCGCGTTGGTGACCACGGTGAGCGTGGGCCGGTTGGACGGTTCCATCAGGTCCGCGCGGGTGGAGAGGATCTGTGCCAGGGCAGTGCTGGTGGTCCCGCCGCAGAGGCCGACGACGGCGCCCTTGGGGATGAGGTCGCTGGCGGCCAGGGCGATCTGCTGCTTTTGCACCGCGTGGTCATCCCGGTTGTACCGTCCGGGCAGGTCGTAGGCCACGGATCCCTGGGTGGCGCCTCCCCGGGTGCGGGTCAGCAGGCGTTCGTTGGCCAACGAATCGAGGTCCCGGCGCACGGTGGCCGGGGACACCGCCAGCCGGCCGACGATGTCCTCCACCTCCACCTGGCCCGCCTCCGCCAGCAGGTTCAGGATGGCGTTCAGCCGCTCGGTGCGGTTCATTGTGCTCCTCGGGTAAACAGGGACAGCAGGCGCGCCACCTCTGGGACCAGGGCGTCCCGGCCGGCGGCCAGGTACTTCCGCGAGTCCACCGCGGCCGGGTTGGCGTCCAGATACTCCCGCACGGCGCGGGTGAAGAACCCGTTCAGGTGCGTGGAGACGTTGATCTTGGTCATCCCTGCAGCAACGGCATCCGCCAGCACCGCGTCCGGGACCCCGGAGGATCCGTGCAGCACCAGCGGCACGTCCAGCTTCCGGTGCAGGGCGGCGATCCGTGCCAGGTCCAGGGCGGCGCTGCGCTCGGTCATGGCGTGCGAGGAGCCGACCGCGACGGCCAGCGCGTCGACGCCAGTCGCGGCGACGAAGGCAGCGGCCTCTGCCGGGTCGGTCAGGACTCCCGGAGCGTGGGCCCCGTCTTTTCCGCCCACCTCCCCCAGTTCCGCCTCGACGTACACACCGCGCGCGTGGGCATAGTCGGCCACCCGGCGGGTGGCGGCGACGTTGTCCGGGTAGTCCATTTGTGCGCCGTCGTACATCACTGAGCCGAACCCCAGGTCCACCGCCTGGCAGGCCAACTGCTCGTCCTGGGCATGATCCAGGTGCACAGCCACCGGGACCGTTGCCTGCCGGGCCGCGGCCAGGGTGGCCAGTGCCAGCGGCTCCAGTCCGCCGTGATAGGCGGCGCAGTTCTCGCTGATCTGCAGGATGACCGGCAATCCTGCGGCCTGGGCCCCGGCGATCAGGCCCTCGACGGTTTCCAGATGGATCACATTAAACGCGCCCTGTCCGGTGCCGGCGTCAGCTGCGCGGGCCATCAGGTCTCGGGTCGGGGTCAACCCCATCGGGTTCTCCTTCTGCGGGTGCATGGGTTTTCAGTGGCGGGTAACAATCAGTTCCTCCGCCAGCTCCTGGTAGCGCGGGGAAACCTCGCCGGCCCGGGGCATCAGCACGGCGGCGGCACTGACGGCCGTGGCCCGGCGCAGGATTTCTTCCGGGTCGGTGATGCCGGAAGCCAGGGCTGCGGCCGCAGCGGCGACGGCGGCGTCCCCGGCCCCGGTGGGATTTCCGGACAGCGGTGCGGGCAGTCTTGCGGACCAATACCTGCCGGGATGCCCGGCGTCGAAGGCCAGCATGCCCTCCCCGCCAGCGCTGACCAGCACCATCCGGGCTCCCAGCACCACCAATTTTCCGGCCGCCGCCAGAAGATCCGTCTCCCCCATCGCCTCAATCAGCTCGTGGTGGTTGGGCTTGAGCAGGTCGGCACCGGCCCGCGCGGAGGCCAGAATCCCGGGTCCGGAGGTGTCCACAATGGCGGGGACACCGGCGGTGTGCGCCAGCGCCACGAGTGCCGGATAGAAATCTGCGGGAGCGCCCTCAGGCAGGGAACCTGAACCCACCAGCACGCCGGCTCCCTCCACGCTTTCCACGATGGTCCCGGCCAGGGCCCGCCATTCGGAGGGGGCAAGCGGGGGGCCGGCTTCGTTGAAAATGGTGGTCCGGTCATCGGTGCTGTCCACCAGGGCGAGGGTGCGCCGGGTCTCGGCGGCCACGGGGATCAGGCGGTGGACCATGCCGCTCTCCACCAGGTCCGCACGGAACAGCTCTCCGGTGCTGCCGCCGCAGGTGGTTACGGCCAGGGTGGGCAGGGCCAGTTGGTGGGCCACCCGGGAAACGTTGACGCCCTTGCCGCCGGCCCGGGACAGCGGGGCCGCCACCCGGTGCGATCCGCCGGGGTGGATGCCGGCAACCATGTAGGTCAGGTCCAGCGCAGGATTCGCCGTGACCGTGACGATGGGTTTCATGGCTTGCCGTTCCGCGCCGGTGCAGCCAGCAGGTCGCGGGCCTTCAGCGCTGAGCCGATCAGTCCGGCATTCTGGCCCAGCTGCGCGTGCAGCAGCGCCGGCCGTCGGTGGAAGGTCAGTAACTGATCGATGCGTTCGGCCAGCGGGGCAAAGAGCACGTCGCCGGCCTCGGCCAGGCCGCCGCCCAGAACCACGGTTTCGGTGCCCAGGATGGACACGCACTGGCAAATCGTAAAGGCCAGTGCGTCGAGAGCGTCGGCCCAGACCCGCTGCGCACCAGCATCGCCGGCCTGGGCCAGGCGCACAACGCCGCGGGCGCCGTCGTCGGCCGCTCCTCCGGTGGCTGCCGCGTAACGCCGGGCTAGCGCCCCCGCCGAGCCCACCGCCTCCAGCACCTGCAGGGACCCATCCGGGGCCGGGACCAGCGCGTGGCCCAGCTCGCCGGCAAAGCCGCCGCCGGCCACCCGCCGGCCGTCGGTGAAGACCGCGCCGGCAATCCCGGTGCCGATCACCAGCACAATCGCGTCGCTGCATCCGCGTGCGGCACCGATCCGGAATTCCGCCTCGCCGGCCATGCCCACGTCGTGGCCGAAGGCCACCGGAAGGTCCAGCCGGGCAGCCAGCCGCCGGGCGAACGGGTAGTTGTCCCAGCCCAGGTTCGCGGAGAGGATGCCGGTGCCGGCGGCCTCATCCACCAGGCCCGGCACGCTCAGCCCCACCGCGGCAATGCCAACCTCGGGATGGGCCGCGCGGTACTCCTGCGCCAGCTCCGCCAGCCGCTCCACCACCGTGTCGCCGGGCGCGTCCGGGTTCAGTGGCGTGGCCACCCGGCGCAGGTCGCGCACCGTCACCGGGCCGGGGCCGATGGGGCCCTGCAAAATTCCGGCCTTGGTGTCCGTTCCGCCGACGTCAAAGGCCAGTACCGCCGGAAAGCGGTCCGGGTGCCGTCCGGCCGAGTTCACGCGTGCGGTGCGTCCAGGATGACCGAGCGGGTCAGGTTGCGCGGAACATCCGGGTCCAGGCCCCGGGCCCGGGCACGCTCCAGCGTCACCCGGTGCACGCGGGCGAGCTCCGCGAGCGGGTGCTTTTCGGTGTGGAGATAGAGGGCTCCGGTGCGGGCCACCTCGGCTGCCAGCCCTTCCGGCTCCTGGCCGAACAGCCAGGTCACGCGGTTGGGCGCTGCGATGGCGATGGGACCGTGCCGGTATTCCATCGCCGGGTAGGACTCGGTCCAGCTCTGCACCGCCTCGCGCATCTTCAGCCCGGCCTCGTGCGCCAGTCCGATGGTCCAGCCGCGGCCCAGGAAGGTGAACTGCTCGGCGTCAATCAGTTCCTGTTCCACCGGATCGGTGACCGCGGCGGTGACGTCCTCCAAGGCCCGGGACAGGTCCATGCCTACGCTGGTGAGCAGGTACGCCAGCGCCGTGGTGGCGAAACGGGTCTGCACCACGGACTTCTCATCGGCGTAGGGAAGCGCGACGACGGCGTCCGCCAGCGTCATGATCGGCGACTCCACGTCGCCCACCACGGCGACGGTGTGGACACTGCCCTTGAGCTGGGCCAGGATATCCAGCACCTCGGAGGTGGTGCCGGAACGGGTGATAGCGACGACGGCGTCGTAGTTCCGCCCTCCGGCCAGCAGCACTGAGGCCTCGGAGGCTGCGAACGCATCCGTGACGCCCTTGCCGGCGGCTTCACGGGCCGCGGCGTAGGACTGGGCCATAAACCAGGAGGTGCCGCAGCCCACCACGGCCACGCGCTGGCCGTCCGCCGGGAGCAGTTCCTCGGTCCTGGCCTGGCTGACCGCCTGCGCCCAGGTCTGCGGCTGGCTGCTCAGTTCGGCGTCCATGAAGGCGCCGAGGCTGGGAGATGGGGAATGTGGTGTCAAGGTGCTCTCCTCGCTCGCCGGTTTTGATTCTGCTCAAAGCATAGCAGTCCATGCATGTTTGTGACGCTCCAGATGGATAAACGATCACTTTTAGTCGTATCCGCCAGAAGACCGCCTTATTACAGCAACTGCCCCGCAGTAGGTGCACCAAAACACCGCTTTTGGTGCACCTACTGCGGGGCAGTTTGAAGGAGAGGTGGTCAGATGGCGCGCTCGCCGCGCCGCCAGACGGCGTGCGTCAGCGGCATGCCGGGCCGGTAGGCCAGGTGCGTGGCACTGGGCGCGTCCAGCAGGTGCAGGTCCGCCCGGTGCCCGACGGCGATGGACCCCACCGCGCGCCGGCCGTCCTTGTCCTGTCCCTGCTCCATACCCAGGGCCAGGGCACCGCCGTAGGTGGCGGCCCTGACGGCCTCCTGCACGCTGAGCCCCATCTGCAGCACCGCAGTGGTGACGCAGAAGTTCATCGACGAGGTGTAGGAGGTTCCCGGGTTGCAGTTGGAGGCCAGGGCAATCTGCGCTCCGGCGTCGAGCAGCTTCCGCCCCGGCGCCAGTGGCTGTCGGGTGGACAGGTCGCAGGCCGGCAGGCAAGTGGCAACGGTGCCGCGCGCACCGTTCCCGGTGGCAGGGTCCCAGCCGGACCAGCTGCCCGCCAGGGCCGCGACGTCGTCGTCGTCCAGGTAGTTCACGTGATCTACGCTGGCGGCCCCCAGTTCCACGGCCAGCCGCACACCCGCGCCCGGACCCAGTTGGTTGCCGTGCACGCGCAGCCCCAGCCCGGCGGCGCGGCACGCCTCAAGCACGCGCCGGGACTGCTCCTCGGTGAAGGCGCCACGTTCGCAGAAAACATCCGCCCACTGCACCTGCGCGCGGACGGCGTCGAGCATGGGGCCGCAGACCAGCCGGAGGTACTCCTCCGGGTCCGTCCCGGCCGGAACCAGGTGGGCACCCAGATAGGTCACCTGATCCACGTATTCGGCAGCGATCCTGGCACTGCGGGCTTCATTGTCCACGTCCAGACCGTAGCCCGTCTTGGTCTCCAGATACGTCGTGCCTCCGGCCGCGGCCTCGGCCACCCGTGCCGCCAGCAGCCGGCGCAGCTCGTCGTCGGAGGCCTCCCGGGTGGCTTGCATGGTGACCGCGATACCCCCGGCCGCGTAGCTCTGTCCGGCCATCCGTGCCTCGAACTCGGCGGTCCTGTCACCGGCGAACACCAGGTGCGAGTGCGAGTCGACCCACCCCGGCAATACAGTACGGCCCTGCGCGTCGAAGGCCGTGTCCGCATCCGGGGCGGCCGCGGCATCGCCGATCCAGCTGATCCGTTCGCCGTCCAAGACAACAGCCGCCTTATGGCGGACCTGCTGCTCCAGGTCCTGGGTCATCAGCTCGCCGATATTGGTGATCAGGATGCTCATCCTCCAACCCTACGGGGCGCCTGGTTGTCAGGTTGAGATCCACATGCTGCCGTGTCCGGGATGCCGGACAGTGGTACCGGACATTACGCTAAACGGCTTGCCACCGTTGGCCGCTCACACCGATAATTACCGCATGACCCTCGCTTCCCTGCTCGCCTTCGCTGGCCTGTGCCTGCTGCTCTCGGTTACCCCCGGCCCGGACACCTTCCTGGTGCTTCGGATTGCGCTGAACCGCGCCCACGCCGGCATTGCGGCAGCCGCAGGCAGCGCCTTGGCTGCCCTGGTCTGGGCCGCGCTGGTGGGCGTCGGCCTGGCCGCTGTCCTGGAACAGTCCGCAGAAGTCTTCCGCTGGCTGAAGATTGCCGGCGGCCTGTATCTGCTCTACCTTGGCGTCTCGGCTTTGATCCGGGCGCGGCGCAGCGGGGCCAAGCTTGCCCACCACGGTGCCGCGCTGCCGCGCAAGCGGATGGGATCCTGGGCCGGATTTAGTGCCGGGGCCCTGTCGACGCTGTTGAATCCCAAAGTGGGGCTGTTCTATCTGGCCGTGGTCCCCCAGTTCATCCCGCACGGTGGCAACACCATGACGACGGCGATGATCCTGGGCTCCATCGAGGCCGTGATCGGTTTCACCTACCTGATGATGATTGCCCTGGCGGCGGCCAAGGCCATGGACTGGCTGCAGCGGCCCAAGGTTGGCCGCGTGATCGAGCGGGCCAGCAGCGGGATGATAGCCGCGCTGGGACTCGGCGTGATCGCCTCCGCCGCCACCAGCTAGGTGCGATCAAACTAGGCTCCACCAACGAGCCGCCACCAGCCAGGCGGCTCAGCGGCGGGCGCTGAGGGCTTCGGCCACGGTTTCCGGGACAGGTCCGGAGGATTTCCCCTCTGAGAGGATGAGTTCGGCGGCCATCGCGGCGATGGCCGCGGAGGTCTGGATGCCGTAGCCGCCCTGCCCTGCCAGCCAGAAGAATCCGGGCGCTTCAGGGTCGTAACCGACCACCGGCAGGCCGTCCGGCGCGGTGGTGCGCAATCCGGTCCAGGACCGGCGCAGCCCCGATATGCCCAAGGTGGTGACCGTACCGATGCGGTCCATCAGCCGGCGCACGTCCTCGTCCATTGGTTTGGCGTCCTCGGCCAGGCTGACGACGGACTCGCACGGGGAGATCAGCAGGTCGGAACCGTCCGGCCGGTAGTAGAAGGTGTCATCCGCGGCGGCAATCATGGGGCCGGCGGGATTCACCGGGCGTTCTGTGCTGACGATGGCGGCGGTGCGCCGGTGCGGGCGCAGGCCCTGGATGCCGACTCCGAAGACCACGGCGAGCGGGTCTGCCCAGGCTCCGGCGGCATTGACGACGACGCCAGCGGAGTAGGCGTTACTGCCGGCACCCACGGTCCAGCCTGCCGCCGTGCGCTGGGCGGTGTGGACGGGGGCGTCGGTGTTGATTTCCGCCCCCGCAGCTTCGGCCCGTGACCGGTAGAACTCCAGCAGCTGCGGAACGTCCACCTCCAGCGCCGAGTCGTCCAGGCAGGCGGCCTGGAAGGATTCCGGACGCAGGTCCGGGCTCATCCGCAGGGCGTCGGCTTGGCCCAGGGGTTTGAGGTAGCCGTTGGCAGCGCTTTGTGCGGCAGCCTCCGCCTCGGTGCCAATGAAGATCAGCGGCCGCGGGGACAGGATCGAGTGTCCCAGTTCGGCGGAGATCTGCTGGACGGTGGGGATGCTGCGGGCCGTCAGTTCCTTGATGGGCCCGGGCCCATAGCTGGGCTGCATCTGGCGCGCGGAGCGGGAGGACGTGTGGTAGGCCAGTGACCCCTCGGCTTCAAGGAGCACCACGCTGGCGCGCGGGGCCAGTTGCCAGGCAAGCGAAAGGCCTGCGATGCCGCCACCCACTATCAGTACGTCAGCGTTCACCGCAGGCCTTTCCATAGGACGCTACTCTTCCAGAGGCGTGTCCCCGTCCGCAACATCCCCGCGGTGCAGGCTGGACCGCCTGGCCCTGGAATCGTCGGCAGCCGCGTCGCGGACCGCCGGCGGCCCGTTTTCCAGATCTTCCTCGTCCTCCACAGGCTCCCGGGTACGCCCTGGAGGCTCCGGAACGTTGCCCCGGGCGTGCAGGACGTCGCCGATGAACCAGTCGTAGAGCAGTACGCCTATTACACCGCCGATCAGCGGCCCGACTATCGGCACCCAGAAGTACCAACTGAAGGACCCGTCGACGGTGCCGGGCATGGCCGTTTGTCCCCAGCCGGCCACCCAAGCCCAGAGCCGCGGACCGAAGTCGCGGGCCGGGTTGATGGCGTAGCCGGCGTTCGCGCCGAAGGACATTCCGATCGCTGCGACCGCCAGGCCGATCATGAACGGCCCGAGGTTGGCCTTGACGGCCGTGTTGCGCAGGTCGATGATCGCCACGATCAGCATCACCAGGAACCCGGTGCCCACGATCTGGTCCACCAGGGGCCCGACCAGGTTTCCGTTGTAATACGGCGCGGGGAAGGTGGCGAAGATCGAATAGGTGGCCAGGCCCTTTGGCCCGGTTTTGGTGGTTCCCACTGCTTCGTTATAGGCGTTGATGGCCTGGTGGTACACCAGGAACACCAACGCGGCTCCGACGAAGGCGCCCACCACTTGGGCCACAATATAGGGGCCAACCTTGTTCCAGGGGAATTTTCTCCTGACGGCGAAGGCCACGGTTACGGCCGGGTTGATGTGTGCACCGCTGACCCCGCCGGCCACGTAAACGCCCATGGTGACGGCCAGCGCCCAGCCCCAGGTGATCAGCAGCCAGTCCCCGGCGGCGAGGAAGATCGTCGTCGAGGTCTGTGCACGGCCGGATCCGGGGAGCGCCGCCACAGCCATGGCGACGACGCCGTCGCCAAAGGCGATCAGCACAAAGGTACCGAGGAATTCTGCAAGTAGTTCGCCCCAAAGCCCGCCAATGCCCTTCAGGCCACTGCCCCCGGTGCGGATTGAATCGGTGCGGATGGATTTTCTGATTGGAGATATTTCGCTCATCACAAAGCCTCCTGGTTTTGGCCCCAATTGCCAATGAGCAACGGCAGGGCCGACGGGATCATGATAGACCTGCAGGCGCTTTTTGTAATGTGATCTAAATCACAATCAGAAGGGTCCGGGGGCCGCGCTTCAGGCCGCCAAAGCGTCCCGGGCCGCCACAAACGCGCGAACGCAAGCCTCGACGTCGTCGTCCGTGTGGGCAGCCGAAAGCTGCACCCGGATGCGCGCCGCGCCCTTGGGCACCACGGGGTAGCTGAAGGCGGTGACATAGACGCCGTGCGCCAGCATGCCGTCTGCGATGCGGGCTGCCACTACGGCGTCACCGAACATCACCGGGACAATCGCGTGTTCGCCATCGAGCAGGTCGAAGCCCTCCTCGCTCATCCGGCGGCGGAACAGCGCCGCGTTCTCGAAGAGCCGGGCGCGCAGGTCCGCGGAGCCCTCCACCAGGTCCAGCGCCTTCAGCGTGGCGGCCACGATGGCAGGGGCCAGCGAGTTGGAAAACAGGTACGGCCGGGCCTTTTGCCGCAGCATCGCCACAATTTCCCGCCGCGCCGAAACGTAGCCGCCCGATGCGCCGCCCAGGGCCTTGCCGAAGGTCCCGGTGTAGATGTCAACGCGATTCCCAACGCCGGCGTGCTCCGGCGTTCCAGCCCCGGTGTCGCCCATGAAGCCGACGGCATGCGAATCGTCCACCATCACCAGGGCGTCATAGCGGTCCGCAAGGTCGCAGATCGCGGCCAGCGGGGCAAGGTAGCCGTCCATCGAGAAGACGCCGTCGGTGACGATGATCCGGCGCCGCGCGCCGGAGGCCTCCTGCAGCCGGGTCTCCAGCTCCGCCATGTCCCGGTTCGCATAGCGCAGCCGCTGCGCCTTGCACAGCCGGATGCCGTCGATGATGGAGGCGTGGTTGAGCGCATCGGAGATCACGGCGTCCTCCGGCCCGAAGAGTGACTCGAAGACGCCGCCGTTGGCGTCGAAGCAGGAGGAGAACAAGATGGTGTCCTCCGTGCCGAGGAAGCGAGATACCCGCGCCTCGAGTTCCAGGTGCAGGTCCTGGGTGCCGCAGATGAAACGGACCGAGGCCATGCCGAAGCCGCGTTCATCCATCGCCTCCTTGGCCGCGGCGACCATCTGGGGATGGTCGGCCAGGCCCAGGTAGTTGTTGGCACAGAAATTCAGCACCGGCGCGTCCTGCCCGTCCAGTGGACCGGCTTGGATATGGCTGGACTGTGGGGAGGAAATCCGGCGCTCGGCTTTGAACGTGCCCGCCTGACGGATCTCCTCCAGTTCGGCGGCCAACTGGTCTTTCATTGCGGCGTACATGTTCTCTCCTTGCAGGGGCGACGGCGTGGATTGGCTGGTCTGGTGGCTGCGGCTTGCTGGTGGGTGTTGGAACTCAGTTACTCCAGTCCAGCACAACCTTGCCGCAGACGCCGGAGCGGGCGGCCGCGAAGCCGTTTTCCCACTGCGCGGCGGGCATCCTGTCGGTCACGACGGCGGAGACGTTCCGGTGCAGGACGCGGTTGGAGGAGAGCATGGCGCTCATCGCGTACCAGGTCTCGAACATTTCCCGGCCGTAGATGCCCTTGAGGGTGAGCATGTGCGTGACCACCTTGCCCCAGTTGATGTCGATGGGCTGGCTGGGCAGGCCGAGCATGGCGATCCGGCCGCCGTGGTTCATGTTGTCGATCATCTCCGGCAGGGCGGTGGGGTGGCCGGACATTTCCAGGCCGATGTCGAAGCCCTCGCGCATGCCCAGTTCGCGCTGGGCGTCGCTGACCCGGGTGGTGGAGACGTCGATGGCCTGGT
>DASYGM010000006.1:0-2341 GCA_035999715.1 Micrococcaceae bacterium | reverse complement strand
CCTCCGCGCGGATTCTTTGCATATTCTTAGACCGGCCTGTCAGGGGCCTTTCGGTCTCCGGCCAGCGGAAGGACGACGGCGACCACCGCACCTCCGCCTGGTGGCGGCGGTGCGATGCTGACTCTGCCGTGGTGCAGGGCCGCTATCTCAGCTACCAGCGCCAGCCCCAGGCCGTAGTGCCGGGTTGCCGCCACGGAACCATCCGATGGCCGCGAGCTGGCAAAGCGCTCAAAAGCCCGGCCGCGGAGCTCGTCCGGAGCAAAACCGGGGCCGTCGTCGATGACCCGGATGACGGCGTCGCGCCCGTGCGAACCGATCTCAACGGTAGTGGAGGTGCGGGCGTGATCAAGGGCATTGGAAATCAGCGCCGTGAAGACGCGCTGCAGAGAAATCTCCGAACCAAGGACAGTGACCGGTGCCGGGGGGCCGATGCGTTCGAGCCTGATCTGCCGGCTGCGGGCCTCATCCCCGGACATCTCCACGGCGCGGTCGGCTACTGTGCCCAGATCCACGGGTGCCTGCTCGGCCGCTCCCCGGGGATCCGCCGACACCAGCAGGTCATCCAGGATGTCGGTCAGCAAGCTGGCGTCCTCGACGATCCGTTCCACTCCTGCTGCGGTTTCCGTATTGGCCATAGGCTGCCCGGCGCCGGCCAGCTTGCGACGCAGCAGCTGTGCCCGGGTACTGAGCAGCGTCAGGGGGGTCCGCAGCTCGTGGCTGGCATCGGCAACGAACCGGCGCTGCAGCGCCAGGCTCCGCACCAACGGTCGCATCGCCCGGCGCGCCATCCACACCGAACACACCGCGGCCAGCACGGCGGCAGCCCCACCGGCAAGGACCAAAGCCTGGACCAACCGGCCCAGTTCTTCCGGGCCTTCATGCTGGTCGATCGCGGCCTGGACGACGCGACCATTGCGAAACGTGGTCAGCACGGAATAGGGCCGCCCGGCCACCTCAAGGTTGAGGCGTTCTGTATCGTGAGAGGCCAGGACCCGGCTGATAGCGGCGGTATCTGGAAGCCCGGATGGAGCATTGCTGGAGACGGTCAGCGCGTTGTTGCTGGAAATGGCAACGAAGACCCCCAGCGGCGCGTCGGCGGGCGAGTCGATCATGGTCGCATCCGTCAGTGTCCGGCTCACGGATTCCGCACTCCCCGCGGCCACAATCGAGTACAGCAGGGCGCCCATCAGCGCCAGCAGAACCAGGATCAGGATAGTGAACCGGGCGGCCAGCCCGGTCACGGTGCGCCGCAGCTCGGAGCGGTCGCGTTCGCTCATGTGAGCGCTCCGAGCCTGTATCCCACGCCGCGCACGGTCAGGACGATGGAGCGGCCGAGCTTTTTGCGCAGGTAGTGCACGTAGGTGTCCACGACGCCTTCGTCGTCCGCTTCGGCGAAGACCGTCACCATCAGGTCTTCCCGGGCGAAGATCTGCTGCGGACGGCGGGCCAGATGTTCCAGCATGTCGCTTTCCCGTTCCGAGAGGACCTTGGTTTCCCCGCTGCGCAGGGTCACAGTGCGGGCACGTGTGTCCAGCAAACCTCCCGGCACGCGGATAGCATTCGAAATCGCTGTGTGCCGGCGCAACAACGCCCTCAGCCGGGCCAGCAGCTCTTCAACGTCAAACGGCTTACCCAGATAGTCCTCCGCACCGCGGTCCAGCCCCTCCACCCTGTCCGCCGGGTTGCTGAGAGCCGAGAGGATGAGCGCCGGGGTGGTTACACCCCTGCCACGCAACCGTCCCAGCACATCCAGCCCGTCGATCGCCGGCAGCCCACGGTCCATCAGGAAAAGATCAAAGGGCCGGCTGAGTCCCTCGTGGAGTGCCCGCTGACCATCCGGGGCCAGCACCAAGGTGTAGCCCTCGCTGCGAAGCAGTTCCTCGAGCATACCGGCCAGAGCGGCATCGTCCTCCACCACCAGCACCCGGTGTCCCTCAGTCATGGTCTGAAGTATAGATTCCAGGGGTGGGACCGGCCCGTGCGTCTGGTCGGAGGCGCCGCACCCATCCGTCTTTACGACCCGGCTGTACTAGACTAGTTCTTAGACAGAACAAATTATTGCCAACCGCCGTTCCTCCCGCTCACGGGAGCCGGATCCCATTTGGCGCTCGTCCTCCGCGAAAAATAAGGAAAGCATGAAGTCTCCTGTTTCCCCTGTCCCTCCCTTACGGCTGCCGCTCCGATCCAAGTGGTTTTTGGTGGCCTCGGTGGTCCTGTTCGCCACCACCTTTGCCATGGGCCTACTGGCCAAACGATACGGATCTCCCGGACCGGACCTCTCCCTGGATGTCAGCATCATCCCGGAGCGCACCGCCGTGCTGACAGGATTGTGCCTGGCGGT